>NZ_AHMO02000008.1:542083-849166 GCF_000243715.2 Leptospira broomii serovar Hurstbridge str. 5399
CTCTTACAAGCAACTCCGGATGAGTATCGAACACCCATTTCAATCGAACGGAGGCGTGATCGGTCGTAAATTTAAGTAGATAGGTCGCGATCATCATCGGATGTCTAGTGATTGCGCCGGCAATTCTGGAAACGAACTGGATGGTCTTCCAGAATTTATTCGCATTCATTTCGTCGGCTGTATTTACGGCTCTTACGTCCGCCCAGCTGATCAACTTGGTCAAAGGTTTACCCGTTTGCTTATCCCAAAGAAGAAAAGAGCCCCGTTGGTTACATATTCCGATGGCCGCGATATTTGACGGTTGAAATTGCTTTTTTTTGAGAGCCTTTCCTACGACCGATAATAAAGCCTTCCAAAGAATATCAGGATCGTGTTCGAGAGCGCCGGGAGATTTTAAGATGGGAGGAGTTTTTTCATATTGGCGTTCAACGATTCTACCTTTTTTATCGAACAGAATCGCCCTAATTCCGCTCCCACCGCTGTCGATTGAGAGAATGAATTTTTCTTTAGGTACAGCCATTAGAAACTTCCTTTCTTTTTTCGGGAAGAATCTCGGACAACAACATCTCGTCAATGAAGGTTTTTATGATGAATGAAAATTGTACTGAAAGGAGCTGTAGTGGGCAGCATGTTATTGGGATCACCGTCCTTGGAATCTTTTACTATAGATGAATCCTTAGACGGCGATCTTTAAATATCAACATCAACCTAAGTTTTAGAACTTTAGGCAAGCACACTCCTTAAATGTCCGAGTAGGCCGGACTCTTTTATATGAACAATATCCTTCGGCATCTTATGATAGATTTTCTCCCTCGATTTATCATCCAATTTGCCGAGTATCATTCCCATGAAACCCGGTTCGGAAATTAAAATAAAATTGGAAAAGGAGTCCTTTTTCCTTTCTAAATTTACGAAATCCGAAAGTTTTCCGGCAAAAGCTTCCGCCACCTTTTTCTTCGGTTCGTGTTCTGAAGAGAAATCGAAATCTGATCTAGATCCATGTCCGGATCCGGTAACTAATTCAGAATTCCGGAGACGGCCGTCCGGATTTTCCATAAATTGAACCAGCTTAAGTCCTTGAGAGGGTCCTTGATATTCGAATATTTTCGCTTCGCTTCGGTTCGCAACCACCACCCACTTTTTTTTCATAAGCTTTCCTCCTGTAAACGAAACAATTCTCCTTCTTTTGGAAGGTGAAATAGCTCCATAGTTTTATACTAAGCCGAAGAGCTGTTCAATAACTTTTCCCGTTTGAAGCAAGATATTAAAATCAAACATATTTAGAGAAACGGACGATCTGAGAACGTTAGTATATCATATTTCTATTGATTTCAAGTCTGATTGGCAGAGCCAATTTCACCCACCAGCCCGGAAACAAAAATTGACTTTCATGGGAATTTTCTACGTCGTGTGCTCGGAGAACTCCTTGGTATAAACGTTGCATCGCTTATGAAAAATGCTTCGCAGCTTGTCGACGGCATACTTTCGTAGTTTCCTTTTCTAATTTTGAGTTATATTCTCAAGATTAGAGATTCCTTTTATTTCCGGGCTGATGCTGTAATTCCGTCTTACTCCCTTTCTTGCTTTTCATTAGCGTTGAGTCCCCACCCTTCCTGGGCGGGGGCCGGAGCGAAGCGGCGGTACCCGCCTCCATTTCACAAAATCTCTATTATTACAATCTTTATTATCGAATAAACACCTGTAGGAGGTCCTACATGGGACTCGCGGATTACTCAGAAGTGTGGTGCATAGGAGAAGTCCCCACCCTTCCTGGGCGGGGGCCGGAGCGAAGCGGCGGTACCCGCCTCCATTTCACAAAATCTCTATTATTGCAATCTTTATTATCGAATGGGCACCTGTAGGAGGTCCTACATACTATCGAAATAAAGCATAACTGTCCCTCGAGTCGATTTAATCAGATCGAACCGAAGAAAAAAATTTCTGTCGAAGGAAAATCTTGTTTTTCTAAATTACTAAACGCTTCTATGCGTTTCGATATAGAAGTCTGCCGAAATTCTTCCGGAACCGTATAAAGAAAAATGCAATAAAAGCAAAAGTATCATACTGGCATACGGGAGGTTGGAGCCTGCGGATACGAAACCTTCTTTCGAGTGGATAAATAAAACCGCGCCGACTAGCACGGGCAATTGTAAGATGGCGGAAAATCTAGTCAGTAGTCCGGCAAAAAGAAGAATACCGCCGCAAATATGGGCGATCACAATATAATGAGCCATCAAAGTGGACGCAAACGGCGCATTATGCAATTCCATTAATCGAATTAGAGCCTCAGTGTCTGAAAGAAATAAAAGGCCTTTGTATAGCAACACTCCGCCTAAGTACATCCGAACGATATCGATCCACCAATCCCTATGCTCATCTAACCAATGATTTACTCTTTCCATAAGAACCCCCAAACATCGCCGATGATTGTATTCCTGATCGAAAGAAAAGCAAGGGTTAACTAAAAAAAGCGATTCTATAACGAACGATCAATTAAACTACGAGTTAATTGATCGAAAAAGGGCTTATTTGCAAAGAACCTTACGATTTTCTAATCTGCATTTATACGTTTTACCGCTTTTGTGATATTGTCCGCTTCCGTTTCCTTCCTCCGAAAAGCGACCATTAAAGACACCGCCGTCCCGAAACGTATAGGTACCCTGGCCCGATTTTAAATCTCGCGACCAATTTCCCTCATATTTATCGCCGTCCGAATAAGCAAGTATTCCCCAGCCTTCCCTCTGCTCATTTGCAAAACGACCGAAATAGACATCTCTCGATTCGTACACGTAGATTCCCTCCCCATGTTTGCAATTTCCTCGTTTGCAACCGGAACCTTTCTTCGAAAAGGAATATAAGTCGGGAGCAGAGTTACTAGGGCTCACTTTCTTTTCCAAAGGTTTCCCTTGTGCATCTTCGTCGAAGTATTCCCTCGAAGATAAATCCGGATCGAGCTCTCGATCGTCCGCCTTCTTCTTTGGTTTCAATCGTTCGATTTCCGAATTAGTTTTAGGCTTGGGTTTCCCGCATGCAGTTAAGAATGCTATGCCCGGAATGAGAAAAAAAATAAGAACAAACGGCGGGAAAAAGGAAAAAAACCTACGATTCAAACGTTCGGATTCTTTTCCTTTTATAAAATTACCTTTGCAACGGACTAGAACTAGAGACTCAGTCCCTTTCATCGCCTCTCCTTTAAAATTAACTGTAAAGAATTGCAGGAGAGAAGTTTGTCAAATCCAAATCGCGATCAGGCTCTTTCCAGTATGAGCAGAGTAATTTCCGAAGGAGCTCCGATTCGTAATGGCGGTCCCCAATAGCCGGTGCCGCGACTTACATATAATTGCGTTCCTTCCCATTTACTAAGACCGGCCACAAATTTTTGAAAAATATGAATCAATAGGTTACCTGGAAAATATTGTCCTCCATGAGTATGTCCTGAAAGCTGCAAATCGAACCCGGCTTTCGCCGCCTCAAAAATCGAGTTAGGTTGGTGAGCCAACAAAAGTTTAAAGTCGGCGCCTTCGATACCTATCGCAGCTCTCTCCGGATCTGTCCTATGATTGGGAATGACGGAATGAGCCTTATAGTCGGTTACTCCGGCAACTGCAATCGTTGCTCCCTTATGAGCTATGAGTTTATTCTGGTTTAAAAGAACATTGACGCCCATTTCCTTAAGCTCGTGAATCCAAGCGATTGCGCCTGAATAGTATTCGTGGTTACCTGTTACAAAAAACGTTCCATATTTCGAGGAAAGATCTCTTAACGGAGTCGTATGCTCCCGCAACAAACTTACTGTGCCGTCTACAAGATCGCCGGTTATAGCGACTAGGTCGGCATCCAGCTCATTCGTTCTTCTCACGACACCCTCCAAAAATCCTTTCTTAATCGTGGGGCCGATATGTATGTCCGATAATTGAGCGATTTTAAAACCTTCCAGGCCCTCGGGTAGTCCGGGAACTTTGATAGAAACCTTTTTCAGCGCAGGACTCTTATGCGCCTGATAAAACCCAAAGACCGTTAGACCCCCGGTAAAACCTATAACTAAAAATGAAGCCAATCTTGAAAGAAAGTCTTTACGAGTCAGTTCAGCAGTAGAAAGGACCGAATCCGAGTCTGTTAACCCGCTTACGCCGGAACTGCTTTGTAGGATTCCGGATAATACTACCCAACCTTTCCAGGCTAACTTGCCCAAGTCATGAAAAACCACGAATGAAACTAGCAGTGTAAAAAATCCTAGACTGGTAAACGCGGCATAGGACCATAATTTTTGCCACTGGGTTTCGCGGTAAAATAGGCTTAGGAGATAGGCTGTCGGGGTCAGCAGAACAAATACTATGACTAGCAGCCAAAGAATCCCCTGTTGAACCGAATTCAGTTCAAACGGAGCACTCAATCTATTCACCGCATAGCTATACGCGAGAAAGAGAATAACCGTAAATACCCCGAGGAAAATATAAAATCTCTGCAATTCAAACTCCATGTTCATTTATCCGACCGAAAGACCTCGCCTTCTGTTCCGGAAAAACCGGAAAGCGGAAAGAAACTGAGGGCTTTCCTTCGGTTTTTGTCGATTTGAAAAACGACAATCGTTGACTTTGGGCCCGATCCGTGCCAGTCTGGGCGCATCTATGGTTCAGGTCGATTCCGAAGCTCGTAAATATCGAAGTTTGCTTAATACAAGTACGATTTTAAATGCAAACTTGGATCTTTACCAACTTCTTCCGCTTATTATGTTGTATTCGAAAGATCTTCTGGAAGCGGAAGCAAGCTCCCTATTCTTATTGGACGAAAAAGATGGATTCCTATATTGCGAAGTCGCATTAGGGGAAAAAGGGGAAATCATTCAAAAATACGCTCGATTAGAGCCGGGACAAGGAATCGCTGGTTGGGTGGCCCAGGAAAAAAAACCGATTCTGTTAGAAGATGCGTATACGGACACACGTTTTAATCCTTCCCTAGATCAAAAAACGGGATTTCGAACCAGATCCCTTGCCTGCGTCCCATTATTCGTTCAAGATCAAGTGATCGGAACGCTTGAAATTCTGAACAAATCAGGAAATAGAAGCTTCGACAATTCGGATATCGAAGTTCTTGCGTCTCTATCCGAAATTGCCGCGATCGCAATCAAAAACGCCAAGACTCATGAATCCCTAAAAAAAAGGATTCTAGAACTCTCATTATTATACGAATTCGAGAAACTCACGGTTGCGGAAAAGAGCATTCAGGAATTAGGAAATTGGCTTATTGATAAAGTTTTAGAATTCCTAGAAGCTAAAGCAGGAACGATCTATCTAGCTGATCCCACTCTGGAAGTTTTACGTATTTTGGCCGCAAGAGGAATCCCGGAAGACGCAATTCATTCTATCCAAGTACCCTATGGAGAAGGAGTTTCCGGCTGGGTGGCAAGGGAAAAGCAAAGTCTTCTAATTCAAAATCTGGACGAGGATCCGAGATATGATAAGAATGCAAAATATAAATTCGAAGCAAGTTCTTTAATCTCCGCTCCCTTATTGTATCGAGGAGAACTTCTCGGCGTGATTAGTGTGAATAATAAGTATTCGGGATACGCATTTACTCATGCGGATTTGGAAATGCTAGGAGCCATCGCAAACCGACTTAGCGTCACGATTCAAAATGCGAATCTATTCCATAAAGTAGTGGATAATGAACGTGAGCTCAAACGCGCCCGGGAAGTCATGGCCAAAATCCTTCCTTCCGCGTTGCCGTATGTTCCCGGCTTGGAATTCGGCGTTCAGCATATTCCCTTCGATAATGTGGGCGGAGACTTTTATAATGTCATAAAATTAGACGAACATAGAACTGCGGTCCTTATCGCGGACGTATCCGGGCACGGGTTGTCCGCATCGGTAGTGGCTGCAGTAATTCATACCGTCATGGAAACGTTCGAAGAAGAGACTTTATCCAGCCCGTCCAAGTTTTTTACCGCTCTAAACCACGCTTTATACAATAAGCTTGCGGGTAATTTCCTTACGTCTTTTTATGCAGTGGTTCATACGGGAACCGACACATTAGTTTATTCTAACGCAGGTCATAATCCGCCGATATTATATAGGAAGGAAGAAGGAACATCCTTACCTTTGGAAACGAAAGGTAAGTTAGTCGGAGTTATTCCCGATTTATTTTTTGAAGAATTTGTTACCTCTTTCAAACCGATGGATCGACTCGTTTTATATACGGACGGCATCACCGAGCATTCTAACGAAGATAGGAGTCGCCGTTATAGTGATGATCTGCTGACTCTTGCAATACGTTCCTTATCGCAAAGTTCCGCCAGCGAAGCCGCGCCGGGACTAGTAAAAGAATGCCGATCCTATTGTAGACGTTCCGATTTCGAAGACGATGTTACGTTGCTCATAGTCGATCGAGTTTAAATCTTAGAAAATCTGCGAATCGCCTCGGGAACAACGCCGAAGACCTGGTCCATTGCCGCCAATCTCCAATCTTCCCTGGTGGGATAAAACATCTCACGAAATTCGTTTCGTATTTTTTCAGCCGAGCGATCCGACTTTGATCCGTGTAAACGAATTCGATTTTCGCTGATCATTAAAAAACTGCCTTTGAGACCTCCGAGCATATTCAAATTTCCGAAAGTACCCATTTCGACCGTGATCGGAAATAGTTCCTTATCCTTTCCGAATAGCTTACCGAAAAAATCCGTAAAGTCACCCGAAGTCCTGTAAAAATCGTCTTCGGCTTCGCTTAATAAAAGCCCGAAATCGCCGAAAACTTTTCGTAAATTCTTGTCCTCTCTCGAACCGGCGGGAGCGTTCTGCATGAGACTTAAAGTATTGCGGGCCCCGTAACCCGTATGATAATCCAGGATCAGAATCTGTTCGTAATTCTTTAGGGTCTTTCGGAAATATTTTCTTAAGCGTCTCACGACGGGTTCCGGCTTCCTACCGCCGTAATAGATTCCTTCCGGGAACTCGTACTGGCCGTTAACCGCTGCATCGAGTACGTATTTTGCTCCGAATCGTGCAACTATCCCTGCAAAACGAATTACAAAAATAAGATATTCCCAAGTAATATAAGTAAATTTTTTCGCCGGATTTAAGAATGATTGAATCTTTCTATAACCTTTATTCTTGGCTTTTTTATGCAGCTTTTCCCGTTTAAGGGCAAAATTTCTATTCAAGTCCACATTTCTTTCGTTTACCCGGCGCATCTTTTTAAAGCCGTCAACGTTGATTCCGTGCAATATCAGGAAATCGGTGTTCTTAGGAGGAGAATAGGACGGGTTTTCGTTCAAAAGGAATTCTTCTATCCATCTTCTTTGAAAGGAAGAACCTGCGTATCCTTCTACTCCGTGAATGCCGGAACTCATGATCACGATTTTCTTGGGAGGATTCTTCTTGGATCCGATCAAATAGGAGTCGATATTTCCTCCTCCCTTGGGGATCTCCAGTATTTCGTGCTTAAAACGCGGAAAGGCCTTCTTTAAACCCCTGCGATAGGAAAGAAATGCCCTTTGGCAGGCTTCGTAAGTTTCCAAATAGTATGAAAGTAAATCCACGTTAAGGAAATTCTTTTGAAACGAAGGCAGGGGTCGAAAAGAATTTTTTCTAAAATGATTACGATTTGGTTAAGGATTACCCGCCCAGGGGATAAAAAGCTCTACTCGAAAGAGGAAAAGAAAGGTTCAATAAAAAAAATCGGAAAAAATTTTGCTTTTTTCACTAGAAAGTCTTTATCCCTTATTGAACATTTATTCGCTCGAAATGGAATAAATTAATTCTTTGAAGAAATATGATTAAACCGAATGTACTACGAATCATAACGATAATAAATCGCTCGTTATATTACATTCAATTTCCTTAAAATATTTTTTCCTTTTGCGGTAATAAACGAAAACCTATGCGTGTCTAACCTAGTACCTTAAGGAGGTATGAACCATGGATGCAGTCACCATTTTCGCTTTAGCGCTTTTGGCTGTTCCTGTGTTTGCCCGGTTCGCCCGAGTATCAAAGGACGCGATGAATCGCTATCACCTAATTGGATTGGGAGGTCTATTCCTGATCTTAGGCGAGGCTACGAAGATTACGGCAGTTAAAGTTACACCGATAGCTACCGTTCTTCCGATGATAGACATCGCAACCGCGATCCTAGCGTACGCGGGGGTACTATTCGGGGTGGTATGGCTATCGCTTTACTACGTCAAACACCCGAACGAAATTTAGAAAATCCTCCGAAACGAAAAAGAGATGGAGGCGGGACGAATGTCCCGCCTTTTTTATATCAATCGACTGGAAGATCGATTTCTTATCCGAGAAAATGATGGTCTTTCCGAAGATTCCATCTCATACCGGTCCTGTGGAACTCCTTCGACCTTCCGACAAGCGTTCCCTAATTTATGTGGCTGATCCGCTTTGTGCGTGGTCGTACGGATTCGGTCCGTCTATTCTTAAACTCAAAAGTAAATACGAGGACAAGATCGATTTTTCTTTAGTCTTGGGAGGATTGAAGTACGGCGTCGATGTCGAATCATTTATCCCCGAAATGACGGATCGTCTTCGGTATCTTTGGAAAGAAGTAGAAAGAGTCTCTGGACGCAAATTTCAATACGAAATTCTAAACCGAGAGGATCTAATATTCGATTCGGAACCGGCATGCCGCGCAGTAATTACGGCACAGCGACTAGCTCCTACTCTTGCCTTCGAATATTTGGATTCACTTTCTTTCAGCTTCCACGCTGGCGGAAAGGATCCTACTGATTTGAATACGTTTCTTTCTGTTGCCTCCGACTTATCTATTAATGAATCCGATTTCGAAGAACTCTACCAGAGGGAAGAAACGTCTCTCGAAACCAAAACCGATTTCAATTATGGATTTCTTTTGGGTGTAACCGGATTTCCAACGCTCGTATTCTCGGACGGTTTGGAGAGAGGAATACTCACGAAAGGATTTTTGCCATACGAAGAAGTTGAGTCGATCTTCACCGATTACTTTCGCTCTATCGGTCAATTTTAACTTTGAAAGTTTACGCGAACTATAATAGCCTTAACTGATACTCAAAAATTTTTGACCTATCCGACCGATTTATCTAAGGTTTTTTGCCTTCGGACGCTTCCGAAAGTTGATCGATAATAAACTGGATATCTTTCTCGTCCCCGATATAAAGTACCGTCAAAATATAATCTTTTGCATTCTCCTTCGAAACTTGCTTCGTTCGTACTAGACGCAATATCGCTTCGCTGGCCTTTTTAGAATATAACCTACGAAAGACTCCCAAAAGGATTCTGTCCGATTGTTGATCTTTGTTTAAATAACCGATTAAGAAATCTTCAAATTTCGGAAACGTCTTGTCGTTTAATGTTCCGACGAGCTTTTGCAAAGCGAGTCTCCTGATTTCGGCGTCTTCAGGATACTTATCAAGGATCGACTGGCTTAATTCGGGTTCATGATAGGCGTAAGAAGTAAGCCATTTTAAAATCGCAGCCCTATCATTTTCCGCGAGAGATTGCTGAATCGGTTTAACCTGCTTAATAGGCTCTTCTTCGATTCGGGCGCGATCCACGTTTCCATTTACGTCGAATGCGCTTCTAAAGAGTAAATCCCCCGAAAAAATCACCGGTGTGAGTAAGACCGAAAACGGGAGAAAGGCCATTCTAGTGACGTAACGATTCTCAGGCCTCGGCGTCCATAGAATGCTGATCGTGTCTTGATATGCGTTCGGAATACGCATGATCGGATGAACGATAAATAAATCCAGCAATCCGGCCAAAAGACCGACCGGAATATAGAAGGGAGCCGCGATAATTTTGGGAACCGGTTTTTCCGGAACGAGATGCTTTTCGACTCGAACTATAAGAGGAGTATTATTTCGATTAAAAATCGCGCAATTATATCCGAATATTATAATACACGAAAAAAATAATAAGATTCTCGCAACGACTAAAGACCGCTTCATATTCGACCAGCTCTTACTTAAAAATCGATTCCGCTTCGTCCTAAAAAATCGACCAGAAAGAAGACGGGACTTACGGCCAATTTGGGAAGAAACACGATGGTTTGAAAGACAACCCCTCCGGTTGGATCTTTCCAAATAACTTTGTAAGTGTCCTCAAGCGCATCCGGAATTACGCTGATCGGGTGAAGAACGAATGCATCCAGTAAAAGGGATAAGACACCGACCGGAATAAATATCGGAGCCAACGCTATCTGAGCCGGAGCGCTTTCCGGCGTAATCTTTTCATCCAAATAATTAGTCAGCGCTCGATTCTTCTTCTCGAATACGGCACAACCGGAGAGAAAAATCGAAAGGAGAAAAAAACAAGTGCTGTTGATAACGAACCGTTTCATCGAAAATCCGGAACTTTACGATGGTAATATAAAATCAATTTGTCCAGAAATTTTTTTCCTACACCCTCTGCATAAATTTCCGGATTTTCGAAGTTGGCCCCTATCGGACGACGATTAATTTGGTCTCTTCCTCCAGGAATGCTTCGGCCGCGTCTTTCCAGCTTACCTTTTTGGTAGTGACTTTGGAAGGATCAAACCCTTCCTCTTCCACTATACGCAACATCTCCGGAATCCATTCCCTGGATCGTACGCGACCGATACGGATAGATGCTCCATTATTATAAAGATCTAAATAAGGAATCGGCAAAGTATTCGTCCAAAAAATGGAGGCGGAACCGAAAATTCCGTCAATGTCGAGAGAACGCAAACCGCAGTCCCATCCTTCCGGACTTCCGCTAGCGTCCGCGACTATATCAAATTTTCCGAAACTTTTTGGAAATTTCGAGACTTGTTCCACTTTAGCTCCAACCGAAGCCGCCAAATCCAATCTTTTCTTGTTGCTATCTAAATAAACGATTTCGGCTGCGCCCATATGTTTAGCCAGAGCGGCGGTGTATAATCCGACGCTCGAAGCGAAACCTCCTAAAACTAAGATTCTGAGGTTCTTATTTTGATTCAGGAATATTCCCGCCAATTTCCAAGCCTCTAAGAGATTGTCATTGATGCTTGCAATTGCGGCAGGGTCAGTCTTGGATGAAAAAGGGACGAGCATTTCCTTCGCATAGGGAACTCCTACTAGATCGGATAAGGCACCTCCGAATTCCTTACCTCCCTTTCCCATGCCGTACGCGCTCGTATGCGCTACACTGGAACAGCTTTTAGATTGTCCGCTTTCACAATAATGACAATGACCGCAGGAGATCTGGAACGGGACTGCTACCTTGGTGCCGACTGGAAATAAATCGGTTATTTCGGGACTTGTCTGAACAACCTCTCCTACAAACTCGTGCCCGACCGGAAACGGAGGGCGTAATAATGTCTCTCCTCTTAGGATCGGTAGATCCAGGTCACAACGAGAAACTGCGAGCGGTTTAACCAAGGCCTGATTTTTACCCGTAATTTTCGGCTCAGGCACTTCCAACCATTCAAGGGTCCGTTTTTTGACAAATTGTAGTTGCTGCATGACGTTCTCCAGATAGACTACGTAGTCTATTCAATTCTACCATGAAGAATATTTGTAGACCATGCAGTCTATCAAAATATTTTTGGTTTATGGAAAAAAAGAAAGATCCGATCCTGAATCACGAAGGCCCTTACGAGCGACTAGTAGGAACCGCGGTTAGATTAATCTATTTCCAGGGTTATGCCGGGACTTCCGTAAATCAGGTCATCAGCGAATCGGATTCCCATAAGGCTAGTTTTTACCGATACTTTCAAACTAAAGAGGACTTGGGAAGAGAATACCTGAAAATCCAAGCGGCCAATTTTCAGAATAGCTGGGAGCGATTAATGGAGAGATCCGCTACACCGGTCGAATTTATAAATCGCTGGATGGCTTTGTTGAATAAGCAGGTACGTGGAAAAAAATATTTCGGATGCCCGCTCGCGAGGTTCATGGGAAGCTTGGATCAACCCGACCAGGCTTGGGTCAATCAAGGCGCCGAAGTATTAGAATCTTGGATTCATTGTTTGGAAACTTATTTCGAAGAAAATATTGCTAGGGGATTATTACCCAGATCGTTTCCGGCCAGAAAAAAAGCGGAACGATTGATGAAGTTATTTCAAGGAAATTCCCAATTTTATATGATAACCGGGAATTCGAAATTCTTTAAAGAGTTAGAAGAAGAAATGATCGGAGAATTAACATAAGCAAAAAACTTTAATTACATTCTCTTAATTCCGATTCTGATTCGAACCCTCGTCGCTTGCTTCTCTCTTTGCCACGTAGTTCGCCAAAGCAAGAACCGCTCCGCCCACGAAAGCCGAGAAAAAGCTCGGTACAAAAATCTTTCCCGGAAAAATATCCCCTATCATAAGTAAAACGACCGCGTTAACGATTAATCCTGCGACTCCGAGGGTAAGGATATAAAATAAATAACCTAAACCCAGGGTGAAAATCACTAAGAGCCATCTCAATATGAAATTTAGAAATCCGAAAAACAATGCGATAATCAACGCATCCCAAAAGCTTCCCGAAAGCCGAAAAAGCGGATTTATCAAAGGAAATACATAAAGAATAACTAATGATTGAAGCGCTAAAGAAAGTAGTAATTTAGCCATATCCGTCCTAAACTGTTGAATCCAAAAATTGTCCCAAATAAGGCGGCAATCCGCCCGGCGGAACAATCACCGTTTGCGGCTGAACGACATTATTATCCGAAACAGAAGCGACTTCTCTCGGCTCGTCTCCCACACGCGCAGGTGCACTTGATTCGGAAAACAGAATTTGCCTCGATCCAACTGCCATATAAGGCATAAACCAAACCTCGAACGGATACTTTACAATCTTAGACGTTCAAAAGGAAAGAAAGCAAAAACTAAAATCATCATGGAAAAACTCCAATTCCGAGAGAGTTTCACCGCTTGAAATCCCTTATTTTATCTTTTATCCTTCCAAAATGATTCCGCAGTCCAATTTCTCCATTCGGAACCCGGACGAGATAACATTATAAAGAAAGTAAGTTACGAAACCGATTGCGTAGGAAATGGTTGTAGTTCTCATATCGACTACTCCCGTTCCTCTGAAGTAAAGCTTTACCGCTCGAAAGGATCTTCTAGAAAGATTAGGTTCTTTTGCAGATCGATCTTCCACACCCAAGCCGCAATTATGAGAAAGATTGGTCCCGTCAGCGTACAGATAAAAATCCATCCGTTCGGATTGTAGAAACGATTCTCTTCGCTTAATCGTTCCTTCTAATTCCAACTCTTTTGCTCTCGCACCGCTACCGATCAAAATCGGAAATTTTGCGTATTCGCGATCCGCTCTCCGGTCTTTACCTTCCGCTCCGGTATAAAAAGTGGCCATGATACTTCCCGCATCGAATTGATCGACCGTTTCAAATTGTACGAGTAGTGGAATCTCGGCCCGCCTCGGTTCGATCACGGGAACCGGAGTCGTATTTTTCCGAATTTGAGAGCATGCGATCGTTAAAAATAGAATCGGAAAATAGAGTAAACGGCGATATTTCTTCATTGGAATACGATACCTATCAATCCAATTATAAAAATGTCTTTTTGTCCAGCCAAAACCCGTTCCCGACAACCGACCGAGCAAAGAATTAATTCTTAAAAAACTCTCAGAATCGATCTACACATTCTCCTTAAACATCATTTAGAAAATCGAATGAATGGATCATATAACCTACCGATTTCGATCGATACAAGCTTTGACGTTTAGCGATTTACTTTACATGAATTATAAATGCGTTTATTCCCGAATGTAAAAATCGATCTCTCTTCAATCCTCTCTTTTTGGATCAATTTGAAAAACTGATAAACGCCGTTCTTTTTAAACTTCGGAATCGAAATAGTTAATAAGATTCGTTTTCTATCCTTTTAAATTGATCCGAAATTAAAAACTAATTTGACTTTTCCAACAAATAACTCCGAGAGTGAATTAAGGTAACGTAAGATAGTTTTGTTGCCAAAGGAAGCAGAATGTCTACTAACAATCTTATTCTGACTGAAAAACGAAATCATGTTTTCTTAATCGGATTAAATCGCCCAGAAGAAAGAAACGCAATGAATACGGAAATGCTAAATCGTTTAAGCGAAGCATACTCCGAGTTCGAAGATGATCCCGAATTGAGATGCGCGGTATTATATGCTAACGGAATGCATTTTACGTTAGGTTTGGAATTAAACGATGTCGCGGAAACTATAAAAAAGGAAAAAGCCTATACTTATTCCGAACATCATATCGATCCATGGAATAATGGAGCAACGAAGCGCATACGAACCAAGCCGATCGTTTGCGCGGTTCATGGATTTTGTTTTACTCTCGGCATAGAGTTGCTATTAGCGTGCGACGTTCGCATCGCAGCCGAAAAGACTAGATTTGCCCAAGTCGAAGTTCAGAGAGGTATTATGCCCTTCGGAGGAGCTACGTTTCGGTTCGTAGAAGCCGCGGGATGGGGGAACGCCATGCGGTATATTCTAACGGGAGACGATTTTTCCGTTGAGGAAGCGTTTCGGATGGGGTTGGTTCAGGAGATAGTTCCTAAAAAAGAACTCTTACAAAGAGCAATCGCGATTGCCGAAAGAATTTCCGAGCAAGCGCCTCTCGCCGTTCAGGCCGCGATCGCTTCGGCGAGAAAAGCCGTCTTAGAAGGAGAGTCTAACGCAGCTAAAGATCTACTTCCTGTAACGTTACGATTAATGGAAAGCGAGGATGGAGCGGAGGGAGTCCGCTCATTTCTTGAAAAAAGAAAGGGGAAATTTATAGGTAAATGATATAGTCTAGTTCCTGACATTTGATGCAGGTATTTCCCGGAAGATTCTAATTTACAAAAATAGGTATTTCCCGGAAAATTCCTTACTGTGTCCAAAGACAGCGCATTTCCTTCGAATTTTTTGAAATTTCGTTTAACCGTCTTTGTTTTACTAATTGCAGAATTGCTTTTGAACTGCTCTTCCTTCCCGCGCAGCGAAAAAGCGGATATAACCGCCGATCATCGCTATCTCCTTTTGTACAAAAACGAAGAAGGACAATTGTTTACGGCAAATTTAAGTGTTCAGTCCCGATATGTCGACGCCTTATCCGATTTAAAAAGATTTCGAGTCGAAGTCTTACGCCCGTTGGGAGAAAAATTCGTCGATCGGCTAAAGGAAATCGACCAGCAAACGATCGAACTAAAGAAGGATAGTACCTCCATAGTTAGACGACTCGGAGCAGCGCTCGCAATCGCATTGATCGTCCCCGTACCGTTCGCCTTTGAAACGACTTTAACGGTGGGACTCATTTACGTTACCTATAAAAAGATCACCGAAAAAAAAGAGGACCTTATTCGGAAAAGGCATGTCGAGGATCTCATTCGGGAATGCCAAAAAGTCGAAGATAGCTTGGAAACTTTTAAAAAAGAATATTTAGTTCCTTTTGCGATAAAATGGGAGCGGAACTTTCAAGAAGAATCGAATCATTTTGTGAATTCCACTGACCAATCCGATATTAGGCTTTTGGATTCTCTAATACAAAAATATTCCGCCGACAAAGAATGGTTAAAAGTAAACGCGGCGTGGGAATTGAATTCGTCCCAACATCACTGCTCCAAGGATTCTCCTTCCGAAAACAAACCTAAGATTCGACTTGCAATCCGAAAATTATGAAAGGAGCGAAATCCGGACTTTCGTTCGATTCGAATCGTACTAAAATTCAAAAGACTCGATCGATTTTTTTCTTACGATCCTCTAGGCTGAGTCTTGATACGTAAAAAAGTACGTGCGACACGGAGTTTCATCTGATGAAATGCAATTATGGATTCTAGACTCAGAACCGCTTTAGAACGTTTAAAGCAAGGGGACTCGAATGGCGCAAAGGAAGTTCTCCAGGCCTGGATTATATCGGATCCTAGCGACCCGCAAGCCCACTTTCATTTCGGAATGTGTTTGTCCCAACTCGGAGATCTTTCGCTTGCGGAGGAGCAACTTCAAAAATGTCTGCAATTGGAACCGGGGCATGTCCAAGCCTGGGTAGGTCTCGGTGTTTTATACGCCCGACGAAAGGATAAACCTAAGGCCGAATTTCATCTTTCCAAAGCTTTGGAGTTGGACGATACGGATATCTTCGCACGCAAAAATCTTGCGGCAGTTTACACTGGAGCTTCCAAATTCGACCAGGCTTTAGAACTATTAACGGGCTTACCCGATGAGGCGTTAGACGATTCTCCGACTTTGTATGCATTAGCGATTTGTTACGTTCGCACGAATCGATTTTCCCAGGCTAGAGAAACATTCCAAAAATTGGAAACAGTGGGGATTCCCGATCAAGTCAAGAAGGAATATTTGCAACTCAAGCAACTTTTAGAGGAAAAGCAATTCGAACAAGGTGGAATTTGGAGCTTTCTTAAAACTCAAGACGATGAAAATGCCTAAGAATTTTTCTTGACGATTTTAAAAGTTCTACCGAGTCTAAGAATAGAACGTATGGCACAACGGTTTTTCCAGGCAAATCTGCTCGGACTCCTCCTTCTCCTTCTTGGAGATTAGGGGAGCTAAGGACCTTGCGTACGCAAAAACCCGCTCCTCTTGAGCGGGTTTTTTTGTTTCCGGCACTTTCGGAAGCCAAAGGCACCGCTCTCGATGGCAAAGAAGTGAGTGATTATGGAAACAAAAACGATACCTGGCTCGGGCAATCAAGTAAGCTCGTCCTTCCCATCTCTTCAAGAAATCATCGTACCCGGTAAAGGACTCAAGGCGCCCCAAGCGTCTCCCTTTTTTATGGATGTTACCCTTCGTGACGGGAATCAAGCCCTTCGTAAACCTTGGAATCTGAAAGAGAAGGAAATTATCTTTAGGCAACTTCTGAAACTAGGAGTACAGGGTATCGAGGTAGGTTTCGCCTCCGCCGGAAAACAGGATTTCGAAGCATGTGCTTATCTTTCTTCCTTAGCGCCCGAGAATACGGTCATTTCGAGTCTTTCGCGTGCTGTGGAAGCAGAGATCGATCTTTCTTGGAAAGCCATTTCACGAGCGCCGAAGCCGAGAATCCATATCGTATATCCTGTAAGCGATTTTACAATTCGAAACGTTTTAGGGATTTCCGAACGAAAGGTGAAGGAAAATATCGTTCGATCGGTATCATACGCGCGAAAACTAGCCGGAAATTTCGGAGAGGTCCAATTCTCCGGCGAACATTTCGGAGATGCATTAGAGAATCTTGAATTTGCAATCGATGCATTTCGGGCCGCATTGGATGCCGGCGCCGATCTTGTGAACTTGCCGAACACTGTGGAACGATATAGACCGTATTTATTCGTTGCGATGGTTCGCAAAGTCGTGGAGTCGCTTCCGAAAGACTCCAGGATTTCCGTTCATACTCATAACGATCTTGGTATGGCGACTGCGACGACCGTCGAAAGTTTCTTCGCTGGTGCGACACAATTGGAGACCGCATTGAACGGGTTAGGAGAGAGGGCCGGGAACACGAATACTTACGAAGTTGCAATCGCTTTGCATAATTGTGGAGTGAACGTAGATTTGAATTTTCAAGCGATCTATGAAACTTCAAGAATCGTTTCTCAAATGGCCGATATTCCGATTCCGGAAAAAGCTCCGCTTATCGGAGAAGACGTCGTGGCCCATCGTAGCGGAATTCATCAAGACGGAGTATCCAAAACGCAGAATATGAAAAAGGGAGCTTATCGCGCTTTCGAGGCCGATTTGATCGGTCGACCCGAAGGAGATAGAATCGCGTTTACAAGCCAATCCGGAAAATCAGCTATATACGAAATCCTTAAAGTTTCCGGATCGGATATTACGCGAGAGGAAGCGGCGAAGCTACAGCCTATACTAAAAGATAAATCCGAAAAAAACGGCGGAGGGGAATTGACTCTGGATCAAATGAAGGAAGAATTGCGACGAATGAGAAGTATCGAATCGCCAAAGAAGCGGCTATCGTAAGATCCCGTTTGAGATGAGAGAAAAATTAGAAAGAAAGATCCGAATGAAAGATTTTGTAGAGAAGCACAAGACGGAATTATTTCTCTTTATTGCTTCACTCTTGTATCTCGGATCTCTTTCTTTCTTCGAATACGCCACGCTACGCCTCGGTTGGTACGATTTCTAATTGCAGATAAGTTTGCCGATTAATAGCGTTGCAATGTCGACTTTTCCAAATCAGGCTCTCCTAAGGAGTCCGAATATACCTGATCTCGGCGCTTCCTTAAAAACGGTCCCCGAAAAAATTCCGATTATAATCTCGTTGATAAAACTTCGGAGCCAAAACGCAAATAGCACATTCGCTTCGCTTAATATAGCTGCTTACGTATTTTATGGAGGAAAGCTATGGCTTCCTTACAAAGATTGGGAGGAGGTCCATGCAAAAAAATGGAAACCTGATTTAGTTATTTTGGCGACCGAGCAGAAAGAGCCTTTATTAAAAGGCGTTACTTCGATTGAAATGATTCGATTCTTCGATACGAACTCGGAGTATACTTCGATTCTTCAAACCCGAGGTCTAAAAGTCTGGCGCAAGACCAAAATCTAACGTTCTAATCCGAACGTTTTACGATCCCGTAAAAAATAATATTATCTAATTCTTTAACTAGGTCTCGAATCGTGTAAGGCGTCTGGGCTAAAAAGGCAGGGTCAAACATGGCTTCGGTGGAGGCCGAATGAATCAATAAAACTATATCGGGGTTCACGTCCGGACGAATATCGCCGTTTTTGATCCCGGTTTCGATCATCGTGCGCATCGTCCTATTTATATTCTTTTCTTTCTGCTCCGAAAACAATTTCCAAAGATCGGGGGCCTGGTCTCGGATATCCCGCAAAAATTCGTTCATGCCTTGCGGAATTTCCCCGCTAATGCATTCGTGCATGGATTGGATTTTTTCTTTGATGCTCTTGTCGGGATCGGATTGGATCTTTTCGATTTTCCCATGAATCCTAAGATGCCGGTGAGTCATCAATTCCATGAGAAGGTCGTGCTTATTGGCAAAATATTTGTAAAGAGTCTTACGACTGATTCTTAAAGTCCGCGCAATCTCTTCCATCCGAGTTTTCGCAAACCCGTAGCGAAGAAACAATTCGAACGATTTCTCAAAAATGCGAAGTTTTACATCGTCCGGTTCTGTACTGACTAGCTGTTCCACGACGGTTTGCATTCTAACCTACCCCCTTCCCCATAGGAAACGCTTTTTTAAGGCGTTTCCTTCTGTCCGGGAAGACCTTAGGACTTCGTCCATGTTAAGCATCCGGATTCGGAGCATTTCGTCGAACAAAATTGTTTAATTTTTCGATATAAGAGAAGGCTGCAGGAACTACGACCAGAGTCAGAACTGTGGAAGAAATCAGGCCTCCAATAATAGCGACTCCCATACTCGTTCTCTGCTTCGATGCTTCGTTTAATCCTATTGCTATCGGCAACATTCCCGCTATCAATGCGAAGGATGTCATCAAAATCGGGCGGAGACGTTCTCTTCCCGCCTCGATGATTGCCTCCCTCATTTCAACTCCTCTCTGGATCAGCTGATTGGTAAAGTCCACTAATAGAATCGAGTTCTTGGTAGCGACTCCGATTAGCATGATCAATCCTATCATGGAGAAGATATCCAGGGATTTTTGAGTCAGAAAAAGCGCAATAAAGGCGCCGCAAAGAGCCAGCGGTAAGACCAGCATGATCGCGATAGGAGTGATAAAGCTTTCGTAAAGCGACGCGAGAACCATGTAGATGAAAAGGACTCCGAGACCCATAGCGATTCCCATGGACGTTCCCATTTCTTTAAAATTCTCCGCCTGCCCCGTATAACCGATCCGAATTCCGGGAGGCAGAGGAAGTTCACTTTGAGTAATTTGAGTGACCTCCTGCATCGCTCCTCCCATTCCGGGACCTTCCGGATTTACGTCCCCGTAAATCTCCACGGATTTATTCCGATTCAATCGATTAATCGTCGCAAGTCCTGTTGTTTCTTCCGCCCGAGCTACGTTCTGGATAGGGATCATCATATTATTAAAATTCGGAACGAAGGAATTGTAAAAGTTTTCCTTTAAATCTCTTTGTCCTTCTTTTAATCGAACCCGAATATCGTATTCCACTCCGTTTTCACGGTACACAGCAGGCGTGGTTCCTTCCACCAACGTCCTCAATTCGGATCCGATGACTGTACCGGGAACTCCTAACAACACTTCCCGGTTTCGATCGGGAACGACTCTAAATTCTGGAGCTCCGGCCCTATAGCTGGTATCAACATCTAAGAGAGCCTTCGATTCCCTTAATCGAGTGAAAAGTTTATGGGCATAATTTTCAACGGCTTGACCGTTCTGACCGCTAACCACAAGAGTAAACGGCCTTTGTCCTCCGCCCACGTTATCTATGTCCTTGACGATCGGGTTAGCATAGGAAAACGACTCTAGTTCTTTTCTGAGAATATCCTTGAATTCGGAGGTATTCATTTTCCTTTGTTTGGAAGGAACCATTTCCACGAACATAGTTGTCGTCCTATTCGTATTAAACATAGCCACCACAAGAATTTCCTTATGTAGGGCCATGTTCGCGTAAACTTCCTTGGCTACTTTGGCCATTTTCTCGACGGAAGTGCCTGGCGGCATATCCAAAGTGACCTGGAATTTTCCGTTATCCTGTGCGGGGAGGAAAGTTTTTGGAATGTACTTGGTCAGCATCAAGCTGGCTACGAAAATCAAAACCGCGCCGGAAAGTATCAAGATTGGTCTCTTTAACGTGAACTTCAAAACGGAGGCGTATCGATCTTCAAGCCAAGACTGAAAAATATTGAATATGGATAGAATGCTATCGAGTCCCTTCTCCAAAGCTCCGAAAAAAGATCCGATCATACCTAAACCTTTTCTCAGTAAACCCGGTCTATTTTGCTTTCCTCGAATTCTGGAATAGGCCAGCTCTTCTAAAGGAGTTATTTCCGGTTTCCCTTTCTTCTTTTTAGATCCTTCCGGTTGTGCGGAAAACTCCGAAACGGGAGAAGAGTGATTCTCGTTTGCATGTCCGTGACCCGAGATTTTTCCTCCGAAATAGCTGGAGAGCATCGGTGCGATCGTCAACGCATCATAAAGAGAAATTAATAGGGCAAAGCAGACAGTAAGTCCGAATTCACGTAAGAATTGACCCACAACCCCGCTCACAAAGGCAATCGGTAAGAACACGGCGATCACCGTCATCGTTGTAGCAATGACGGCTAACGTTACCTCCTTCGTTCCATCGATGGATGCCAGACGAGCAGTCTTACCCATTTCTCTATGTCTGAAAATATTTTCACGAACGACGATGGCGTCGTCGATTAACAATCCGACGGCAAGGCTCAAAGCCAATAGGGTCATCACGTTCACCGTAAAACCGGCTACGGCCATGAGAATAAAAGCGCCTAACAACGAGTTCGGTAATGCAAGACCGGTAATGATCGTGGATCTAACGCTTCCTAAAAATAATAGCACTACCACGATCGTAAGGGCGATCCCGATTAGAATCGTTTCCTTAACGTCGTAAATATTATCGTCGATCATTATGGAGTTATCGTTTGCCATTGCGAGCTTCGGAGTTCCGTCTCTCTTGGCGAGTTCCTTATTTAATTCCCCGACTCTCTTCTTGACTTCTTGAGCTACTGCAACCGTATTCGCTCCGGATTGTTTATAAACCAGCAGAAAGATGGCTTTTTTTCCGTTAAAATAAGCTCTGGAAGTTTCGTCTTCCATAGTGTCTTTTACTTCGCCCAGTTGTCCGATTCTTACAGGAACTTCGTTACCGAATAAAGAGATCGGAGTGTCTCTAATTTCCTGAGGAGATTGAAACTCGTTAATCGTTCGATAGACTAATTCTTTGTCGGACTTACTTACTTTCCCGGCCGGAATATTCGTCCCGCCGGACGCTAGTCTATTGGAAACCACTGAGGCCGGAATCATATGCGCCTTCAATTTCGAGCGATCTAGCTCGACATGGATCTCCCTCTTACGACCTCCGTAAATGGTGATATTCCCGACGTCTTTCGCGGTCAGAAGATTTTGTTTAATCTCTTCGCTGGCGATGTCGAACAAAATCGCCTCCGGTAGATCCGCCTGCAAGGCGAGAATCAAAATCGGCTGATCAGCCGGATCGATCCTTCGAATGATCGGTTCTTTTGCATCGTCCGGAAGTTTCGGTTTTACCGCAGCAACCTTATCTCGAACCTGTTGCTCCGCGTATTTCACGTCGGTTTCCAGCGTGAATTCCACAACGACGGTTCCGGATCCTTCGCTACAAGCCGACTTAATCCGCTTTACGCCGGAGATCGTCGATAACTCGTCTTCGACCGGTTTTGCGATCAATGTCTCGATCTCGTTGGGGGCGGCTCCGGGATAAGGAACGGTTACCGTCACAACCGGGATCGTAACGTTAGGAAATAAATCCACTCCAAGCTTGTTCAAGGATAAATATCCCGTAACTAGAATGATGAGGACCGTACAGGTGATGAATATAGGTCGTTTAATCGACAGTTCTGCGAAATTCATCTTAAGTCTCCGATAGTTTGATTCAATACTTCCTCGGCGTCCATTCCATATTTTTGAAATAGAGTTCCCTTGGAGAGTTCGTATTGCACGAGCGCGGTATTATAATTTACTTTTGCTTGCATGAGTCCGTATCTAGCTTGGGCAACCAGATCCAACGCGTTCTTAACATTTACAGACGTAGTTCGTCCAAATCTGTAACGAGGTAGTATTCCCGTATAGAATTTCTCGGCTTGTTCAAGGTTCTTTTTAGACTCTACCAAAACATCGTACGTTATTCTAATTCTTTCCAAGCCTTGTCGAACATCAGTCTTAACTTGGTCCTTGGTCTGTTCTAGAAGAAGGTCTATTTTTTTATTTTGCGTTTGAGCGTTTTTAAATTCAGCTCTTGCAGTATCGTTTCCGATCGGAGTTTCCATTTTTATTTCTGCGGAGTTCTGAGTATACCGACCGACGCCCACCCCGTTAAAATCTTGCGGAAAATTTCGATCGTACTGTCTTGAATTGTAAGTCCCGCTTACATAAAGAGAAGGTAATAACCCGTTCCTTGCCACTTCCAAAGCGGAAATCGCATTTTGTTTCTGCAATAGCATGCTTCTAAAATCATACCGATGTAAAAACGCCTCGTCCAATTCCTGGGCTTCGCTTTTGGAAGGATCAAAACGCTCTTCCAAACTAGTCTCCAATTCAACCGGAGTCTCCGGATCTTTACCTAAAGATACCAAAAGGTCTCGACGCGTGCGGTCTCTTTCCAATTTTGTTTGTCTAAGTTGGTTTTCCGCAGCGATAAGCAATGCGTTCCATTGTCCCGATTCGTATTCCTCGGCGACACCCAGACGAATTTTAGAAGCGGTAATATCTTTTACGTTCTTTACACTCTTCGCTAAAAGCGCAGCGGTTCTCAAATTTTCTTCGGCTAAAGACAAATTCCAAAATGCGAGTATGGATTGAACTACCGTTCTAGATAATGTATTCATCGCATCCAAACGACGGACTGCCGAGCTGCGGCGACTCATATCCAAATTTCTTTTCTGTTGATAACCGAATACGTTTTTCAAAAGGTCCTGCTTCAAAGTAAAACCTATGCTCCCGAAATGGAGGCTGGGCTGTGCGAACTGTTGTGCAATTGTTCCTTGCTGCTCAGGACGCTTACCTGCGTCCGTTTCGTACCGGTTGTCGGCGACGGTGACACCCAATGTGGTCCCGCTCGTAAATGCTTTGGAAAGTCCTCCGGAAATCGTATTACTTGTAATATTCCGACCTTGTAATGTGTACTGTGGAAGGGGAAGGTTCACCGTATTTTGCGCGTTAGCGGTAACGTTTCCGATAAAATTATATTTACCGTTCTCCTTTTCCCAGTCGTACTCGGAGTTATCTAAATCTAATCTTGCAATCTTGGCTTGAACTGAATTTTCCATGGCGTATCGAATGAGTCTTGATGTGTTCCAAGTCTTTCCTTTCCCAAACTCGGATTCTTCGAGAGATTCGGGAAACAAGGAAAAACCCCAAAAAATAATCCCGACAGAAACTCCTCGGAACAAAAAGATTCTCTTAGAATTCCAATATTCTTTCATGCGACCTCAAAAGGAAACAATTTTAGTTTTCTATGTTTCCTTTGTTGGAAACAAAATTTGTATCTACTGTTTCCATGTCTACAAAAAATCAATCCTCTGGGCGGATATTTTATTTGATTTTAAGTCTCAATATCGAAATAAAAAAGGAATGAGCATTCGTGGCCTAAAACTTCCAGACCAGACATTTCTTGAAATGTGCCGTAAATCGTCCGCTAAACCGATTGAAAAGGGCAATCCCGTCCGATCCGAACCGTCTAAATCAACTCAAGAGGGAAATGAATTCGAGACGATATCACGAATCGAAGAAATACACCAATCCCAAACATAAGGCGATTCGTTTTTTCCCGTGTAGATTCGCTCAAATCCGGACCCGGTTTCCGTTGGTGCAGGACTTTATTCGGAAATCGAATCCCGCGCTTGTTTACGTAGAATGAACTGTGCACCGGAAAAATGGCAGAGAATCTTACGTAAATTCGACCAATAAATGATAGAGAACCGTCGGGCGGCGACCGAATTCAAATGGTTATCGAAATTCCTAACGAAATTGATTCATTCCTCTCGGTGCTCAAAGGGGTTCCTGGGATAAAGTCCGTCCTAATCCGCAGGCAAAATCAAACTGGGGGAATCGAAGGGAATGCGGTGCGGAAATTCCTCGCTTTATGCAAGATCGCAAATTCGAATTCAAAATCGGCCAGGGTGTTGCGGAGATTCCGGTAAATTTTTTGCCGCCTATCCTTCTAAACTAATATTAAAATGGTAGAGAATTTTACTTAAATTCGACCAATAAATTATAGAGATCCGTCAAGGCGGTGGCCGAATTCAAATGGTTATCGAAATTCCTAACGAAATTGATTCATTCCTCTCGGTGCTCGGAAAGGCAAAATCGGTCCGATTATTTTTGCTGAAAATTCTTCGGAATAGCGACGATCAGGTTTTTGATTGGAAATTCGCTTATTGCAACGAGGGCGCCGCCGAAAGCTTAAATTTATCCCTGCACCAGGTGATAGGAAGAACCTTTCGCGAAATAAATCCGGGAGTGCTGGAACGAAAACCGGATCTGCTGAATTTTATTTCGTCCCTGGCCGAAAAAGGTTCGGAATGGAAAGGCACATTACCTTCCAGCGCTTCCGGGAAGCCTTACGACTGCACTTTATTTTCGCCTTTGGATGATTGGGTCGTTTCCATCACCCAAGATATGTCGTCCGAAGTAAAACAGAAGGACATATATCGCCAGGCCGCTTTAATCAGCACCGAATCCATCTATTATTTCGAGCCCTTTTATAACTCAAAAAAAGAGATTCTCGATTTTACGTTAAGCGAAGTAAATCCGGCTGGAGAGCTCGAATTAGCGCAAAGTAAGGAAAATATTATCGGGAAGGGACTTTGCGAATTATTTCATATCGATCCGAAATCGGAGTCTTTTAATGATTATAAAAATGTTTTTATCAACGGAAGGCCCTTCCAAAAGGAATATACCGTCCAAAACGACAATTCACTTTCAGGAACGTACTTTCAGCACGTAACTAGCTTACCGGAAGGGATACTGATTGCTAACCGAAATGTCACCGAATTACGTAAAGTCGAACAGGAAATCAGAGATCAGAAGGAACAATTAGAACAAACCTACCAGGCTTCGAACGACGGATATTGGAATTACGACATTAAGAGTCGGAAACTATTCCTCTCTAGTCGGTGGAAGAATATGCTCGGTTTCGAGGATCACGAAATATCCAACGATTTACGTAGCTGGCTAAGATTAGTCCATCCTGAAGATTCCCATATAATCGCATCCTCGATCTCTAAAGGAAAACTGGAAAAAATAGTAAGATTCAACGAAATTCTACGCTTCAAAAAAAAAGACGGAAGCTATGTATATATTCAATCTAAAGCGATCGTACTGAGATCGGAAAACGGAGAACCGATCCGGATGGTCGGAACTCACACTGATATTACTAGTATTAAAGAAACGGAAAACGCCTTGGCTCTCGCCAAAGAAAAAGCCGAAGCCGCGGACAGGGCTAAATCGGAATTTTTAGGGATGATTTCCCATGAAATGAGAACTCCGCTACACGGTATTTCCGGAATGGCGAATTTACTCCAGCAAACCTCTCTCGATAGTTCGCAACGGGAATTTCTGAAAGACCTCGTTTCCTCTACGGATATACTAACGCAGTTGATAGACGATCTCCTCGAAGTAATAACTTTAGAGAATCCTAAAATTAAAATTCGGGAAGAGACCGTGGATCTGTCCGCGATGCTAACTCATTTAAGCGGCTTAATCCTGCCTAAAACCGCGGCGAAAGGATTGCAATTCAACCTTAAAACCGAAGCAAATGTCCCGACATCGATTAGAGGAGATCGATTTCGCATCGAACAGATCCTCCTAAATTTCATCACTAATTCGATTAAATTCACCGAAGTCGGATCCATCGATTTGTTGCTTGCATTGGAAGAAGAATCCATCGTCTTCAAAGTCATGGATACAGGAATAGGAATTTCAAAGGAAGCACATGAGCGAATCTTCGAAGCATTCCATCAGGAAGACTTAGCGTATGCTCGCAAACATAAAGGAGTGGGTTTAGGGCTTTATATATGCAAGAAACTCGCGGAGAAAATGGGAGGCGCAATTAATTTGGATTCTAAACAAAATCAAGGTTCGGAATTTACGTTGAAGCTTCCCCTCCGAATATCCGATCAACCGACAATAGTCGAAACTAAAACTTCGACAAAAGAAATTCCGAAGCTTCCTTTTCTAAAGGCGCTGGTCGTCGACGATAACGATATCAATTGCAAGATCCTTTCCAAACTCATAGAAAAGACCGGAGCAAAAACAGTATTGAGCGACAGCGGGGAGGATGCCGTATTCCAATTTAAAGCGGATCCGAAGTCGTTTAACGTAATTTTTTTGGATTTGCAAATGCCGGGAATGGACGGATACCAAACCGCGGACGCGATTCGCGCTGCGGGCAAGTTCGGTTGGGACGTAACCATTATAGCAGTGACGGCAAGTTCTTTTTCGGAAACGTATAAGGCATGCGCCGAGCACGGGATTACCGGATTTTTAGGTAAACCTTATAATTCCGAACAACTCTATTCAATTTTAGAAAAGTTTCTTTAAGGATTGCTTGCTTGCGAGAGTCAAAACAGCTATCCTGTGATTATGGAACATCTCCGTCCATTCAACCCTCCGATTCACCTTAGGAATCCTTTCGTACAAACGGTTCTCGCTTCCTTGCTCAAGCAGAAAAATCCGAATCACCCGATGGATCGCGCGGCAGTCCCGGCAGTGTTAGACGCCGGAAAGGGAGTCAAATTACTCGGACATTATTCGAAAGCTCCTGAAAATAAAGCGCTCTTGATTTTAATCCACGGTTGGGAAGGAAGTATCGATTCCAATTACATTCAAAGAACCGGAAGAAAGTTCTTTGAGCGAGGAATTTCGATTTTTCGATTGAACCTACGCGATCACGGTGAAACCCATCATCTGAACCCGGAGCCGTTCAACGGAAGTTTGATTCGAGAAACGTACGAAGCGGTTCGGAAAGCCGCCAGAGAATACGGAAAAAAAATTCCGGTCTACATCGCAGGATTTTCTCTCGGCGGAAATTTCACGCTTAGAATCGCCAGAGAGCATTCGAAAGGAAAACATCCGATACCGAATTTAAAGCATTGCATCGCTGTCAGTCCCGCTCTCCATCCTAAAAGCGCGACCGAAATGATGGATTCGAAATTGATTATAGGAAAATATTTTAGGGATAAGTGGAGAGCTTCGCTGGCCAAAAAGAACGTTCACTTTCCCGACCTGCATCCTTATCAGGAAATCATGCAGGGAAAATCCGTGATGGAAATGACCGACAGAATCGTTTCAAGCACCCATCAATTCAAGACGACCGACGACTATTTTCTATCATACACGTTAGGCTCTAAAGATTTTAAGGGACTCAAAGTTGCTGTAACTATTGTTACATCGGAAGACGACCCGATCATACGTCCTAACGATTTTCATGAACTTCCTTCCAATTCTAGACTAAAAATCCTCATCCAGAAATACGGAGGACATAACGGCTTTTACGAAAATCTCAAAGGCGATTGTTGGTATTTCAAAGTTTTAGAAACCATCTTCGACCAAAAAACATCTTTAAAACAGGTTTAGAACCCAAATTAGAATTATTGCAAAAGAACTTGCTTTTCCGCCCTTTGCGATAAATTGGAACCAGAATGCATCTCGTTCTTGAACGAAAGTTCAAAATAAGACGAACGCCTTTCGTTATAGGAGATATATCATGTCCAATGCATATGTAATCGATGCCGTACGCACCCCTCGCGGTAAGGGAAAAAAAAGAGGAACCCTGGCATCCGTTCACCCTCAAGAGCTATCCGCCTCGACTCTAAACGCAATCAAAGAAAGAAACGGATTAAAACCTGAAATCGTAGAAGAGGTAGTCTTGGGTTGCGTTTCGCAAGTGGAAGACCAAGCGGCTTGCATCGCACGCTACGCGGTTATGGCCGCACAATGGCCGAATTCGGTTCCAGGATATACGGTGAACCGTTTTTGCGGATCCGGACTCCAAGCAGTCAATAACGTAGCCAATCACGTACAAGCCGGAAGCATGGACGTCGCTTTGGGCGGAGGAATCGAGTCCATGAGCCGAGTCAAAATGGGCGCGGATATGGGAGACAGGGATTTTAACGTTGGAAATGCTAATATAGCAAAACATTATAATTTAGTTCCTCAGGGAATTTCCGCCGATTTAATCGCCACTAAATATAACATTTCCAGAGAGGATGCCGATAGATTCGCGGAATCTTCCCAATTGAAGGCGGATAAGGCCATCAAAGACGGCGTATTTAAGAAATCCATAATTCCCGTTAAATTGGAAGACGGGACCGTCGTCGATACCGACGAGAATCCCCGTATCGAATCAGATTACGCATTCCTTTCCGGCCTAGGCGCGGTATTTAAAACGATCGGAGAAAAGGAACTAGACGCAATCGCATTACGTTCTTATCCCGAAGTTCAAAAGATCAATCACATCCATACCTTGGGAAATTCTTCTGGTATCGTAGACGGAGCGGCTTCCGTTCTTATAGCCAACGACGACGGAATTAAAAAATACGGACTTAAGCCTAGAGCCAAAATCGTCGCAATGGCTTCGACAGGAGAAGACCCGACCATCATGTTGACCGGCCCGGTATCCGCCTCTAGAAAGGCGCTTCACTTAGCAGGTTTAAGAGTGGAAGACATCGATATTTGGGAAATTAACGAGGCATTTGCATCCGTCGTTCTTTACACTCAACGGACTTTAGGCATCCCGCTCGAAAAAATCAACGTTAACGGCGGATCTATCTCCCTTGGCCACCCGCTCGGCGCAACCGGCGCGATTTTATTAGGAACCGCGTTGGATGAATTAGAAAGACGTAAACAGCGTTATGCTCTCATTACTCTTTGCATCGGTGGAGGAATGGGAATCGCCACGATCATCGAGAGAATCTAAATTCGCCAAAGAAAATTGCGTCTAAATTCTTCGGAATTCGACGCAATTTTCTTCTTTCCTTCCTCACCCAACCGAATATTATAATTCAGAATGAACGTGTTCCGCCGAATTCGACCTCTTTTCTACGGATTCTTGCCGATCTTTCTGTTCAATTTTTCCTACTTTTACTTTTCCCAGGCCCGGATTTCCATTTCTTCCCATCCCAACGGCCAATACAAATCCGCTTATTCCAAATCTTCTCCGATTAAAAAAGCTCTTCGCCTATTTCAGGATGAGGAAGAGGACGATGGTATCAATTCGGTTTGGATACCGGATTCCTCGGAATACGATTCCGAAAATACGAATTCCGAGTTTCAGTCTCTCAGAGTTCCCTCTATAGTCGAATTCCAATCGCCCGTTTATAGTTCTTATTTTCTACTTTCCGATCTACTATTAAACATTCCACCGCCTAGCAAAACCTGACATTTCGATCATATTGTCGGGCTTCGTCGTAAATTTCGGACGGAGTCGTCTAGGAGCTTTATTTAATGCACTTATACAAATGCGCAATTACTGCGCCCACTATTACCGTTGCGACTTTAACCTATCTTTTTTTAACGATTATAGGGCCGAGCAATGCGGTTCCATCCGTTCCGAAACTAGAAGCATCGGATATTCTCGAACAAAATTCCCGAAACGACACGGCTCTTCTTTTAAAAAGAAAATTAAGCCTTAGAGAGGCAGAAGAATTATTCCTCAAAAATAATCTTTCTCTAATTTCCTCCAAATTCGAAATCGAAGCGAAAAAAGCCGAAATTCTGCAGGCCCAACTATGGGACAACCCGAGCATCGCGATCGATCAGAACATCTACAACAGGCAAACCGGAATCTATTTCGATACCACCAAGAACGGCGAAACTGCGATTCAAATCCAGCAACTATTCCTGATGGCAGGCAAGAGAGACAAACGAATACGGTTGGCAAAATGGAATAAGGAAATCTCAGAGCAGATATTCTACGATACTTTACGCTCTCTTAAATTAGAACTTAGAACTACGTTCTTTCAATTGTATTTCGCCAGGAAATCCCTCGAATTTTATGGAGAAAGCATACCGGCCGTTAAAAAAACGATCTCAGGGGCGGAAAACGTATACCAAAATCGAAATATTCTTCTCTCGGAATTATTGAGATTAAAATCCTTGCTCTTTCGTCTGGAAAACGATAGATCCAAAATAACCCAGATAGTTTATGAGAAGGAGGCCGTTTTAAGGGTTCTGTTAAACGAACAAAATACGACAGAATACGAGATATTTCCCGAATTTACGGAACATGCTGACTCGGAATATTCGATCCTTTCCTTGGATACGAAAGAGATAATAAAGTCCGCAATCGAAAATCGACCCGATCTTAAAAGTCTCGAACTATCCGTAAAAGCCGAACAGACCAATCTTTCTTTGCAAAAGGCAATGGTTATTCCGGACTTAGCTCTAGGCGGAAGCTATGACCGGGCAGGAAATTATATTAATAACTATTACGGGTTTACGCTGTCCACTTCAATTCCCCTTTTCGATCGAAACCAAGGGAACATCAGATCCTCAGAGATGATATTGAATTCCAAGAAAATCGCCTACGAAGAACAGCTTTTAAAAGTGAACACGGAAGTCCGGGCTGCTTTGGAAATCGCGAGGGACAAGGAGCGATTATTAAAGAATTACAGATATTCTTTCACGAAAGAATATAAAAACCTAGCCGGGTTAATGATAGAAAATTATAGAAAAAAATACATTAACATATTGGAATTTGCGGATTTTTTCGAATCGTACAGTGAAAGTACTCTCAATATGATTCGGCTTCAGTCGGATCGGATCGAGGCCGCGGAATCTCTGAATTTTTCGATCGGAAAGACCGTTGCGGAATTAGGCAAATGACGACCTATCGATCAAAAATACATTCTGAATTCTTAAAACAAAAAAATAGAATTCTTTTTCTCTCATTGGTCTCCTTTATCGGCTCGTTCATCGCCTATCATTTATTGACCGAAAAAAAAGGAAAGGATCTTTGGCGACAGGAACAAAATCGGACTCCCAAAATCTCGGAGCAAGGCAGGCTGATTTCCTTTCCGAGCGATTACGCGGGCTTGACTAGATTTTCGTATATTACCGTTGGAGTCGGAAACGCGTCATTTTCGGTTATCGCTCCCGCAAGAGTCGTCGCGAGCATAAAAACGTCCGTCAACTCGGGAGAAAAGATCATTCTTTTCGATTCGCCTGAAAACACTCAGCTTTTCTCGGAATACAAAAGAAACAGGGCCACTGCAATCAAAGGACTGAAAGATCTACACAGAGTGCGAGATATGTACGCCAATCAAGCCGCTACCGGTCGGGACGTGACTGATGCTGAGTCAAACTTCGCGGTCACAAAGGCCGAGGCGGAAGAATCCGAATCGAAGCTGAGAACAATCGGCTTAAATCCGAAAGAACTAGATCAGGTAAAGGGGCCCACACTTTGGCTAATATGCGACGTACCCGAATCTCAGTTAAGCGAAGTACAAAAAGGTGAAGAGGTTCGAATTCAGTTATCCTCCTTTCCGGGTAAAACTTTCATCGGGCATGCAGAGGCGATAGGCGACGCGATAGATCCCGTTTTAAGAACCGTAAAGGTAAGGGTAACGATTAAGAACCCTAAAGAAAAGATTCTCCCAGGGATGTATGCGAAAGTGGATTTCGGCGATCCACACACTTCGGTCATTTTACTTCCCAATAAGTCAATTCTTACAGTCGACGAAAAAAATTACGTTTTCGTAAAAGAACGAATGGGGTCCTTCCGCCGACGCCAAGTCGTATTAGGAACCTCCGGAGAAACTAGTACGATCGTAACCGACGGCCTTTCGGTCGGTGAAACGATTTTGATCGAGGGTGTGATTTTGCTGAAAGGATTAAGCTTCGGGTTTTAAATATGATTGAACGACTCATCGACGAATCCTTAAAAAATAGAATACCTACTCTGGCCCTGGCCATCGCGATCATCGGCTTCGGAATTTGGTCCTGGATTACGCTTAAGAAAGAAGCTTATCCTGATGTTGGAGATACTCAAGTTACCGTGATCGCTCTTCTTCCTGGAAAGGCTGCTTTAGAAGTCGAACGAAGAATCACGTTGCCTTTAGAACGAGGATTGAATTCGGTTCCTTATGTTCTAACTCGTCGATCCAAAACGATTTTCGGGCTTAGCGTTCTTCAATACGTATTCGAAGAAGGAGTCAGCGATTTTGTTGCAAGGCAGCTCCTGTTGGAGAGACTGCAAGCAATCGAACTTCCTGCGGAAGCGAACGTTTCTATCGCTCCTCTTACGGGGCCGGTCGGTGAGATCTATCGATATACGATAGAGGCGTCGGAGAATTGGACGCCGATGGATTTGAGAACTCTGCAGGATTGGGTGATCGTACCTTCCTTACGCCAAACGCCCGGAGTGGCGGACATTCTGAATTTTGGAGGTTTGGAAAAACAATATCACATCATCACTTCTCCGAATCGATTATTGCGTTATGATTTGACTCTACCGGATTTACTTGATGCGATTCGCTCCAATAATAGGAATACGGGAGGAAACGTACTTACCAGAGGCGATCAAGGCTTTGTTGTTCGAGGCCTGGGTGCGATTCAAACAAAAGAAGATATTCGGAATATAGTTGTAACCGCCGTATCAGGAACACCGATCTACGTCGAAAATCTGGCTTCGGTGGAGGAATATCCTAGACGACCGGATGGAATTTTCAATTATACTCTTCGCGATCCCTTAACCGGTGAGCTAAGAACAAGAGAATCCGGAATCCAAGGAATCATCGCCATGCGCCGGGGCGAAAATCCATCCGAGGTAATCGAAAGGGTTTACGAAAAAATCCGATACATCAACTCCAATCTGCTTCCGGAAGGCGTGAGATTGATCCCGACTTATGATAGGACCGAATTAGTGGACTATACGGTGAAAACCGTACGAAGCACGTTATTCGAAGGAGTAAGCATCGTGATGCTAGTCCTGATATTCTTTCTCGGAAACGTCCGGTCGGCTCTCGTGGTCGCAAGCATGATACCGATCTCGTTACTCTTCGCTTTTATCATGATGAAACTAACCGGGATCCCCGCTAATCTACTCTCTCTCGGAGCGATCGATTTCGGCATAATCGTCGACGGTGCGGTAGTGATGGTGGAGAATATATATAGAAGGTATTCGTTTGCTAAACGAACATCCCAAGCCGGAATCCAGTTTACGGAATTTTTAAGTATTACTCGTTCGTCCACAATCGAAGTCGGAAGGGAAATTTTCTTTTCAATCGCGATCATCATTTTCGCTTACCTCCCCATTTTTACTTTCCAAAGAGTGGAAGGGAAACTATTCTCCCCGATGGCCTTTACCTTGTCCTTCGCAATCATCGGAAGTCTATTGTTTACTCTTACATTAATTCCGGTACTGATGTGTATATCGTATAAAGTCAAAATGCAGTCGGCGTATCCGGGCAAAATGGAATGGAGTAATCCGATATTAGACCGGATCAAATCATTTTATCACTCTTTGCTTTCGCGGCTATTAAATTCCTCCGAAAAAGTAGTAATTTATTCCCTATCGATCGTTCTAATCGTAATTACATTCGGATATTATAAATTAGGAACGGAATTTTTACCGGATCTTGACGAGGGATCGATTAATATTCGCTGTTTCTTTCCGGTAGGAATAAATCTGAAAAGTTCGGAGCAATATCTTCCTGTTATTCGAGAATCAATCATGAAACAAGAACAAGTATTGTCCGTCTTAAATCAGCTCGGACGAAACGACGAAGGAACCGATCCGTACGGACCGAATCGTCTCGAGATTCTAGTCGGTTTAAAAAATTACGATACATGGCGGGAAAAGATAACGAAGAAGGAACTCCTTCAAAGATTGAAGGCCGGTTTGCAAGAAGATTTACCCGGAGTTCAATTCGTATTCTCTCAACCGATCCTGGATAACGTAACGGAAGCCGTGACGGGTAGCGTATCCGATTTGGCGATACTTCTAAACGGAGAAGACTTGGACCAACTCAGAAATCTTGCAAAAAAAATATTGGATATCGTTCGAGAAATCCCCGGAGCGACCGAATCCGGACTCGAACAGGAGTCCGACCAGGCACAATTGACGGTTACTATCGACAGAAAAAGGTCGGCTCGCTTCGGGATTAACGTATCGAACATACTTGATACGTTAGAAGCTGCGATCGGAGGAACCGAAGTCGGTACATTATACGAAGGCTCGAAGCGATTCGACATCATGGTCCGATACTCCACGGATTATCGCTCCTCCCTGGAATCGGTTAAAAATCTTTTAGTAACATCTCAGTCAGGAGGGAGGATACCGTTAAGCGAATTAGCTTCCATAGAGCTCAAAGACGGACCGACTATTATACAAAGGCAGGACGGGAAACGGCAGATTTCTATTCGCACTAATATTCGCGGGAGAGATCAGGGAAGATTCGTCGAAGAGGCCAGGAGCAAGGTGGAGAAATTAATTTCGCTCCCGGAAGGAATCGACATCCGATGGGGCGGACAATTCGAAAATTTAACCAGAGCCGCCTCCAGATTAAGAATCGTAATTCCTGCCACGCTCATAGGGATTTTCTGTATCTTGCTAATAATATTCCGAAATCCACGTTATGCGTTATTAGCAATGTCCGGTGTTCCCATTTCTATTGCAGGCGGAATCTTAGCATTATTAGTGCGGGGAATCAATTTCTCCGTCTCGGCAGGAGTGGGCTTTGTTTCACTTTTCGGTATCGCCACTATGACTTGCGTTCTATTCGTATCCCGCATGATTCGCCTGCAACAGGAAAATCAAACGGAGACTCTCAGATCGTCCGTGTTAGCCGCAGCCGACCTACAATTTACGCCTAGAATAATGACGATTCTTTTAGCTTTATTAGGGTTATTGCCGGCCGCAGTCGCATCAGGAATAGGATCGGATGTGCAAAGGCCCTTGGCAACGGTCGTAGTCGGAGGCTTAACGGCGGAATTATTTTCGCTCGTCTTTATTCCCTCTCTCTTCTATCTTATCAATCGGAAACAGGCCCTGGATTAACACTTTGTTCAATTTTTCAGAAGAAATAGTAAAACATCATAATATTTTTATGTTTATCGGATAAATCATTGTTCTATTGAAGAATGGGTCGCGCACGATCTGGTTACTGAAGTAAAATAAGAAAAGAACCCTAACTGATTACAGGCAGGCGAATTGTCAGACAAATTCCTTCTTTTTTATTCTCGTGCAGATTCAAGTTAATGGTCTGCAAATGAACTTTTCCACCATGAAGCTCGACCAGTTTTTTTACGACAGACAAACCCAATCCCATTCCGAATTCCTCCTGATCGTAACGCTCGTCCATAAACTCGACCCCCCTATAGAACGGCTCGAAAACGAGATCCTCATGAAACTCTTGAAGGTAGCCGGAAAAAGGCGGATCGTTAATCACTTTCAATTGAATTTCATTTCCGATCTTCAAAACCAAAACCATGATATTCGATTTTTCGGGAGAATATTTAAGGGCGTTAATGAGAACTTCGCGAATGATTTTCCGAAACCAAACCTTCTTTAACCTAAGTTTGTTGGATAAAATATGCAAGTTATCAGATATAAGGAGCTTCTGGCCCCGGAATTGAACGGAAGGTTCAATCTCGTCGATTAATTCCCGTAAGCAATCTATTAGATCTCCGACTGCTGCTGTTTCTTCGACTTTCAGGTTTTCCTCAAAGAGGGCCTGCGCCGAAGATAAGAATCGAGTAAATTTTCCTGTGCTATCCACCGAATCTTTAAGTAAATCGAAAAGATTTTCCCTGATTTCGACGATTCCTTCGACTTCCTTGCGCTTCGCTTTTGTGATGATCATAGATAAGACGCTCATCAAACTCCCGATACCGGTTCCTTGCATAAGCGTAATGTTGATCTGCTTTATGGCTAAGTCCATCCGCGACGAGGACGAATAACGATCCTTTAATGATTGCTTCCAGTCGAATATTTCCAAAGCTTTTCGGTAAAATTCCATTTCGGCGCCTAACAATTCCTCTCCCCTAATAAGATCGCCTGATTCTCTCCAAGCCGGGGATTGAGGAGCTCCATCGATAGGCAGGAAAAGAGTGAATAATTTCCCTCCTTTAGAATTCGCCGAATCTAAAACCGAGCTAATCGATTGAAATACCTCGTAAGAGCCGTCTTCCCTCCGTAAACGTTTTAGAATTTCATAGTGTTTAATTTCGCCGTCTTGCGCTTTTTTCAGAAACTGCTCTTCATGTTCCTTATCGACCGAATGGATCCAATCAAAATAGCTCTCGGGTAGATCGACATTCGGGTCCCTACCTAACATCGATAAAAACGTCGGGCTAAATTCCAAAATTCTTCCGGACCAATCGGTTATAATCGCGCCGGACGATAATGTTTGAATGACAGGATTCAGGAATGTTTCTCCCTATTTAAGAATTACGGAAATAAAGTTGTTATACTATGGTACGAACAATCAATTAAAAAAAGGTTACAGGAGGATGTCCTTTAATGTTTCTCTCCAATTCCCTAAGATATTCTTGTTTCTGACGTTCGATCGTTTTTCTTTCAAAATCCATCCTTTCACGGCGGACAAAAACTTCGGCTGTATCGGAAAAAAAAGCGCGAGTTCCGATAGAATTGGCCGCCGACTTCTTTGGCAATTACAGGTATCTCTTCACCCTCTAAAAAACTTCGAGCAAAGTAAATATTTTTCGTTCCGACAGAAAGTTCAGGGGACATAGTCGTCATCCGGCCGCCGCCAATTATTTTAGCGCTAAGATTTCTTCTATGGTTCCCTCTTTTTACGAACTCGTTAATCAGTATCTCCATTGCACGGAAACCGAATCTTGGCGAAGCATCCGCACTCGCTTCCGACATACGATCTAGTAAGAGTATATGGTTCATAAAGCCGAAACGACTTACGGAATCAAAAGACAAACCGAAACGCAAGAATCTAAAAGGGTTTTCAATTCAACCGGCTCTTCGGAAAAAAATATTCTCCCACGCAAATTCTTCGAATAGGTTTGCTGGTCATTGAGTTCTGCATATTTTTTTTACGACTACCGAGATTGAAATTACAAAAACAAGAACTCCCGAAAGAAACGATAAGACGCGGGAGCAAGAGGGTGGATGACCAAACCGTTTAACGACGAAGACTTATTAATGGCCGTAAAGAAATTGCTTACGATCTAATTGCGGTATTTAGGAGGCCGCTAGGAAGAATTTCAAGCGGCGACCGATTTTAAGTTCTTAGATTTTCCAGTACAGTTTCTTTTTATCTAACATATATAAAATTCCGAACCAAAGAACCACATTACTCAACGCATACGCCAAAGATGCGAATTCCGACGTGGGGGCCCAAACCGCAAACCCATTTTGAAACAGAAACGTCTTGAGGCTTATTGATTCTCCGGCGTTCCGGACATGGATTAAGTTCAAAGTTCTTGCCCAAATTCCGGACGCAAAAAAAACGAGGATCGCATTCCTACCGAAAGGAATCCAAGGTGCTAATAGTAAATCCTTGCTTTTTATGGAAATGGATTCGAGCAAAAGAAATAGCGCAAGCAGGAGAGCGGCTAACCCGCCCGTCCATAATACAAAGCTGGAAGTCCAAAGACTTTTATTCATCGGAAAGAATTGGTGCCAAATCCATCCGGCTACCATAATTACTATCGCAGCAAGGATGAAGTTAAATGCAGTTTTTTGAATATTCTTCTTTGTATCCGAATCCTTTTTCAAAACCTCCCCGAAAAAAAATCCTAAGAACGTCGTGGCAACTGCGCTAAGAGAGCTAAGCAAACCTTCAGGATCCCAGGTTTTAGAGGATTTCCAAAGATGATTTTCTCCGAAAACGATTCGATCCAACCAAGCCCCCCAATCCTTCCCGGGAGACAAACTCACGGAATCCGAGCCTGGGGGCGGAACGAATTCCAGTAAGATCCAATATCCAAAAAGAATCGATAGACAAATCAGTATACGGGCATGGAAATTCGAGGAGCGATAGGCGATCGCAGAGATGAAATAGACCAGCCCGATTCGCTGAAGTACTCCCGGAATTCTGAGTTGGTCGATACTCCACTCTCCGAACCAATGCAAAAATAATCCGATTAAGATTAGAATTGAAGCACGTTTCAGGATTTTAAAGAAAGTCCCGCCGTTCCCGATCGAGGAAAACGGAATCGAAACGCCGACAGAAAAGAGAAAAAAAGGAAAAACTAAATCGGTCGGAGTGCATCCGAACCACTTTGCATGTTTCAACGGCCAATAAATGGCCGACCAGGACCCCGGATTATTCACAAGAATCATACCGGCAACGGTAAATCCTCGCAATGCATCGATAGATAAAAGCCTCTTTCTGACAGAAGAGTCGTTTATTAATTCTTGTTTCACGAAATGTATTTCGTTTCGAATTTTCACCAGAGAGAACGATGAAACTCGGTAAAACCCCAAACATTCTTGAAAGAAATTTCCTTTCCCTGATCCGGTCGGAATGTTCCGGAGAATTTTCCCACAAATTGTCTAAAATACAATTTTGTAAAAATAAGATTCATCTTTTCCCTACGTTCCCCTGCCGGCTTGAATTCCAATCTTAATCTACCGGCTTCGTCCCATAAGCGCCAAGGTTTATAAGGATCTTCTTGAGAAAAATCGAAAATACAGCGATCAACTCTTTGCTGCTTTGCATTGATCCAGAAAGCATTTTCGGAAAAGAAGCTTTCGTTTACCAACGCGGCGAAATTCGCTCCGATCTTAGTTTTATTCGGTAGGACGGAGGAAAACGCGGCCCAATACCAATTCGTTTCCCTTCTTACATATCCGCCCGACCAATCATATACTAAAGTCGATTTATTAGGATCTCTTACCAGTTCTTTCGCTAAATAGCGAACGGAGAGACGGGTCGGCGATAACGGAGAACATTTTTCAGTGAACGTCCAGCGAGTCGGTTCGGAAGGGTTCAAAACTCTCAAAGGATTATGAGTGTTAAGAGAATAAGGAAATTCTCCGGAAATTTTCAACTTTCCTTCGAAATCTGCCTCTAAGGATAAAATCCCTTCGGAGTGGGATTTACGAATCTCTAAGAATGATTTCCCTTTTCTAAATTGAATCTGATACTCGTCCGGATTTACGGGGAATTTTAACGCTAAACCAAGATCCGGCCCCTTAGTATTGAATTCGTATACTTTCCCTTCGTCAAAGCGATATAGATAAGCGAACACATTATAGGCATAGCCGAGACTGACTGCAGCAATTCCGACTATCGAATCTTCCATAAGGAGGCCGAGATAATTGAATGTATGGAATGCAAATCGCTTTCTTAATCCCGTAATCTCCTTCCCGAAAAAATCCAGAAGACGGAAATCGTTATGATTAAATTCGATGGGAGTTTCCCAAACGCCGTACCTAACTTGATTATCGGGTCCGATGATTTTGTTCATATGTCCGAGCGAGTTTCGAAGCTTGGGTGGAAAAATCAATGGATTTCCGACTCAGTCGGCAAATCTGCTTTACTTTTCGCTTTTTCCTCCGAGTATAGACATACCAAGCGTTAGGAAAAAAAGCAAAGCCATTCTATGGGAGAAGTCCAGAGCAAGCACCTTAGTAGCAGCGATCTGCTCGAGCCTTCAGATCTCAAAACCTTAAAAGACAAGAAGACTTCGCGGGAAATTTCCCTCCTGCTATATCGGGTAATCTTTCGTTCGGAAGAGGCAAGAACCGGTGCGATTAAAATCGTTAAAGAACCGTTTATCCGCACTCATTCCAACCATCCGGAACAATTCCCCCTACTCGATCGAACCAAGTTCGTAAGAGATATGATCTCCTACTTTAAAGCCTCTACCGTTCTCCCTCCTGAAAAACTAGAGTCTTTTTTTATCGGAATTCACGCCGCCTTTCAAAGCGAGATCCGTTATTTACTGGGTAAAACTACCCAATTTACTTTCGACATCATGTTTCAGGTAATCGAGTCGATTCTTCAAGAGATGAATCACCCCGAAGACCAAAGGACGGTGGATGTAAAGGATCGTGAGATCATTCTAAAACATTTCAGAGCTTATAATGATCTTTCCAAAGTTTTTAACAAAATGGGAACTTCCAAAGCCGTAATCGATAAAAAGGACGAGATCATAACGGACATTTCGATCGCGCACAAGGATATTACGATCATTTCCATCGAAAACATGTTTCGAAACATATTGGCTCAAATACTGCTCTCAAGAAAATACAATTGCGGAACTCTGATCGATAAGTGGTCGAATGAATATGGATTCGGACCGGAGCAGGCGCATTCGATGCGGACGTATATTTCCGAAGCTGCAACTCTTACGGATTTTCGAACCCAGTATGCAAATGCGTTGAGAGCCATCAAACCGGAAAACGAGATGGACCTGATGTTTTTACGGACGCTCTCCAATTATTATTCTTCATGGGTCACTCAAGTTTCCGAACAAATCCCCGCCTGATTCGAGCGAATCGAATTATTACATTCCCCGAAAATGCGAACCTATAATATCGCGATTTCTTCCGATCTAAAAAGGGTTTGAATTTTATATCGATCCGCACCAAAGTTCTAGGTGCGGAAATCCGAAGAGGAAGATCGTATTTGGCGACAAGCTATGAAACCGAAGAAAAGTAATACGGATTCCAAAAAGAAGATAGAGTTCGGAACTGCCGCGGTAGCCGAAGTTTTCTATAATTATCCGGAAAGAATGCGGGCTAAACTTCTTTTCTTGAGGCAATTGATTTTCGACACGGCTTCGAAGATGGAAAGCGTCGGTCCTTTGGAAGAAACCTTAAAATGGGGTGAACCCAGTTATCTGACAACGCAAACAAAAAGCGGAAGTACGATTCGAATTCATCACAGGGAATCTCAAGGAGATGAATATGGAATTTACTTTAATTGTCAGACGACCCTCGTCGAACAATTCAAAAGGAAGTACAGAAAGAAGTTCCACTTCGAAGGGAATCGAAGTATCATTTTTAAATACGACGAATCGATCCCTGTTGCCGAATTGCAGGATTGTATCTCTCTAGCTTTAACATATCACAGCAGTAAATCGAACGGCTAAAGAAAATCGCCCTTTCTTTCAACTTGGAATAAGGAAAACTAATTGTAACGAATGAATTTAATCGCTACAATTAATCTCCGGGATGCCCCGAGTAATAAGCGAAAAAGCTCGGCATCAAGTAATAAAGAACTTCGAAGCGGATTTCCGAAAATGATAGGAGAAGAGGTTCATGTTAAGGGAAGAGTTTTACCGAACTGCAAGTAAGTATTCCGAATTGAAAGGCGCAATCGACGCTTTGTGGACCGAAATAAACTTAAACTACTCGGAAAGCCATAGACATTATCACACTCTTACTCATCTAAAGTCCTTTCTAGACAGATTGAAAACCGTTCGGACAAGAATTCAGGACTGGGATAGCATGCTGTTTGCGATGTTTTATCACGATATTATCTACGATCCCAAGGATTTCCAGAACGAAGAAAATAGCGCACTATTGGCGGAGGAGAGATTAAACCGGATCAATGCTCCTAGACTTCTTATCTTTAAGGTTAAGGATCTTATTCTCGCCACTAAAATGCATAGGGCTCAGGACGATCCGGATATCCGATATTTTTTAGATTGTGACTTATCGATTTTAGGCGCGGAAAAATCCGAATATCAACAATACGCTCGAAGCATTCGAAACGAATATAAAGAATATTCCGACGAAGAGTATTCTTCCGGCAGAAAAAAAGTACTGGAATATTTTTTACGGATGGAACGGATTTTTACCAGTCGGGAATTTTTTGAAACCCTTGAGAAACAAGCTAGAGCTAATTTAAGCTACGAGCTCGAAGAATTAGAATAAAAAAAATTATCGTTTTATTATCCTAGTCTTTTTAGAGAAAAGCCCAAGCAATAGCAAGCTCCGGCGAGAACGAAATGGTAAATATCGACTTTTAAAATACCTGCCGCCTCTCCTACCGTTCCGATTGCAAGACCAGCAAAAATAAATAATAAAGACCCGAGGATTCCGTACATTGCGGCAGGCTTATGGGCCCCATTATATCGTTTAACACAGGATACGATGATAGTAATAAAAGATAGCGCTCCGATGAAGGTGGAATAGTCTCCTAAACCAATCCAACGATCCACTAACGACATTAAAACAAGAAAGAGAGAAATCGTAATCCAGTTCCTACGGCTGATTCTTCCGAAAGTTCCGACAAAAAAAGCCAGGCCGATCCAAGGAACTCCAACTTCGGCGGCGAATCTGATCACTATTCTATAGATAGGCTCGATTACCGTAACTCCCGCAAAAAATAAACTTCCAAGAGCGGCGCCGATAGCGATGGAATAAAATCCCCAGGCTCCGCTTTGTTTATTCCAATTACCGTGAAGTCGGAACCCTGTCCAAGCCGCAAAGGCCGCTAGAATAAAATCGGAAATAACTGTGCTTGTTTGCATGAAGGGTATTGAATAAGAGATTCGATAAATTGCAAGTCCGATTGAGACTTCTTTCGTTCCGGTAAAAGTCCCTATTTAAAATAAAAATTCGTTCGGACTCAATATGATTTCCAACCGAATCGATTCGGGACAGTCTAATTTTCCGTATGTTAAAACAACCCTTAACGCAATCGATTCAACTGAATAACGGAATACCGATGCCGGTTCTTGGCCTTGGAGTCTGGAAAACCAAATCCGGAAAGGAATGTAGAGACGCGGTTAACTGGGCTCTAGAAGCAGGGTACCGCCATATCGATACGGCAAAAATTTATGGAAACGAGCAGGATGTCGGCGCAGCAATTAAGGAAAGCGGAATCCCGAGAAATCAAATCTTCGTGACGACTAAATTGTGGAATTCCGATCAAAAGGAGCCGCGCAAAAATTTGGAAACCTCCTTAAAGGGTTTAGGTTTGGAGTCGATCGATTTATATCTGATTCATTTTCCCGTTTCCGGAACAAGAGAGCAGGCCTGGAAAGAGTTGGAAAAATTTTACGATGAGGGTTTAGTAAAATCGATTGGAGTCAGTAATTACACGGTTTCTCATCTGGAGGAACTCCTCCAACAAGCAGAAATCATACCTGCCGTAAACCAAGTGGAATTCCACCCCTTCTTGAATCAAAAAGACTTAGCCGCTAAGTGCAAGGAGAACGGAATCATTCTAGAAGCGTATAGCCCCTTAGCGCACGGGAGAAAAATTAACGATCCTAAATTGGTTTCTATCGCTCGAAAAATCGGGAAAACTCCGGCCCAAGTTTTGATTCGCTGGGCGATCGATAAAGGATTTGTAGTAATTCCTAAATCGGTAAAGAAAGAACGGTTAGAGGAAAACTCGCAGGTATTTGACTTCTCCTTGTCTCAAAGCGAACTACAAGAGATGGAATCTTGGAATGAAGATTTCAGAACCTGTTGGGATCCTACAAACGCCTAATTCTTCCGCGGAGGAAAGCGTGCTTGGACCGAAAAAAGATTGACATTTGAGAAAAGTCGCCGTCTAAATAGAGATAGTTCATTCTTAAACTAATATGGGAAGTCATTTCAAAGGAAAACCAAGAGATGTCAAAATCCTAGATGCGTACATAAAGTTAGGTCGTTGCACCGATTCGATACGCTCTATGGAAGACAAAGTCTTAAGTCAGTTCGGCTTGACGAGCGGTCAATTTGGCTGTTTGGAAACTTTGCATCACCTCGGCCCGATGTGTCAGAAAGAAATCGGACAAAAGATTTTTTCCTGTGAAGGTAATATTACTCAAATCGTGGATAATCTCGAAAAAAGAGGTCTTGTCCAGCGAGTTAGAAGTGAGGAAGATAGAAGATATTTTATCGTCAATCTAACCGACTCCGGAAAGGAACTCATCTGTAAGGTTTTCCCTTCTTACCTTGAGCATCTTAAAGACCGAATGTCTCCCCTTTCCGATGATGATTTAAAACAACTGGGACAAATCTGTAAGACCGTAGGTCTTCGGGACCTTTAAAGGACAGGAGGAGCCAATGTTTTTTGGATTGTTCGGACCATTACTTTAATATTAAACTATACAACAATAGACTATACCCTATCAAATCATTTGGAGGATTTTGATATGATTGAAAGAATTTTTAAGACCGATAAGGACATAACGTCTTTTATTTTGCGAATTGTGTTAGCCGTCGTGTTTTTCCCGCATGGAGCGCAAAAAGTGTTGGGTTGGTTCGGAGGTTATGGGTTTTCAGGAACGTTAGGCTTCTTTACCGCGCAGGGAATTCCTACGCTACTCGTTCTTCTTTTATTTGCGGCGGAATTTCTCGGTCCCATCGGCCTTGCACTCGGCTTATTGACTAGAGTTGCGGCAGCAGGCATTGCGGTTGCGATGTCTGTCGCTTTATTAGTCCATATTCCTCACGGATTTTTTATCAACTGGGCCGGAAATCAACAAGGTGAAGGTATAGAATACCATCTTCTTGCAATTACGATCTCGATCGTACTTCTAATCAAAGGATCCGGTTGGGCATCGATAGACGGAATTATCGCGAGCAGAAAATAAAATTTTAAAATACGATATTCTAACAAATCGATTCCATAAGTTGCTGAAACACGATTCATGGAATCAATGCATACCTAACTACCGCAATTTCGGAGGGCATAAGCCCTCTTTTTTTTTCTTAAATGTTTCGTCCTGACAATTTTTTCCTCAATTGAGTGACATTAGTCAAAAAGGATTAATAAACAACATACTATATATTAAGAAACCTGCAATTCCTGATGAAAATCAAAAATAGAATATCTATTTTACGTTCCTATTTTTTCGGTCTATCTAGATCGAAAAGCAAAAAGGAATATTTTTCAGTGCAAAGATAGTCTATTATTACTAGTTATGAAGCGAAGAAAGAAGTACGGCGCTTTGAACTGGATTCGACGGTCTATTTCGAACTATATAGCCCCGGACGAATCGATTCGGGACGGTTTACCGTTTTGGCGTGAATCGGTTCTTTCTTCCTTGATTTTAGCGATGGCAGTATTGGGAACTATCGCGTATATTCCGAGCACGTTATTGGCATTGGAGGAAGCACGAACTTCGGTTGTATTCATAAACACGTTCGCAATGCTCTTAATTTATATCTTATTCTTCGGAAAAAAGCTGCCGTTTACCCTGCGTTCTTGCGGAGTACTATTCTTAAATTTCCTTTTAGGTGCTTCTCTCCTTATAGCGCTCGGCCCGGAAGGCGGAGGAATGATATGGTTATTCCCTTTTCCGGTCCTAACCGGCGTTTTATTCGGCGTAATTCCTTGTATCTTCGCGCTATTCGGAAATTTTATGGCGCTCCTAATCACTTCCTTGGCCCTATCGCAATTTCAACTAACGTGGTCGATGCCTCAAGATAGATTCTTCGTCGTCGGGTTTAATTTTTTGGTTTCGAATGGGATCGTCTGCCTTTCGCTTACCATTTTAATGTTGGGATTGCAACGAAATATAGAAAGAAAAAATAATCTATTGGATAATTTGAAGAAACGACGCTCTCAAATCGCTAGATCCAAGAAGCATCTGGAATCTGAGATAATCCAAAAAGGGGATATCGAGAAACGATTAGCGGAACACTTGAAGGAAAAGGAAGTACTTTTGCAGGAAATCCATCATCGAGTTAAGAATAATCTTCAAATCGTTTCCGGAATGCTAAATCTTCAAAACTTATATACTCAGGATACCCAAGCTATCGAAGTCTTAGAAAAGGCCCAAGATCGAATTCGAGCCATGGCCCTGATTCACGACCACCTTTATCAGCAAGGAAAATTCTCGACCGTATTCATGAACAAATATTTGGAATCTTTAATAAACCATCTGATTGTTTCGCAAGCTCCGCCAGGAAATCGAATCCGATTCGAAACGCAATGGGAGCCAATCCTGATTCCGATGGAAAAAGCGATCCCTTGCGGGCTCATAGTCAACGAACTCATTTCTAATTCGCTTAAACACGCATTCCCTAACGGACGCAAAGGGACAATCACCGTTCGGCTGGAAGAGCGCCAGAATGGGTTGGCGCTTTGCGTTATGGACGACGGGGTCGGCCTGCCGAAAGACTCGTCCGCGTTTTTATTTTTATCCGCAGGAAAAATGCCGATCGCCGACGGAGATAAACACGATTCGTTAGGGTTAATGATCATTCAATCTTTAGCGGGACAACTTAAGGCGAGAATAATAATGGAGCCTTCCGAAGGGACTTCGATCAGACTCGAATTTTCCCGGTTTTAACTTTATCGACGATTTTGTATTTCTCCCGAACGGGCCGCTTTCTTCTTTTCCAACTCCTAAATAATAAAATTCTATACCGTAAATTTTCTATGTCTAACTTGTATAAAATGAATGCAGTAAAGCACGACGAACAGGCCCGCACCTTTGTATTGATCCAGGACGGCTTCGAGGCCTATCTGGATTATAACGAAATCGGAAAGGAAATCTGGAATCTGACTCATACTTTCGTACCCGACAGTTTACGCGGCAAAGGATTGGCAGCTATTTTAGTGAAAGCTGCTTTAGAAGCCGCACGAAAGTCCGGAAAAAAGATCATTCCATCTTGTTCTTACGTGGAAACTTTTCTGAAGCGAAATCCGGATTATTCCGATTTAGTAATCGAATGATCCATCATATTGCGATCGCAACGGACCGCATAGATTTGTTAAAATCCTTTTACGACCGCTTACCGGGTATAGAATTCGAAAAAGATAATTTGTTTTCGGACGGATCAATTCGATCCAGCTGGTTTCGATCCGGCGAGGCATTGATCATGATCGAACGGGAAGAATTTCGAAAAGGTCCTCAAGCCTTAGTTTTTCAAGCGAATTCCTCCGATATTAAGAAGCTGATCGAAAAACGATTCGGAGAAAAAATCGAATCCCGAACGGAATACACTATTTACCTGCGAGATCCCGACGGGAACCGAATCGGATATAGTTCCTATCCGAATCCTTGGAATGCGTAATAGTCTTTGATCGGCTACCTATATTTTTAAGAAACCATTCCTTTAGCTGCTAAATACGAAGTCGTCCAAGCATTCTGAAAATTGAAACCTCCGGTGATTCCGTCTATGTCCAAGACCTCTCCGGCAAAATGAAGTCCCCGAACCAGACGGCTTTCCATCGTTTTAAAGTCCACCTCTTTGCGCCGAATTCCCCCGCAAGTCACGAACTCCTCCTTGAACGCCCCTTTCCCTTCGATTTGCAACACGCTTCTTTTCAGAGTCTCCTCCACCTCGTGCATTTCCTTGGATGAAATTTCGGACCAACGCTTGTCTCCGACCTTCCCCCAAATTCTTTCCCAAAAACGCGAAGCAAAATGGAATTCCGGATTAGCGGAAGGTTTACGCGAAGGATTTTTTTGTTTCAACGTTTTCAATATCTCTCGAACCTCTTCTCTAGATCGATCCGGTATCCAATCCACGAGTAAAGTCGTTCTGTATTCGCAGGCGGCGAGTTCCCTTGCTGCCCAAGCTGAAAGCTTTAGAACGGAGGGTCCGCTTAATCCCCAATGAGTGATTAATATCGGTCCTCTCTGTTTCAATTTGAATTCAGGTAGAGTCACTTCCACTTCTGGAAGAGACAATCCTTGTAGTCCATCTATTAGAAAATCAGAAATTTCAAATGTGAATAGAGACGGGGCCGGAGTTTCGATCGTATGGCCCATATTTTTGGCCCAATCCCAACCTTTTCGAGAAGAGCCCGAGGCAAGTAGAACTTTATCGAACTCATTTTCTCCGCCTTCCCATTTTACGAGAAAACTATTTTTCGATTCGTTTTGACGCGGATATATTCCTAGTACTGGAACTTTAGTGCGAATCGTAACTCCATTCCGTTTTGCTTCCCGTAGTAGACAATCCACGATCGTTTCGGAATCGTCCGTGATCGGAAACATTCTACCGTCGGTCTCCGTCTTCAAACGAACACCCCGATGCTCGAACCAATCGATCGTATCCTTCGGCTGAAAACTTTCGAACGCATGGCGTAATTCCTTTCCGCCCCTAGGATAACGTTTCGCTAATTCTTCCGGATCAAAACAAGCATGCGTAACGTTGCATCTTCCTCCGCCGGAAATTCTTACTTTCGATAAGACGTTCGGTGATTTTTCGAGCAATGTTACTTCACAATGCCCGCCGGAAAGTTGACGGCTTTGAATCGCGCCGAAAAAACCCGCCGCTCCACCGCCGATGACCGCGATTTTCATAGTTTCTATCGAGGACGGCAAATTCTTCTCCGGTCTTTGTTTTTAGTGCGGAATCGAATTCTCAAAACAAGACCTAGTCTTGGGTGCGAATTGCGCCCATTTTTCCCGCGGAATAATCTTCGAAAGCTTCCTGAATTTCGGTCGACGTATTCATCACGAACGGACCGTAACGAGCAACAGGCTCTTGAATAGGAACTCCACCAAGGATGAGAACTTCCCATTCGAAATCCTCAGGAGCTCGTAATGCAATTGTTCCTTCCTCGTTTCCGTAATATAAGGTCTCACCTTCCCTAACCTCTATCTCTCCATCGGAATCGATCGCCGTTCCCGAGCCGACGAAAGGATATGCGAAACCGGTAAAACCGTTAGGTATTGCTACTTCCGCCCATGCTCCCGGAGATAGTTTTAAATGAAAAAATACGATGGGTGTTTGCGTTTGTATGACTGCGGATGTTCCCCATAAGTCTCCGGCGATAACTTTGGCCCAAACTCCGTCTTTTTCCACGATCGGTAGTTCTTCCGAATTTACTTCCTGGTATCGGGGAGATATCAATTTTCTTTCTTTTGGAAGATTCACCCAGATTTGAAACCCGTGCATTCTACCGCCGTTTTTCCTGAATTCCGCCGAAGGAAGTTCGGAATGGATTAATCCGGAACCGGCCGTCATCCATTGGATTGATCCCGCCTTGAGTCTTCCTGCATGACCCCATGAATCCTTATGTTCCATTTCTCCGGAAAGAAGGTAGGTTACCGTTTCAAATCCTCTATGCGGATGATCCGGAGCTCCGATCGCCTCGCCCGGTCCGTATACGATCGGTCCCATTTCGTCCAAAAGTAAAAAGGGATCCCAATAGGAAAAACCGGAGACCGGGAACGGTCTTCGTACCGGGAACCCTCCGCCCTCTAGCGTTTTTTCGGCCATTCTCGTTCCAATAATTCGTCTAAAACCCATAGTTTCCTCGATCTTATTTATTGGACTTTGGATCGATAAGTAGAGGGAAGTCTTTTCTCATTCGGGTACAACGAATTTTCATGCTAACGACCACGATCGCGTTCACAGTTCCGTCCCCACTCGCTAAAGCGTTTAACTATGTATCCGACCTGGAGAATTTACCGGAGTGGGATAGTTATATTCTAGAGTGCAAAAGAGTCCCGGGAACGAATAAATATGAACTCAAAGTGGGAATCGGTTTTTGGAAACTCACTTCTTGCTATAATTTGGAAGAGGAAAGATATCCCACGAGAATAGTAATAACTAAGGAAAATCGTTTTTTACAATTACGTGATACTTATTCGTTTTATCCTGATCCCAAAGGAACTGATACGGATACGAAAATCGTTTTTACGAATCGATTCAGACTAAAGAGACTCGGTTGTCTATTGAATGTTTGGGCATATCGAAAAATTCGGAATCAAATATGTAAAGATATGAGAAGTCTCCAAGAGACTTTATCACAAGGAAAGACGATACGATCTAGAAGCTTTCAAGTCATCAAGAGTTAGAGAATAATTTTTAATTTGTCAAAAAAAGTTTAAATCTTAAACGCCTATCTAAAGCGCAAAACCCTTGTTTTTTTGAATAGTTATCCCAGGATTAGGAGACAATATCGCGTCTATCGACCGTCCGCTATCATTATGGAAACTCCTAGTCCTTATTCAGTCGCTCCCGTGCCGAAGAACGAAATGGCCAGGCTTCGTGAATTGGATAGGTATAAGGTCCTCGATACTCCACCCGAAAAAAAATATGACGGAATCACCAAAGCAGCTTCCCTTATTTGCAGCGCCCCGATCGCTCTTATTTCCCTGATCGACGCGAACCGACAATGGTTTAAATCTAAGACCGGATTGGATGTATCCGAAACGCCTCGGGATATTTCGTTCTGTCAATTTGCGATTCAAGGCCAGGAAATTCTTATCGTGGAGGACACTTCCAAGGATGAAAGATTTCAGAAGAATCCCCTAGTCTCAGGATCTCCTTTCATAAAATTTTATGCAGGTGCTCCTCTTTTGACGCCGTCCGGGATCGCCGTGGGAACACTGTGCGTACTTGATACGGTTCCGCGAGGCTTGGATTCGAAACAACTGGAAGCTTTGAGAGCCTTAGCGGATTCGGTCGTCGCTTATATGGAATTGGAGGCGAATACTAGGGAGCTCATTCACGCTCAGGCGATAACTTTGGATCTACAGAAAGCCAGAGAGCAATTTTTCGTGAATATGAACCACGAATTCAGAACTCCAGTCCACGGAATTCTGGGCATGGTTGATTTATTGCATCAGACCGAAACGAATCAGATACAGTCGGAATATTTGGATTCGGTTAAGGAGAGTGGAGAACATTTAATCAGATTAATAAACGACGTTATCGATTTTAGTAAGGCGGAATCGGGAGCGCTCGTACTCAGCTCCATTGAATTTAACTTAATCGAATTATTAAAGGAAATTGGAATATTGGCAGTAAAAGAAGCGGAGAAAAAGAAACTCACTTTCTCGTTAAATCTTCCTAAGGACCTTGAACGACTAGAGGTTAGATCGGATGCGGGTCGCATACGGCAAGTGATTTCCAATATGATATCCAACGCGCTCAAATTTACCGAAAGCGGAAAAATAGATTTCTCTTTGGAAAATCTTTCGATCTCCGAAACGCATGTTCGAGGTACATTACGATTTCAAGATACCGGAATCGGAATCGCACAGGAAAGGATCCCGGATCTTTTCGAAGCGTTCTCCCAACTGGATTCGTCCAATTCGAGAAAATACGGTGGAACGGGTCTAGGGTTGGCTTTGAGTAAAAAAATCTGCAATGCTTTAGGATGGAAAATAAACGTCGAAAGTCGAGTGGGAGAAGGCAGCAATTTTCTCTTGGAAATCGTTTTACCGAAGGCAAGCGCCGAAAGCGTTTCCTTTCCTACAAAACCGAAGTCGAATTTGCCGAACACGTTGGATTTCTCCGGCTATTCTACGATCTGCATCCTAGTCGCCGAAGACAATCCGGTGAATCAAAAGCTGATCCGAAAAATGTTGGAAAGGATGGGCCTATCTTGCGAAGTCGTCTCGAACGGACTTGAAGCCCTCGCTTTCTGGGAAAAAAGGGAAATAGATCTCCTCTTGCTTGACATTCAGATGCCTGAACTTAGCGGATTGGATACGGCCAGGATCCTGAAGTTGAAACCCACTTCCCGTAAAATTCCCTGGATCGTTGCAGTAACTGCTCACGATAGCCCGGAGGACAGAGAGCATTGCGCAAAGGCCGGGATAGACGATTACTTGGGAAAGCCGTTTCGAATCGAAGATTTAGCCGAAAAAATCCGACAATACTTGCGAACCGCATATTTACCTTTCCCAAGTTAATATTAATCCGACTTAAATTCTCTTACCTGCTTTGTTCCTGAAATAGAAAATTCGAAAGCATTCTTCTCCCCCCTTCGGTAGCAAAAGATTCCGGATGGAATTGAATCCCCTCTAAAGGTCTGTGCTTATGCCGAATCCCCATCAACTCTTTTCCGCAAAACGCGGTGAGTATCCATTGATCGGATAACCCGCGCGGATCTACGACCAAGGAATGATAGCGCATAACGTTTAAATCCTTCGGTAAATCGGCAAATACCCCTTTTCCATCGTGTGTAATTTCGGATACTTTGCCGTGCATCGGAACGGAAGCCGGTACGACAGAAGCTCCGGAGACGAACGCCATTCCTTGCATTCCTAAACAAACACCGAGGACAGGAATTTGCTCTTCAAGTTTTAGCAGAATCTCCGCGGAGACACCGAAATATTTCGGGTCTTTCGGAGTCCCCGGTCCGGGTGATAATACGATACGATCGTATTTCATCTCCTCGATTTTTGAAAACTCGATCTCATCATGACGAAATACGTCAAGTCTAAATCGAGAACCGAGCTCATCTTCCAAAAGCTCCCCCAAATACTGGAACAAATTGTATGCAAAAGAATCGTAATGATCCACCAATAGAACTTTCATTTTGATACCTCGTCGATGGCTCCCAATACTGCGCCCATCTTATTTTGAATTTCCTGATACTCCGAATCGGGAACTGAGTCGTAGACAACGCCGCCCGATGCGCGAATAAATCCCTCCTCTCCACTTCTAAAGAAACTCCGAATCGGAATGCAAAAGGAACAGTTTCCGTCAAAACCGAAACGACCGATCGCTCCACCATACGGTCCCCTAGGGTCGTTTTCGATTCTTTCTATAATTCGCATCGATTCCATTTTCGGAGCTCCGCTTAAAGTTCCGGTGGGGAAAGACGAAGCCAACCCGGAGAACATATCCTTTCCGGATCTAAGAATCCCCGAAATCTCGGTGGAAAGATGTTGAACGTGACTGAATTTTTTTAACGCAAACGAATCCCTAACTTTCACGGTGCCGAATTTTGCGACTCTCCCCAGATCGTTTCGATGTAAATCCACTAACATATTGTGTTCCGCGATTTCTTTAGGATCGGAAAGAAGTTGAAATGCAAGATTTCGATCCTCTTCTTCATTCTCCCCTCTCCGAATCGTACCCGCTAACGGAAAGGACTCTAAGACTCCATCCTTCAATCTAAATAGTAATTCGGGACTTGCGCCTAAAAGTGTTTGATTATGAAACGCCATATAGAACATAAACGGCGAAGGATTGATTGCACGCAAGGCCTCGTACAACATCATATTCTCTCCTCGAACTTCGTATGATCGCCTAAAACCTATTTGACATTGGAACGTATTTCCTAAGCGAATTTCCTCCTTTGCCTGTTCCACCATCTTACGGTGATCCTCCTTAGTCCTAGACTGTCCCAAATACTTTAAAGAAATAGAATTTGATTTAACGTTTCTTTTTTTGTAGATATCTTCAAAGAGTTTATAGCGATCGGTGCCGTAATGAAAGTATCTCGACTTCCCCGTCCTACGATCGATTAAAATCCCGTCTTCCATCCAAGCGAATTGAAACTTGGGAAATTGAGGGTGTTCCTTTAATCCCAACCCCGGTTCCATATCGTTTACCGCCTCATAAGAAAGAAATCCATAAAGACCTCCTCCCCCGGATTCCGTATTTTCCAGGAAAGATCTGTGAAATGTGCCCGTACTAAAATCACTTAAACCGGGATTTCTTCGAGGAGAGAAGATCTCCGATAACAAATCATAGGGATTTCCCTCACCCAAGAGAACTCCGTCAACATCCAAGCGATTTCCTTTTGCCGTAAACGTTCGTTTGGGAAATCCTGAAATGAACGTATATCTGGAATTATCCGACTCCGGTCCCAGACTCTCGAGGAGCGTTGCAACCGGAGACTCGGAAAGTAATGAACGGAAAAAAAAGTTCGTTTCCTCTTCTCTTAACGGAAACGGTTTCATAATCGGTCGTGGAGATAAGGATTCCACCTGGTTTCTTAAATCGCGTATTTCTAAGCGCATATATTCCTCCTGGAATTATTGCAACCGGCCCGAAAACGGACCGTTAAAGGTAAATAAAAGATCTGTTAATTGAAAATTATGCCCCGGAACGGGGCCAAGAAAGTAGACTAGATAGAATTATATCTAAGTCGGTTTTAGAGGAAAATATTAGGAAATGTTTAAATAGTTTCATTCTAATAACATCTCCAGGTTTCCCTTTCCCGCGGGAACCATCGGTAAAACATGCAACGTCGGATCCACGGGAATAACGGCAAAACCCGGACCCGGTTTAACCAGAAATTTCCGTAACTCTTCGAATGGATTCTCGGATTCGGCCAAATTCAAACTCGGAATATCGAATGCCTGCGCGATAGAAGCCAATTTAGACTCTCGCTCGTAAGAACTACCGTAAAACCTGCTCTCAAAGAAAAGCTCTTGCTGCTGACGAACCAATCCCAAATGCCGATTATCGAATATTAGAATTTTCACGTTCGATTGCAGATCGGCGAGAGTATCCAATTCTTGAATATTCATCAAAATGGAACCGTCTCCCGAAATGCAAAGGACGGTTTTCTTCGGCATTGCCAGCGAAATACCGATGGCGACCGGCAACCCGAAGCCCATCGTGCCGAGACCGCCCGAAGTAATCCAAGTCCGTCGATTTTGGAACGGATAATACTGAGCCACCCACATTTGATGTTGGCCCACGTCGCTCGTTAGTATCGTGTCCGGTCCCAGAGAATCTTTGCAAATCTTCAAAATGGCATCCGGTGAAAATCCGTTTCCGGCTCGAAGTCTCGGAAACGGAAACAACGTCTTCCAACTCGAAATAAGCGAATTCCACTCCTCCCTTTTTCTTGAAGGAATTCCGGCGGCGCTCTTCAGAAAATCATATAGGTCGGTTTGAAACGAAAGATCCGGTCGTCTCAGCTTTCCGATCTCTCTAGGATCGATATCAACATGAACGACTTTCGCATTCGGACAGAATGATTCCAATTTCCCGGTAGCTCTGTCGTCGAATCTCACGCCGAAGGCCAAAAGCAAATCAGATTCTTCTAATGAAACATTCGTAGACGGGGCGCCGTGCATTCCTAACATTCCTAACGACAAGCGATGGTTTTGAGGAAAGCAATCCAAGCCCATCAAAGTGGAAGTTACCGGAATATCTTGGGATTCCGCAAAATCCCGTAGAAGATATTCCGCGGCTGCAAGTTTTATCCCGCCTCCGATATACAAAACAGGTCGTTTACTATCCCGCAGAAGTTCGCAAAATCTTGTAAACTTTTCCTCAAAAAACGAGTCGACGAACGTTATATTTCCGGATGTTTCTAAAAGATCCCATTCTTCCAACGTTTTTTCCCAATCGCCGACGTACGGAGATAGTTGAACGTTTTTCGGAATATCTATCCACACAGGTCCCGGACGACCCTCTTCGGCAATTTGAAACGCTTCGCTTAACGCGGAGATTAATTCCGGAATCGACCGAACAATATAATTCCTTTTTGTAATAGGCTTCGATAGGCCGTACGTGTCTACTTCCTGAAACGCATCCGTACCGATCAAAGATGTAGGAACCTGTCCGGTAATCGCAACTAAAGGCACCGAATCGCATTTTGCGTCGGCGATTGCCGTTATAAGATTTGTCGCCCCTGGTCCGGAAGAAGCCAGGCAGACTGCCGCCCTTCCGCTAGCTCTAGCAATCCCCTGCGCAATGAACCCGGCGCCTTGTTCATGGCGGGCTAAGATATGACGAATTCCGCTTCCGTGCAAAGAATCGTACAACGGTAGGTTTGCTCCTCCAGGAATTCCTACGACCGTTCCGATTCCTTTATGTAAGAGAAAACGAACGACAATCTCGGCTCCATTTTTAGGAGTATTCGTATTTTGTGATATATCCGGTTCCAATAAGATCTTGGTTTTCATTTTTTCCTCCATGTAAAATCGATAAAAAAAGCCCCCCTCGGCTTTAGCCGAGGGGGGCTTTTCGAAGATTACTGTCTGCGAATGATCCCTACGGCGTAAAGCCAGGCCCAGGTAGCGTTACCACTACCGGCATCCATAAGACCACCCAAAGGGTTGTAATACTAGACTGTTGTTTTACGGAATTCATTCTAAACTTAATAGCGGCCAAACGGCCTTCGCCCATTCGAATAATTATATTTTAAAAATGCAAGATTTTTTTATCTTATCCAAAACTTATGCAAAAATCCGATTTTTATTTCCAACACAAGAAATCTGTGCACAATTCTGGAGCGAGGATAATTATGATCGGTGCAGCTAAAAGCGTTCAGTATTTTGGAATATATCTTGTTTTTGAAGGAATTCTTTTATTAGCGATTCCTGATTTCTTTTTAAATCTATTTCTCCTTCAGGCAACCGATGTGTGGGTCCGAATTACCGGCCTTTGTCTAATGATCCTCGGTTATTTTTACTTCAATATGGGAAGTCAAAACGTCAGGCAATTTTTGGTTCTTTCCACCCATACTAGAACGTTCCAATTCGTAATTTTAGGAATCTTCGTCATATTGAAGTGGATCGGTCCTACCATTCTTATAGCCGGCGGGGTTGAATTTCTTGCAGGCATTTGGACCTTCTTCGAATTGCGTCGTGAGGCGGACGGGATTCGAAAATAGACTCGCACAATTTCCTAACTCCATACTCTATGATAAGTCTAATTTGCTAAGGAAAAATTCATGGCAAGCGTCACATTAAAAGGAAGTCCGGTTCAATTGGAAGGAAAGTTATTACAAGTCGGAGACAAAGCTCCCGACTTTGCTGGAACGGCAAAAGATCTAAGCTCGAAAAGTTTAAAAGACTTCGCAGACAAGGTAAAAATCCTAGTCGGTGTTCCCAGTCTTGATACGTCTGTTTGCGCTTTGGAAACGAAGAAGTTTCACGAACGAGCAGCTAAGTTGGACGGCATCGTTACGATCGTGATATCCGGAGACCTGCCGTTCGCAATGAACCGATTTTGCACAACCGAAGGAATCGATTCGCCGAACTTAGTCACTCTCTCTCAATTTAGGGATTTTTCATTCTCGAAAGCTTTCGGGACGCATATCGCCGATGGCGGACTAAAAGGCTTATCCGCGAGAGCGGTGTTCGTTCTGGATAAAAACAATACCGTAAAATATGCGGAGCTAGTTCCGGAAATTGCAAGCGAACCTAACTACGAAGCTGCAGTAGCGGAAGCGAAGAAGCTTATTTAGAGAATCCTATTTTTAGGATTAACCCGCAAATAAAGACCCTTTCTCGGAAACTCCGAGAAAGGGTCAGAAATATCGGATTTCGATTTTATTAAACGAAAAACTTCTTCGTAAATTGGATCATCTTATCCACGAAACCGGTATAAGGAGGATATAGCATATCGATGGAAGCAATAGTCGCCTGCCTAAACACCGACTTCTCATGGGAGAAGGTTTTAAAGCCCCACCAACCGTGATAGCTTCCGTGTCCGGAATGGTTTATCCCGCCGAAAGGCAAATGAGGATTTACCAAATGCACGATTACCTCGTTGACCGAGGCTCCACCTGAAGAGGTCTCTCTCAATACTTTCGAGATTGATCTATTATTTTTTCCGAATACGTACAAAGCGAGCGGTTTCGGTCTCGAAACTACTTTCTCGATCGCCTCGTCCAAAGTCTTATAGGTGAGAATAGGCATAACCGGTCCGAAAATTTCGTCTTCCATGATATGGGAATTTTCCGGTACGTTAGTAAGCAGCGTCGGAGCGATGTAATTCTGGGCCGAATCGGTATCGCCTCCCATCGCTATTTTTGCTCCCTTTTCGACCGCTTCATGAATATAGCCCGAAACCCTTTGAAAATTCCGTTGGTTGACTAGGCGGCAAAAATCGGTATTTTGTTTAATGGATTCCTCCGATTTACCGTAGAAATTAGCTACCGCCTCTTTCGCGTATTTTACGAACTCATCCGTTTTTCCTTCCGGAAGTAGGAGATAATCCGGGGCAACGCAAGTTTGGCCCGCGTTCATGATTTTCCCCCACATGAGTTTTTTAGCCGCTTTCTTTAAATCCGCATCCGGTACGATAATGGCTGGAGACTTTCCTCCCAATTCCAGAGTCACGGTAGAAAGATTTTTCGCTGCAGCGGCCATGACTATTTTTCCCACATGCGTACTGCCGGTGAAGAAAATATGGTCGAAAGGAAGATCCATTAAAGCCGTTGATACGGTATGGTCTCCTTCGAAAACTGCGACCTCTTCTTCAGGGAATGTTTCCTTTATGAGTTTTACTAAAAGCTTGGACATTTCCGGCGTAAACTCGGAGGGCTTGATGATAGCCGTATTTCCGGCCGCAATCGCGGCAACCAAAGGACCTATCGTTAAGTAGAAAGGATAGTTCCAAGGCGAAATAATCAAAGTAACGCCTTTCGGTTCATAAACGACTTTGCTGGAGGAGCCGAATAAAGACATAGGAGTCTTTACCCGGACAGGTCGCATCCAGCTTCTTACGTGGCGAATGGCATCGTTTAATTCTCCGATTGAAGGCATGATTTCAGTAAGATCGGTCTCGTGATGAGCCTTCCGAAAATCCTTTTGAAGAGCTTGTTTAATCTCCGGAGTCAGTCTTTCGACTGCTGCCTTGAGTTTTTTTAAACGCTGAATCCTGTCTTTCGCCTTCGTAAGCTTTAAGACCGTGTGAAATTGCCGTTTTTGTAGCTTAAAAATTCTCTCCATCTCCTTTGGATTGGCTGGAGGGAATACGACCATGCTGGCTGGAGGGGAGGAAGCTGTCGTTGTCGGATTTGGGGTTGCTGTAGTTGGCATGAAAAGCGCTCCTTATTCAGGTGGTTCTACCCTTTTAGTCGGGGTTTCGAGTCGGGAACCAAGGTAATATAAAACCAAATTTGAGGAGAAGAAGCAACCTTTTTATTGAATGATCATTCCGTAACAATAGCAGAATTTTTCCCCTAAAAAAGGGGGGTTTTTCCGTTTTTAACGAACTGTTATACGACCAAACTAATCGGAAAAACGTCCTAAAAAATACCGCTAAAAGTCTATTTTTTATTTCTAAAGTGACTAACTTCCTTTTTTGCGCGAAGCACAAATAATTTGTCTCTTATCCTGTGGAATCTAGCTATTTTCTCCGTATAATTCGCTTAGCAACGGATTATTTTTAACATAAATCGAACTTGCAAAATCTTGACAAAGAACGGCGACGTTTCCCAGAGTTGAATACAATATGAGCCAAGGAAAAACCCTTGAACTGTTTCACCATAAAGATTATGGAGTCTTCAGCAATCTGAAGGACTTGAATCATCCTATTCAAGAGAATCTACCGTTCCATTTCAAATTTCATAATTTAACTGAAAATGTGGATAACGTTCTGGCAAGAGTTCTAGATCGATATCTTTTGCATTTGGATATTATTTTCGTGCGGGATTCTGTTCTTGCAGCTCTGAAAGAAACGATCACGAATACCATTAAGGCGAACGTTAAACGAATTTATTTCAGGGAATTACAGGCGGACATTCAGAACCCTGTGGTGTATAGAAGTAAAATTATAGGTTTTAAAAAATCGTATCTCGATAATAAGGAAAAATACGAGGACCTACTATTCAAAAATAATTATGTGGTTCTCGTATCGTTTATACACAGCAAAGATGCAATACGTATTCGCGTAATGAATAACGTTAAATTAAGTCCTGAAGAGGTTGATCGAATCAACCAGAGGATCGAAAAGGCCAAAACCTATAACGACTTGGCCGAAGCCTTCATGGAAAAAGGCGACGAGACCGAAGGCGCGGGACTCGGCTTAATTATGACCTTAATGATGTTGAAAAACGACGGCCTTGGCGCAAGTTCCTACAGAGTGGAAAGTCAGGGAAATAACACATCGGTCATTATCGATATTCCGATTAGAATCCAGCGCGAGAATATCCAACTTCAAAAAGCGGATGAGATCATCAAGCAGGTCGACGAGTTACCTACTTTTCCGAAAGCGATCCAGGACATTCAGACTACCATCGATAAACCGAATTCAAGCATCGGCCAGATCGCAGAGATGATCAAACGCGACGTGGCTTTATCTGCGAATATCCTTAAATTGGCCAACTCCGCAGCCTTCCGTCGGGGAGGAAAAGTGGAATCCCTGGATCGTGCAATCCAATTGATCGGACTCAAAGAACTTCAAGTCCTTCTTTACTCTCTGGGAACCAAACAGATTTTGGAGGAAAAATTTCCTGCCTTCCTTGCGATTTGGGAAAAATCGAATCAATGTGCATATTACTGCAAACTGATCGCATTAAGAATGGCCATGCAAAAGGAAACTGTGAGTAATTTAATGTCGGTCGCATTATTACACGATATAGGCGAAATTATACTGCTTTCTCTTGAATCTAGTAAGATGAATAAAATCCAAAACTATTCGGCCTCGAAAGAAATCGCATCCGCCATAACTTTAGAAGAAGCGGCCTTTGGAATTACGCACACGAAGATCGGCGCCCTGATTGCGGAAAAATGGAATTTCCCCGAGCTTTATTCTCGGGGAATGGAATACCACCATCGCCCTCTTTTGGCCGAAGAGCATTACAAAGAAATTATTTTCCCCATCTACTTGGCGGACACGATGATAAAAATTAACAATGAAGAGGCCAAATATTCCGAGATTCCGGAGGAAGTCCTGAAATATTGTAAGTTTTTTACTTCAGGTGATTTCCATTCCTTTAGGACCAAAGCTTTGGAAAGTTTCGAGGCTACATTATAAGTAACTTATTAATATTTATAGAATTCATTCTAGTACATAAAATATTTCCATCTGGATGCCAATATGTCGGCGTTTAAGGTGGAATTTCTAACGTACGGTTGAAAATCGTCTTTACCTAAGGATGCGGTAAATTAGACCTTTGGGCATATTGCCATAAAGAAACAGCGAAACGATAATGAGGTCGTCTCTGGGAAGTTTCTTATATGGCCGATACTACAAAAAAAATATCAAAAATCTGGTTCGCACTTGGGCTTTGTTTTTTAACCTCCTGTTCGTCGCAGCAAAATCCTGATTATGCATGGCTCCTTAGCCTTGCGCAGGGAGCGACTCCCGTGGCAGCCCCGACAGGAAGTTCTGACTTTGGCGTGCAAGTTCAGGACGCTTCAACCCCCGTTGATTTTGCATTTGATACGACTCGAACGCTGACTGTAAACGTGCAGGTAGTCGATCCTGTGGCCCCGGTGAACGGAAGCTTAGTACAATTGACGGTTGCTTCCGCTACCCCTGGTACTCCGAGTAGTAAATCGATTTTTACGGCGTATACGAATGCAAACGGCCAAGTAACTGGAAGCTTTACCGTAGATAGCGATACGAATACCGTCCATCTTCAAGTACAAGCGTACGGAAAAATCTACGACATCGATATCAATATTTCTAATGTGACGGTGATCAGCCGTAGAATTTCCATCTCGTTCACCGCAAAAGAAACTCTTCTGCTGGATTCGGATGGGGACACAGTTCCGGATATAAACGACGCATATCCATTCGATCCGACTCGGGCCTTCATCGTACGGATCCCGGTATCAGGTTACTACACGATTGCTTTCGAAGATTTGTTTCCTAATGAGGGGGACGCAGACTTTAACGATTATGCGGTTCGTACTTATTTCGAAGAGGATCTAAATGCAACCGGTGGAGTGGCTCGAGTTCGAGGTTATTTCACTCACGTAGCCAAAGGAGCCGCTTATAATCATACGCTTCACTTTAGTTTACCGACCGCAGCCGCCGTAGGTTCCTACACTCTGAACCGCATAGGGTATGATGGAACGACAGTAGAGCAAGCATTGAGCGGAACCGGACCTGCTATCTCAGGGTTGGAAATACTCGGTAACAGTTCTACGACTATCCAATCCTGGAATTCTAGAAAGACTGACACGTTTCATGTCGGGAAATCGGCTCATTTGGAAGTCATCCTTTCCTCGCCGATATCTACGACAAACTTAGGTCCTCCTCCTTTCGATACGTATCTACACGTAATCAATACGAATAAGGACATTCATGCAGCCGGTAAATTCTTCGATGCGAAAGGCGTCGATTTATATAGGGATTCGACGGGATTCCCTTGGTATTTATTGATTCCAGGTAATTTTCTATGGCCCTACGAAGGAGAGAATATACGAATCCCTTATTCTCAGTTCAAACCTTGGTATGAATCGCTAGGAACTACGGACGTAGATTGGTATCGAAATCCTGACAATACGAAAGTTTTCCAATCCACACCATAAACTGACTCCTGAAAGAGTATTAAGCATCCTTCGACCCTTCCCCCATTCGGCCGGGGGAGGGGGAATTTTTTTCCTTTCCCGGTTAACGGAGTAGCTTTAACGTGATCTATGTGGCAACGGGAATCCTAAAACCGAAGGACCTAAAGCGTCTTTCTATCGATCCGGCGACGGAGAAGGCTTTAGTATACTTTCTTTCCCTCGTCGAGGAAATCTCTCCTATCGTCGCCCTGGATAAGTTTAACACGATTCATTTTGCGAACGCCTCTTTTCAAAAAGAATTCCGTGCCCGATCTAGTATGATCGGCGCCAGCCTTTTCTCTATTCTGAAATTAGATTCAAAAGAAGAAGCCAACCTTAGGGAAAATCTGAATAAGTCCCGTCATATAAAATTGCAAAACCAGGAGTTTAAGAAAGGAAATAAATTTTACGGTTATACCGCATTCCCTTTCGGAAACAGCACCGGGATGATCCTGAAGGACATTAGCCAAAATAAAAAACTGCAAAAGAAAATCGCAAACTTACATACCAAGGTTTTGGCATCTCAAGAAGAAGAAAGGTCCCGTCTCGCGCGGGAACTCCACGACGGAGTAGGTCAGCTTATCCTAGCGGCGAAATTGCATTTTCAAGCCTATCAAAAGTCCGCAGTAGATCATGCGGACTCTTTCAAGTCCGGTCTTGGTCTGATCGATCGGGCGAGTCAGGAGCTAAGGGAAATCTATACGAACTTACAGCCTTCTTCTTTAAAGGAACTGGGATTGGAGTCCGCGCTTAACGCGCTTGCTTCGGGAATCTTTCCGCTTCAAAAAATAAAGGTAAAGACTGAATTCAAGGTTCCGGAAAAGATTCCCCAAGTCGTGCAAAACCAAGTCTTCAGAATTCTTCAGGAAATCTGTGCGAATATTCTTAAGCACGCGCAGGCAAATAGGGTGGAGATTAGAATCGCATCCGAAAAAGGCACCTTGATCGTTTTCGCAAAAGATAACGGAAAAGGATTTCGAGAAAAGGAAGCTAGAATTAAACCGACCGGATTTGGCCTGGAAAATATCCGGCGTAGAGTCGAGGACATGAACGGAACTCTATTCTTAGAATCGGAGCTCGGAAAAGGTACTACCTATGTGCTACGAATTCCGCTGAAACAACGTTCGAAGGAGAAGATATGAACGCCCAACCATCAACTTGTAAACTCTATCTCGTAGACGACCACGCGATCCTAAGGGAGGGACTCAGGTTGATTATTTCCGGACAGGCCGATCTACAAATCATCGGCGAGAACGGAAACGCCGAACAAGCCTTAGACGAGATTGGAAAACTAGAACCGGATATCGTCATAACCGACATCTCTATGCCAGGCGTAAGCGGCATAGATTTAGTAAAAGGGATCAAACGTTATTATCCTAAGATTCAAGTCATCATACTCTCTAGACACGATAACGAAGAGTATATTCAAAAATTGGTCGATTTAGGAATTAACGGATACGTATTGAAAGATGACGCCGGAGAAGATTTGTTAAGAGCAATCGACGCCGTGCGCCGTAAAGAAACCTATCTTAGTCCTCGCATAGCAACTAGGGTCATTTCAGGACTTAATAAGAAAAAAACGGGAGAGCAGTCCGAAGAAGGACCTTCCGTATTTTCGGTCCTATCCGATCGGGAGCGCCAAATTCTAAAATTGATATCGGAAGGGAATTCCAACGAAAAAATCGGTAAACTGCTGCACATCTCGCCTGCTACTGTCAAAGTTCATAGGGCGAATATTATGAAGAAGTTGGATCTGCATAAGGTCGCAGATTTGGTCGTTTATGCGATTCGAGCCGGAATCGTGGAAAGTTAAAGGCGCACGCAGAGTAAATGATTCAAAGTATCGCAGGTATCGGCTAACAAATTATTAAACGAAGTCATATCGGTGGCTCCGGAAACTCCGTATTCACCAGTATTTCCGACGGTATTATCCGCCCAATTTAAACAGGTAGTGCCCGTCGTCCAGGTGCCGGATATTCCGGTCCAAATATGAATGGCAGAACCCGGAATCGCTTGATTCAAAGGCAAACTAGGAAGAGCCCCGGCGGTTGTGGAAAATACTAACGTAGGATTGGAATAATTCTTATAATAGGCGGTTGAGGCATGCAAGGGCCAACCGGCTCCGCCTGCCGTCCTTCCCGTACCGACTATAAGAGCTTGGTACTCCGTGTTAGTTCCCGGTAAGCTTGCACCGTCGGTTGCCTTCGCAGCGGAGCAAATCGTATCGGCCCCGCTCACCCCGCCCAAGTTTCCTGTATTCGTCCCCGAAGTCACAAAAATATATTTAAACGAAGTCGGCGAATTGGCTCCCAAACCGGACTTCAATACGCTTAACAATAAATACTCATCTCCTTCCGGAAAGGGTTTGGAACAAAATACTAATTGAGAGCCCACGCTAAGCGTAGAAATGAAGAACAAAAATTTTATAATGCATTTGTTCCAACGCATGACTCCCTCCTTAGAACTTCCAAGTATAACTCATTTCCCAACGACTTGCAAATCCTTCTCTAAAGGACGAATTTATTGCCGAAGGTATATCGGGACGAATTTTAAGATCTAGAGTCTGATTCGCGGGCAGCCGATTTTCCCACCAAAGCGAAGCGACGATTCCTAAGATTGCGATTCCTCCCAAAGCGACTTGATTACGTTGATGCAATTCGTATTCCGATTTGTCTTTCGAACGAGCGTCCCATAGATACAAAGTCGAAAGAGGAGAAAGCTGCATTCCCAAAAGACCGATCACTTTAGGATCGTTCTTAGGATCGCTAGCCAGTCGATTTCCGGCTTCTCGCTCCGCATTTCCTAAAAATGCGACCGCGGCCAATCCGCTCCATACACCGATAGCCTTTAATTTTTCTCCGTTTTTATAAAAGCCCCATCCAGGCACGAATACTCTAGAACTCTTGGGTTTCGAAAGACCCTCCTTTTCCGCTAAGGCCACTTCCTTAGGCCTATCTTGTTCCACTTTAAAGCTAGTCCAAGGAGTAAAAGAAGAAGGCTTTCCAAAACGATTCAAAGCGGCGATCCGATACTCGTAAGTTCCCGATTCTAGTTTGAATTCGATTTCATTTTCTTGAACTTTCTTTTCCACGATTAAACTTTGCGGAGGAGCTGCGTTCCGGACTTCCACTAGGTATCCTCTGCTACCTTTCACTTCCTTCCATTCGATATAGTAAATGAAACTTCTGCCTTCGGAAAGAACGACGGAAAAGGAAGAAAAAAATATTATGATAAAGTAAAATACTTTCAAGCTTTCCTTATTCTTTCTTCTTTTAAATATTCTTTGCATGAATCTTTTTTCAAGGCCGCGCCCCGCTAGATTTAGTTTCGGGAGCTTCTAAGTCTTCTCTTAATTGTATTCTAAACTCAGCCTCGGATTTAATCGAGGGATTTTCTTCCGATTCGATAGTCCACAAAAAGACGCCTACATCTAATTTTTCCAAATCTCTAAAAGAAAAGCGATCTCCTTTCATCTTTCTTTCGTACACTAGTTCGTCTTTTCCGGGTTTTCGTACGTAGAGGCGGAACTTCCAATCGGATTCTTTAGTGCCGGGTTTAAACTTCCATCGAAAGACCAAACTTTCCTTCCCGGTCATATCGACTAACGATCCGCTTCTCGGGAACTCCAGCGACAACACGTCGCTATTCGTCGTTTGAGTCGGTTCTTTTAGCGGAGTTTGGGGGGCTTTAGCAATAGGAGATTCGGGGATAACGATGGCGAACTTACGTGTTTCGGATATCGCATCCGTCCCGGGCAGATTCGTATAAGATACTACTCGCCAATAGTAAGTACCGGGATCCAAGGTCATTGAAAAGTTCGTTCGAAACACTTGCGATTCCCTTACGTTTGAAAAAGAAGGATCGCTCGAAATCTGAAGTCGATAACCGCTCGCGATCTTCTGTCTCGCCCAAGCAAATGAAACGGTTCGTTCTTCTTGGATACCTTCTTTTTTGGGATAGAACAAATCAGGTACCGGATTAGGAAGCACTCGAAATTTACGAACCTCCGATATTCTCTTTCCATTTTGAGATCGTACTCTCCAAAAGTAGATTCCTTCTTTGAACTTCTGCCGAAGTCCCTTTTCTTTGACGGTTCTCGTTTCGATGATTTTGCCGAAATCTCTTTTCGAGGCAACCTCCAAAACCGAATCATCCCCGCCGTCCCAGCGAAATTCCACAAGTTGCTCCGGCTCTTGCGGGAAAAATCTCTGCGATTCTTCGGGAAAGATTAAATTCCATTTTTTTTCGGACTTGATCGCATTCAGAGCCGTCTCCCCTTCTCCCAATGTCATCTTAGAGGTTCCATCTTCTTTCCAGATCACTTCTCCTTTTCGTACGTTTACGGAAAGACCGTCCGGCGAATTTGTTATCTGAAATGAGGAATCGGACTTAGCATCCAGACCGACTTTTCCGGCTATCACCGAAAGAACCTTTTTACCTTCGACCAAAAGACTCCCTTCCCCTAACTGTAGGATTTCCCGATTCTCTTTTAATTGCAGAACGACCATCGACTGCGGATCCAACTCGATTTGGGTTCCGGAGTTTAAATGCACGACCGCTTCCGACGCTTCATCCGTTCTTACCGAATCCTTATTGAATACGGACATACCTTGTTCCACATCCTCCCAAAGCATCCGATCCGGAAATTTCCTTTGGGCAGTCTTGTATCTAAAGGAAACGGTTCCTAAAGCTTCCTTTCCGGAATCCCCTCTGGATTTAGATTCGAAATAAAGCAAGTATAAAGACATCAAGAAAACTAGGATGCAAAGCAACCCTACTTGTATCTCTCGAATATAAGGTTTGAAATTCATGATTTTCTAATGTGCCAATGCCTGGGACGGACCGGCAGGTTCGGGAATTTCGCAGATTCTTCTGACCTCTTCCAAACTTTTAGGGCATTCGGGGTCTTCCTTCCAACCCAAAACCGCATATAAATATTGCGGTTCTTCCTTACCGCGAATCCAAACCGGAGGAAGAGCTTCGAATAAATAATAATCTTTTACTTTTTCGAATGAAGAGCTCGATATTAAAATGTCGGTTCCAAAATCCTTCGTAAGATATTCGATTCGCGAGGCCAAATTTACGGCGTCTCCGATGACGGTGAATTCGAATTTCTTTTCCGAACCGATTTGACCTACCACAACGGACCCCGTATTAATTCCGCATCCGAATCTTGCCTTCGGCCGACCGATCTGACTTCCGATTCGATTGAATTCGATCAAAGCGTTTCTCATTAAAAGCCCTGCATTGACGGCATTTCTAGTATCGTTTCCGTCCGAATACAATGCGCCCCAATGAGCCATAATAGCGTCTCCGATGAACTTATCCACGATCCCTTGCGTTAGATATATGCATTCCACCATTTCGGTGAAGTATGCGTTCAAAAATTCGACGACTTCGCTCGGCTTTAATCTTTCCGACATACCGGTGAAATTCCGTAGGTCCGAAAAAAATACCGCGACTTCTTTCGTTTCTCCTCCCAAAGAGACCTCGCCGGAAAGAGCACGTTCCGCTATTTCCTTATTTACGAATTTGCCGAAGGTATCTTTGATTTTTTCCCTTTCCTCCAAACCTTGAGCCATCTTTAAAAATGAATTCGTAAGGACCCCTACCTCGTCTCTAGTTACCGGACGAATCGCTACGTGATAATTTCCTCTTTCGATCTGTCTGGTTGCGCTTAACAGATTGATAATAGGCACGGTAAGCGTTCGAGAAAAAAGAAACACGACTAAGAAAGCTATCGATAGGACACAAAGTAGAATATAAAGATTCTGCCTTCGAATTTTATATACGGCTTCGAAGGCTTTTTCAGCCTCGATGGAGGAAATCACCGCGAGATTTCCGTCTTCGAGTTGCTGGAATGATCCGAGTGTTTCCTTTCCTTCGTAATCGGTCGTCCTTGAGCCGTTATCCGTAGGATTGCGAAGCAGAAATTGAACTAGGGGATTCTTTGAATAATCTTTTTCGGAAAGAGCCTCCGCTTCATTTGTATGAGCGACCAATTTTCCTTGAGAATCGACGATCCATATTTCGAATAATTCGGTTTGTAGCGCCGAACGCGCCGATTCCCATAAATCGGTGGGCGCCAATAAAAAGAAACTAGCTTCGCTGCCGCCTTTCTTTCTTTCGGAGAACAACACTAACGGGAATCCGAATTTGGAGCTTATATTCGATACATGTAATTTATCCGAATCGGAAGAAAGAAGTTTAGTCCTCTCCGTCATAGGTATTGAATTCCATTTTGCACGGATAGGTTCTTCCTCCGTTCTCAACTCCTTAAGAAAACGGGGATTGAAAAATAAGTTCGCTTCTCCATCCTTTGCTTTCCCCCAGGCCAGGATTCTAGGTTGACTGGCAAAATAAGCTTCTAAATCCTTCGGGAGAAATCCTTTCTTAGAGTTCGTGCCCGGGACGACTTGTCCCGGGGATTTTTCATAGAATTCATCGGCCTTGTCGGCTAGATCTCGAACCCTTAAACCGACCTGCAAACCGGTCAATCGGGCAAGACTCAGGTTATATTCTTGAATTAACGATACCGTATAATTTCTAAATAACGTCGTCGCTAGCGCGATCATAAATCCCATGCTAAGGACGACGATTGCGGATACTATGGATAGTAGCTTTACTCGTATGGTGACTTGGGAAGGACGAAAAGCCTCCCTCTCTGCGGAATCCTTTCCGGACTTTCCGTAGTTGGCGAATTCGGAACGGACTTCCTGAACCGGCGCCGGCTTCTTAATAGGAGAGAACGGCGTCGAAACAATTTTCTCCGTTAATGGAAAGCGATCCTTGAATACGCTTAATACCCGATCCGCCTCGTCCAAGGAATACCAAAATAAAACGGGAGATTTCTTTCCTCTCGCTTGCAGAAACGAGATCAGTTTTTCCACCGATTTGTCGGACAAATTAAACTTGGAACCGTCAAGAGTCGTAATAGAAATCTGCTCGGATTTCAGACTCTTGATTAACTTTATAAAACCCGGGTTCCTTTTCCAGGCGCCGGCCTCGGTCGGACTACCCCAAAGGATTACTTCTCTAATCCCTCGAGTGTGAACTTCCTCCAACCAGGGCTGCTCTTCTTCCGATTCGGGAGTAAACCTTTGGACATAGAGCGAAAGCCCGGAATCCAACGCATATTCGAGCATTTATTCGTATGCCTCCCCATCCATGGGGTTCGGAGTTTCTCAAAACTACTTCGTTTGTCATTCGAAAATCCTTTTTCAAAAAACGGGAGTTCGATTTAGCGTCAAGAATCCTCGCTAAAAATGCCGCGGCAATGCCACATAATCAATACTTGGTGACTTTTCCGCTAAGAGAAAACCCTTTTCGGAATCGAATAGATTCTTACAGTATGCCAATGCACGAAATTGATTGGCCAACGATTCTTCGATTCCATTGGGTCATCGGCCCGGCCTTCGCTGCCCTTGGGATTTTGCTCGGTTATATTTTTGGCGGCTTTATAGTTCCAAAGCTCGCGGCGAATCTTACGAAAGATAAATTGGACAAGCGGCATCCTCTCTATCTTGCTTTATTATCCTTCGTACGTTATTTTTTCTTAATATTAGGATTGTATGCCGCGATTCATGCGTCTTCCTTGCATCCAGAGACAAGGATTTCTTACTTCTTATACCTAAAGGTCCTCACAATCTTATTTTTTACGCTTTCTCTTGCTAACGTCGCAACGGGCTTTTTTGAATTATTCTCATCGAAGAACGAAGGCATCCTTTCCTCGGCTTCGATTTTGAACAATATTTTGCGTATCTGCATATTGTTGATCGGCGGATTGGTGATTTTACAAACGCTGGGAATTTCCGTCGCTCCCGCCTTAACCGCATTAGGTGTTGGAGGATTAGCTGTAGCGTTAGGATTACAAGAGACTCTCTCGAATCTTTTCGCCGGACTGGAGGTCTTACTCAGTAAAAAGGTCCGAGTCGGAGATTTCATCACCTTAGAAACCGGACAAGAAGGATATATAGAAGATATCAACTGGAGAACCACTTCTCTACGAAAACTGAACGGGAGTACGGTCGTCATTCCGAACTCAAAAATGTCTCAAACGACTTACATAAATTATGAACTCCCATCTTCGAAGGTATCGATCGGCGTTGCCCTATCCGTCTCCTATCAAAACGATCTTCAAAGAGTGGAAAGTATTTGCAAAGAAGTCGCCAAGCTGACTCTCCAATCCGTTTATGGAAAAGCGACAGACATCGAACCTCACGTCCGTTTCCAGGTATTCGGACCGTCTAGCATAGATTTAACGGTCACGTTTCAATTAAAGGAAATAACCGATCAATATTTACTGAAATCGGAATTTATAAAATCCTTGCATGAAAAGTTCAAATCGGACGGAATCGAATTTCCGATATCCACGCAAAAAAAAGTTTAGACGATTTTACGCTAAATTTATCGTTGATGACCTGAAAAGGCGAACCCCATGCGAATTGAAAATTATCGAGGTCTTTGGTTTTATATCCACGTTCTCAGTTTGGATATTTGCTTAGGGGTAGTCGGGTCCGGGGCTTACGCAGTCACGGTTACAGGCGCTAAGATGAAATGGGCATGGTGGATTCTTCTCCCGCTTAGCGTCTGGGTGGTTTACACGGCAGACCACTTATTGGACGGAAGAAAAGTGGGCGAATCTTCCGTCAACCCTAGGCACAGGTTTCATTTCGAATATTCTAAAATTCTAATAGTACTGGCGTTCGGAGGCGCGATTCTTTGCGCGGCGCTCGCTCTTCTCTTCGTAAGGGAAATCGTATTCCTCGGAGGACTGATCCTTTCCGTTCTCGCAATCGTTCATTTGTCGTTAGCCTCCTGGGGAAAAATCAGGTTCGGAAAAGAATTTTCCGTCGCGACAATTTACACATTGGGAGTTTGGTTCGGTCCCTTGTTAGTAGTAGGTTTCCGATCTTGGATAACGGGAGTCTTACTGATACTTTTCTTTTTGGGAACCGTCTTGAACTTAATTATGAATTCGTTGATGGAAATGGACTTGGACGAAAAAGAAGGACTCGTCTATTTGCTCGGAACGTTTTCACCCGAATCGGCGAGAGACTGGGTGCTTCGATTTTCCTTACTAGGAGCCGTTGCCGGACTTTTACTCGCGGGTTGGACACGCAAATTCGAACCAGCCGAGTCGGTTTCCGCATGTATCTTCGCCGGGTTGCTTTGTGCCGTTCCGGGAATTATCTTACGTTACTCCGATTTCTTTTCAGGTTCCCAACGATATAGAATGATAGGAGAAGGAATCTATATAATCGGTTTTATTCCTTGGATATTATCTTGGTATTAGTAGGCGTTCTTTTTCGGAACGCCTACTAATGATTTCAAGGTGCAATATAAACGCTCGCTCCCTTCTCTAAAAATTCTTCCGACTTTTCCTTCATTCCCTCGCTTACCGCATCTAATTCCGATATTCCTTTTTCTTCGGCGTATTTTCGAAGTTCCTGAGTCAGATTCATAGAGCAAAAATGAGGACCGCACATAGAACAAAAATGCGCGGTCTTCATCCTATCCTGCGGTAAAGTTTCATCGTGAAATGATTGTGCCGTTTCCGGATCCAAGGAAAGAGCAAATTGATCTTCCCAACGAAATTCAAAGCGAGCTTTGCTCAATAAATCATCCCTTTGTTTGGCGCCGGGATGTCCTTTGGCAAGATCGGCTGCGTGCGCCGCGATCTTATAAGCGATCACTCCTTGCTTGACGTCCTCTTTATCCGGAAGCCCTAAGTGTTCCTTCGGAGTTACGTAACAAAGCATCGCCGTTCCATGCCAGCCGATAATCGCGGCACCGATCGCCGAAGTGATATGATCGTAACCGGGCGCTATATCGGTAACCAGCGGGCCGAGAGTATAGAAAGGGGCTTCCTTACAAATTTCCATCTGAAGATCGACGTTCTCTTTGATGAGATGCATCGGAACGTGACCCGGTCCTTCGATCATGACTTGAATATCCTCTTCCCAAGCTTTCTGAGTTAGTTCGCCTAACGTCCTTAATTCTCCGAACTGAGCCTCGTCATTCGCATCCGCGATACTTCCGGGTCGAAGTCCGTCTCCCAGAGAAAAAGAAACTCCGTATTTTTTCATAACTTTGCAAATTTCGTCGAACCGTTCATAAAGAAAATTTTCTTTATGATGAGCCAAGCACCATTTCGCGATGATCGAACCGCCTCTCGAAACGATGCCCGTGGTACGTTTGGCTGTTAGCGGAATATATCTTAACAAAACGCCAGAGTGAATCGTGAAATAATCCACTCCTTGTTCGGCCTGTTCTTCCAATGTCTCCAAAAAGACGTTTAGGTTTAGATTCTCCGCCTTGCCTTTCACTTTTTCGAGAGCCTGATATATTGGAACCGTTCCGATCGGAACCGGCGAGTTACGAATCACCCATTCGCGAGTTTCGTGGATGTTCTTTCCGGTGGAAAGATCCATAACCGTATCGGCTCCCCACCTAACAGCCCATCTCAGTTTTTCGACCTCGTCTTCGATGGAAGAGGAAAGCGCGGAATTTCCTATATTTGCATTTATCTTTACCAGAAAATTCTTACCGATAATCATCGGCTCCAGTTCCAAGTGTTTTTTATTGGATGGAATAATCGCACGACCTCGGGCGATTTCGGAGCGCACGAATTCGGGTTCCATACCTTCTCGCAGAGCTACGTATCTCATCTCTTCGGTTAGTATACCCCGTCTGGCATAATACATCTGAGAATGATTCGAGTCCTCGCTCCTATTTCGGATCCAGGGCTCGCGTAATTTTGGAATTCCGATTTTAAAATCGCGTGGGATCTCCCCTTTTCCCCAAGGACCTTCGGTAGTATAAGCATGATATTTAGTTCCATCCGTAAGACGGATCTCTTTATTGGGAATTTGGTATTTCGATGCGAAATCGCTTTGAATTGGGTCCATATGCCTCTCCAACCGAAGGGAGGAATAAAACCTAGATAGGAAAACAAAAAATGTGAAAGAAGGAAACCCTCTGTTTAAACTTTCCGAAGAATCGAGATCAAACAGAAAAAAATAATATATTTGAGAGCAAATCCTTCTGCTCATCCGTTTTCCTTCGCAGGCATTATCCTGATCAGGTTCCGGGGACTCTCTCAGAGTCGCCAAATGGCGTCCCACCCCCAACGGTTCTCTTCCATTAGCTAATATTTTCATCAGCTTGCAAGGACTTTTCCATAGCATATATCGCTACGGCCAAGCAATTTTAAGAATGGAATGGCCATTCAGCAGAAAGAGAAGCTACTCGATATCTATGTTTTAAGAATTCGATCATTCACAGCGCGTTCTACATTCTTCTATAGAATAGATACATTCATGATACAAACTCGTTCATGCTGAACGAGCATTCGCTATATCCAAAATCATAGAGCGAAAACGAAAGTTAAACGATCCATTTTAAAAATTTTACGTGTTGCATTGCGGAAAAATTAACGTCATCAAGATTACCTAACTCATGTTCGAAATAAAGAAATAGAAAACAGGACTTTTTTATTTAGCTTCGATTATCTGTTTGACAGCGAACGGAAGCTCCTTAGAGTCCTGTCCTATGCCTGGGACAGGCAATAGACATAAAATGTCCTGGCTTTACGACACTTCACGATACGAAAAGTTTAAAGGAGCTATATAAATGGTTCGTAACATAAGCAAAGTTGTGCTTGTCTTCGCCGTTCTTTTTTCGGCAGCGAGCATAAGCGCAAAATCATACGTCTTCGGGAGCCTTGGTACTCAATTCGACCTCGGGCAACTCGGCGGCACAATCACTAAAGATGGTCTGGATGCATCCAATAACTTTGACGTCGCTCCGTCATCTGCTAATGCTAACGCGGGTGTTTCGCCACGTCGCGCGATCATTCCGGAAAATCGTCTGATCACTCTTCAACACACAACAAACGGATTGATCAGCGCGAAAACCGCCGGAGCCATGACCGGTGGAGTGATATCCATCGGATATGAAAAGGACTTTGGAAAAGCATTCTTCTGGAGAATTTCAGGTAACTATACCAGAAAAATCATGGGTGGAGATACCACTGCAAAGTTTGCTGGATACGAATACTATAATACTCATTGGGATTATAACGCCATTCAAATTCCCGTAAACGTCGGTATCAAACTTTCCGTGTCGGAAGATGCGGCGATTTACATCGGAGCCGGTATTCACTACTTCAAAGGTGGATGGAGTTTAGCTGGTAGTAACCACGCTGAAGACGTACACCAATACTTGGTTTCAACTCTTGGAGCAGGAAACACGATTACGAATCTAGTCGCCGATGGAACAAACCCTCAAGCGAACTGGGAAAATACTCGTTTTAGCGTGGCCGGATTCGCTCCAAACTGGTTGATCGGAGCGCAAGCGAGACTTACCGACAAAGGCCACTTCTTTATGGAAGCGGAGACTCTCTACTCCTTCCAATACGGAGTGGGCCATACTCATTCCTTGGGTGGTATTATCAGCTTATCCCCAACTCCTGCTTATCCGATTGTTTTGGGTGGAACTCAATACCGTTTCGGATACAAGCTCGAAATCTAATCTTCAAGCTTAACCCGTTCTTAAAAGGCTCCATTCGGGGCCTTTTTTATTTATCGGCAAAGCCGCCTCTTCCGGTTAACGGTACGAATTTTACTTCGATTCGACCCTTTTCTTCCCACTGATCATTACGTTTCAATAAAGTGACTAGATGCTGAATGTTCCCCGTCCCAAAAATCGGAAAGACCGCGAGTCCGCCTTCGCGTAAGCAAAGAAAGAAAGGATGAATGGTTTCCGGGATTTTTGGCAGGCAGGCCGAAGAAACAAAGCGATTAAAAGTATCTTTCCGCATCGCGAATTCGTATGCGTCTCCGATTCGGATCTGATGCACCTTTGTGCAACCAGGAGACCAAATCTCTAGAATTTCCGTCGCCCTCTGATACAATTCGGGAACGATTTCCACCGAAACGACTTCGGCTTTCATTTCGATTAAAAGTGCGGTCAGATAACCGGATCCGGTTCCTACTTCCAAAACTTTCGCTTTCGGAAATAGAGAGAGCTTTTCCAAAATATAGGCAACGATGTACGGCTGTGAAATCGTCTGTCCGAATCCGATTGAAATCGCTTTATCCAGATATGCGAGATGCCTAGATTCGGAGGGTAGAAAAAGATGCCTTGGCACATTCCTCATCGCGCTGATAACGGAGGAGTCGGAGATTCCTCTCGCGATGATTTGATTTTTCACCATTGCCTCTCTCTCGGCGATAGAACTCGCCGACTCAAAGAGCGGCTGTGGCCCAAAAGGATGATTTTCCATTGACAGCTAGCCTCGATTTCTTACCTTGGCAGTGGGTTCGGCTCTGTAGCTCAGTCGGTAGAGCAGAGGACTGAAAATCCTTGTGTCGGCAGTTCGATTCTGCCCGGAGCCAAAACCCTCTACTTATCCTTCTTTCTCTCTTCCCCCAATTTCCATAATTCAGAAAATACGACATCCTGAACTGCCTTACATAATTCCGGCTTATAGAGTTTCTTTACCGGCGGCTTTGGGTAAACATGAACTTCGTCCGTGTCCGGAATATAGGTCAACATCCGCAAGATTTGATCATCGCCTTCTATTTCGTACATCGTGTACGACATACCCTTGGATGGAATGATTTGAGATGTTTCCAAATATTTCATAATTTCCTCTAAGCTGATTCGTTGTTTTTACTCTACGTGCAAAAACATTCCACCTTCTTTTTTAAAGCCGAAAACTCCTACTAAGGAGGAAGGCAAAAACAATATAACTCAAATCGGGAATATATTCCACAAGATTCCTCTTTTGAAAGAACCGATCATTTCCCGCTTCTTTTTTGCTTGTACTCCTAACCGGCCTATGCATAGGTTTGTTTATGTCGAAGCATCCAGGTAGAGACGACGATGCGTTCTTAGTCGGAATAACCGGAATGATCGGCGGAGGAAAGTCGACTGCCTCAAAGTTCTTTGAAGAGCTGGGAGCCTTCCGGATTAGCGCGGATGAAATCGCCCGAAAGTATACCGACCCTGATAGCCCGATCAAAGACGAACTTGTAAAGGTTTTAGGTTCGGAAATTTTAGATGAGTCTCAAAAACCGGACAGAAAGAAGATCGCAAAGCTGGTATTCGGTAATTCGGAGAAGCTTACGGCCTTAAATAAGCTCGTCCATCCTCTGATTCGAAAGGAATTTCGAGAAATCTTAAAAAATCAGGCGGGAAGTCGCTTGGTGGCGTGGGAAGTCCCTCTCTTATTCGAAACAGACTCTTATACGCTATGTGACGCTACCGTTTGCGTGGTTTCGGACCCGAAATCGTCCTTAAAACGGACCATGGATCGGGACGGTATTTCCATGGAAGAAGCCGAAGCGCGCGCAAAAAGCCAGCTTTCCCTCCAGGAAAAATCGGAAAGAGCCGATTATGTCCTTAGGAACCTAGGGGATTTAGAAGACCTAAAGAAGGATTGTGCAAAGCTGTTCTCGGAACTAAAAGGCAGGATGAAATGAAGGAAAAAGTATTCTACGTAATTAATTTAGATAATAAACGGATCACATTGCTGTCCATTTTTTTAATCGGCCTTCTATTCTCTTTTTTCTTTCTAGGAGTTTCAATAGGAAGAAAAAGAGGTCAAGTTCAGGAAGACTTATCGTTAAATTCGCTTAACAATTCAACGACGGCGCCTTCGTCCGAACCGACCCAAGAACAAACACAGCATATTGCGAAAAATTCCCTCGCTTCTCAGAACGGGCCTCGCGAAGAAGAGATAAAATTTCGTAACCTACCACCGGGATCGGAAATAGTAGATCTACGGACTAACGTTTCTTCTACGAAAAAGGAAGAAGTCGCGAAAATTTCCGCTGATGCCCCAACCGAACCGCATAAAGAGAAAAAACTCGTAAAGCGCGAGAAGGAATCCAAGAAATCGGAAATCGCTTCTCGAAAATCGGCTCACAGGAACGAAGGCGTATTTTATGTTCAGATTGCCGCCTTTAAAGGACATGAAAAAGCGGACGAATTAAAATCATCGATGGGTGGAAAAAGTTACGTAAAAAAAACGAAGAACGGATATTTCACCGTGCGAATAGGAAATTTCTCCACTCGAGAAGATGCTGATAAATCGATTAAAAAACTTCCGTCTAATCTAAAGGAGAAAGCAATAGTTTCAAAAGAATAGAAAGATCGGGAAAACGGAAACTTTCCGAATCTATTTTTCTATTGACCCAAATGCTATGGGGGCCCAAGTGTTGCTAACAGAAATGGATCTGAAAGAACTTGAACCAGTTCGTCTAGCCGTAGTCAGATCCACAATTGTCCGCTTGCGTTTTACGTATTCGGATCTTCTTACCACGATAAAAGGCTACGATGGCATTCCTCATTTTTTTGAAAATAATCTGTATGCCCCCGCAAATAAGGAAGAGAGGGATAACGCTCTCGAGAATCTGTACGAAAAACTGAAAACCGTCGCCGGCAAGGCCATGACGGACAGCATTCATCAGATTATTCTCCTGAATAAAATAACGGACTCTCTAGATTTTGATACTGCGAGAATCGTAATCGAGAATAACCTAATGGATGACGGGACCATTAGGCAGGAAAGTCTCTACGCCGCCATCGGAGAAGTGGGACGATATGAAGATCGAAGGGAACAAATTCGGATGGTCGGCGAGACTTTGCGGTTCTTTTTTTCCCTCTCAAAACTTCCGATGGTAAAATTGATTATGGCTCCCATTAAAGTCGCGGCATCCATGGTCGGAGCCACGTCTCTAGTCGATACGATGGAAGCAGGCTACGGCCTTTCTAGTAAAATCAAGGACTTGAATCCCTTTATAGAAGCGTTTCAAGATCGTGAAAATCGTTTGGTTACCAAGTTAGAAGACGGACAAAAATACTCCTATAGCGACGGAATTTAAACCCGTCTCGTTCCTAAAAACCCTCCGCTTATCTACCGAAGAAACTTCCTTCTTGCAAATTTTCACGGTTCTCTAAATGCTTTGTCCGTATTTTAGTCGTTCAGCGATAAAATAGGAGAAATCGAATGTTCATCGGTCATTACAGTGTTTCCTTCGCTCTAAAGAAGGCGGAACCAAAGACCCCGCTTTGGACGACCCTTGTAGGCGTTCAGTTCGTCGATATCCTCTTTATGATTTTCATTATGTTTGGAATCGAAGGCGTTCGATTCGTTCCCGGTTTTACCGAAACAAACAATTTTGATTTATTCTTTATGCCTTATACCCATAGCCTTGTTGCCGGAATACTTTGGGGCATTCTGATATTTTTTCTTTCAAAATATATTCTGCTAAAATCCAAACCCTACGACTCAAAAACGAAAACTAAGATCTCCTTTTTGATCGGAATCTCGGTCCTTTCACATTATTTTGCGGATTTGTTAATGCATACTCCGGATCTTCCTATTCTTTGGGACTCGGGTCCGAAAATCGGATTAGGACTTTGGAAAAATCGTGTTCTTTCCATTAGCCTGGAAATCGTCGTAACTTTACTCGGACTGATTCTTTATTTCAGCGCGACAAAACCGGGAAGTACCTTTGCCGGCAAGTATGGCATGCAATTTTTTGCGGCATTTCTCATCTTGCTAGCGATAGTAACCCCCTTCTTTCCGCCTCCTACAAGCATCCCTGAATTTTCAGCTCAAGCGCTTTTCGGGTACATCGTAATCGCCGCGTTAGGTGGATGGCTGGATACGAAGCGTATCCCTAAAGAATCTTGAAAACTGCGTTGAGGAAATCATGATAAAAATGGAATCTCGCATCAGCATTATCACTCTCGGAGTTTCCGATTTGCAACGTTCTTTAAAATTTTATAAGGACGGACTCGGATGGCCTCTCTCGGGCGCTAGTGAAGAAGCCATCGCTTTTTTTCGCACGGGAGGAATCGTTCTGGCATTGTTTCCGAGAGAGGATCTGGCTGACGATGCTACGGTAGATTCCGCAGGTACCGGCTTCAGAGGATTTACTCTCGCTCATAATGTCCGACTCGCGGAGGACGTGGACCGCACGCTGGATTTCGTAAAACAGAATGGAGGCAAAATCGTTCGGCCCGCGCACGATGCGTTTTGGGGAGGACGTTCCGGTTATTTTTCCGATCCGGACGGTTTTTTATGGGAAGTGGCATGGAATCCTCATTTTCCCATGAACGAAGACGGAAGCATCCGGTTACCTATTTAAGAAAATAATTATTTATCAATATAGGTCTTAAAATTAAAAATGAGTGATTATCGAAGTTTCCCCGGATTGCCCGGATCTATCCTGATCGTATTGGCTACGATTTTAGTGACGTTCACCGTCGGATTCCTATTCAATCAAATCGGTCATGCATCGGGAATCCGTTTTACTGAAACCGCGCTTCTAGGGATCACAAACACAGTTTCGATAGGATTCGTCACTATCGCAGGTTGGTATTTTACAAGACGACGATTCTCGGAAGTCTTTTCATTTCAAAAACCTAAATTATTGGAGTCTCTATCGATCATCCTTACATGTATCGGCTTTACTATACTAATCTCCGAAATCGATAACGTTTTCTCTTTAGTTGTACCCAAACCGGATTTTATTTTAGATATGTTGAATCGACTTTTTTCCGACGACGATCTACTTGGAACCAGCATCACCTTAATGGTCGTCGCGCCGTTCACGGAAGAATTTTTATTTCGAGGGCTTATTTTCGACGGCTTAAAACGAAACTACTCCTTTGGAACGGCCGCATTACTTACCGCCTTATTATTCGGTATTTTGCATTTGAATCCCTGGCAATTTTTAGGAGCGGGCATCGTAGGTTATTATTTTGCTTGGTTAGTTGCAAAAACAGGATCCATAGCTCAGCCGATTTTAGCTCATATGGTATTTAACGGATTCCCGATTTTGGTTAAACATGGATTTCAAATTAAAATCGAAGGATATACCGGCGAATCAATGGCCAACGGATTATTGCAACCCGTTTGGCTTGATATCCTAGGCGTAATCATCACGGCATTCGGAATCCTGATCTCGAGTTACCTTTTTCGCCAAGGATCTAAACTCGCAGATTAAGAAAAGATTTGATTAGCGGAAGACAGAAGTTGCTATTAGTTGGAAAGACAATAGAAGTAGAGGAAAGATCTACTATAACGCGAGAATCTTTTCCTAGTACGTGGAAATTCCGCTCATCAATCTTCTTTCCTCCGTCCTCTGTCTTCAGTCCTCTGACAAACCCGGCTCCGCGGGCTTATTCGCTTTCGAGTCCCTAGAATTTATTGTTGATTCAGATTAAGGCGATAGGAAGGGAATTTCTTGCGAGTGGAGGGACTCGAACCCCCACACATTACTGCACCAGAACCTAAATCTGGCGTGTCTACCAATTTCACCACACTCGCGATGCGATCTACTTAGTCATTTTTTAAGTCGGGAATCGGAAGTCAAGGATATTGAAAAGCGATTTTGCAAGACGAGTTTTCTAAGATACAATCGCTTCATAGGTGGCGCGATTGAATGAGTGGAAGAACTCGCCCGCAAGGAGGCACACGATTTGGCGTGACTTCCGGTTTCAGCGGATCGTCGGTTAGTTACTGCAAGGATCGAAATAGCGGTAAAAACGCCTCCGCTAAAGGGAGATCTTCCGATCTCGTGATTTTCAAATTATACGGATGAGATTCGATAAGTCTCGCTGTAATACCGAAACTCTCTGTCCATGTGCAAAGATCCGTCGGTTCCTGTATTGCCCGATCGGATTGTAATTTTTTTAATATATCTCCTCGAACGGCTTGAGGTGTCTTCATAAACCATATCGTATCGCGATCCAGAAACCGAATTCGCCCATTCTCTTCCTGCAATACCGTTTCATAATTTCGATTCGCCAAGGTGGATATGCCCGAGTCTTCCGCAGCTATAGATAAACGATCTAAGTCGGAAGGAAGTACGAACGGCCTTGCAGCATCGTGTATGAGCACCAGATCAGAATCGAATATTTGAATACTTCTTAAACCTGCAAGAGTCGACTGATGCCGAGTCTCTCCACCTTCTACAATTCGATCTCTTTCCCTAAGGTACGGAGCGCAAAGTCTTTCGGTCTTTTCCATATAATCCCTGTGCGAAACTAGGACTATACTTTTGGACTTCCCCCACTCCAGAAACGAATTCAAACTATGTAATAGAATCGGTTTACCTTCCAATTCTATAAATTGCTTAGGTAAGGAGGAGCTCATTCTAGAACCCGTCCCCCCTAAGAGAAGAATTACATATAGGTTCTCAGAGGGGAACCAGGATTTCATTCTGAACGATCTGTTCTAAGTTTTGTTTTTTTCGGATTAATTTATAAGCTCCGTCCGTATCGAAGAGTATCTCGGGCGTTTCGGGATACGAATTATAATTCTTAACCGACATGGAAGAACAATAAGCTCCGGCTCCCTCCATTACGATTAAGTCTCCGATTTTCGGTTCATGCGTTTTTCTTAATTGAGGTCCGCCTCCTTCTTCCTGGGTGATCAAATCGCCGCTTTCACAACAGTGTCCGACATAGACAAAATCGGCCGCCGCTCTCGTTTCATCTCCGCCCGAAGGAACGACGACCAACGGATGTTTGGCTGCATAGAGAGCAGGGCGGGTATTCACGTCCATTCCCATGTCTAATTTTACGAACGTATATCCGCCCGGACCGGTATTGACGATATCGTCCACTCGAGCGATAATCGCGCCGTTATTCACCATTAAAAAAGAACCGGGTTCGATCTCCATCCGAAGTTTCGTTCCTTTTTCCTTCGCAAACGATTCGAACAATTCTCGAACTGGACCGCCGATCGTTTGAGGATCGGTGGTTTTTTCGCCTTGCATTCTACCGACTTTAAAGCCTCCGCCCATATTAACGATTTTGCAATTAGGAAACTGAGCGGCTATTTCGAGAGTATAAAGAGCGACAGCCTTCCACACTTCCGGATCGGAACCTGAACCGATATGAGTATGGACCCTTACGACTTTTAAATCGTATCTGGAAACAATTGCCTTAACTTGATCTATTTCTTCGTGCCAAACTCCGAATGAGGAAGTCTTTCCTCCCACATCGGTCTTTTTTGTAGCGCCCGAGCCTAGTCCGGGATTGAAACGAATGCTAACTTCCCGACCTGGAAATAATTTTCCGAATTCTTCCAATTGTCGAAGCGAACAAGCGTTGAACTGAACGCCTTGTTCTACCAGATCCTTTAGGGAAGCTGCAAGCTGTTGGGAAGTAAGCAAAATATCTCCCGGTTGAAATCCTGCCAAGATAGCCCTGGCGACTTCATGCTCGGAGGAAGCATCGATATGAATCCCTTTTCTTCTCAATATTTCCAGGATCGTTCGACCCGGATTTGCTTTCATCGCGAATCGTACGGTAAGCCCGTAGGCATTCGGGAAAGCGAGTGCAGCATCGCAACTGGATTCGATTCCTTTTCTGGTATAAACGAAGACGGGAGTTCCGTAGGATTCAGCAATTTTTCTCGCTTCATCGGGCGTCAAAAATTTTAGATTTTCTATTGATTGCATACGTATCGAGGCTTTTCTAGATAGTTCTAGGCCATCATTTCGATCGGTCGGGGTTTTTTCAAAGGCAAAATTCTAATATGGCAGGCAAAATCACCCATCTGGAGGCCCTATCGCAAGTGTGCAAACACTTGGACCATGGCAGTCAGGAACAGCGCAAAATCGCAAGGCTGTTACGGGAAGAAAATACCCGTAAGTACGCGAATATAGGCGCGATCGCTCCCGATATTTTTTATTTTTATCATATTCTCTCCCCAAGAAGAACCAAAAAGGCGACGGACTGGGGTGATATCAGTCATCACGAAAAAGTTTTCGAACTAGTGACCAGTTTTTTGGATCGAATCCTTTCAACCGAAGAGGGAATGTACCGGGATCGATTTCTCGCGTTCACTCTAGGATATATCATTCATTGTGCGGTTGATATCGTCACCCATCCTTATATATTTTTTATTTCCGGGGACTATTATAGTTCGAATAAGGAAATCGGAAACTTAGCCCAATACAATCATATGAGAGTAGAATTTGCCATCGATTCTTGGTTATTGGACTTCCGCTGGGGGATGACGCCGAAAGCGTACGATTTCGTGCATCATGTGGACGTAATCCACAAGGCAAAAGACGGAAAACGGAAAATGGACCCGATGCTCTGGCATTTTTGGCTCAATGGATTGAAAGAGACTTTTCCGGAACTGTTTAGGTCTAAATACTTGGGCTCGGAAGACAAAATCATTCCGGGAGATATTCTAAACGAATCCTTTCTGGGTTATTTACAATTTCATAAATACCTCGATTCTAGAAGCCGTTTCGTACGTGCCGCACTGGGTCTTATCGATAAAATTTCGTTTCACAAAGTAAAATCCTCCGTTCTAATGCTTCCTTTAAAGGAAAATATTGATAAGAGAATTATGAATGAGGAAAAAAGAGATTGGTCCTATCCCGCAGATCCGTCTCTTGTACGCAACGATTCGTTTATCGAATTACTCAACAAGTCCTGCGATGTCGCAAAGGACGCGGTTACGACGGCTTGGGATTATTTGCATGATAAAACGTCCAGGGCGACCTTTTTGAAAGAATACCAAGGATACAACTTAGATACAGGATTACGTTACCACGGAATCGACAAGATGAAACAATTCTCCCCGCTATAAACTCGAAAACCCTTTAAACGAAACATGAAAAAAGAACCCGTAGATTTTCTCGCCCGCTATTTCGTTACTCTCTTCCGGGAACGCATCCAGAAATATTTGGATTCAGAGAACCCGGTCCGGAAACTTGTTTATCTTTGCTTAGGGCTCGTATTCGCGAACGGTTTTCTTTTCGTTTTTTCGGTAAAGGATATTTGGCGAGTTCCCCAAGCGAACCTTTATGAAAAACCCTCTCTACTTTACGGAGTGAATACCGACGGAAAGTACGAGCCGATCGCGGAGTTTTATCGTTTTTCCAGAATCGTACTGACCGAATCCGATCTCCCAGGCGGCTGGGATAATAAAGTGATTCGCTGCTTCGAATCTACGGAAGATAATAATTTCCGATCGCATAGGGGTCTGGATATTCGAGGGATTTTGCGGGCCGCAATGGTCAATTTAATCGCCGGCCGGGTCAAGGAGGGAGCATCCACCATTACCCAGCAAGTCGCAAGATTAAAGTTTTTGAATACGGAACGATCCTTTCTAAGAAAAGCCAGGGAAGCTTGGCTCGCTCTATTATTGGAAGCGAAGTTTGATAAAAAAACTTTAATGGAGATCTATCTTAACGAGATCCCTCTCGGCCACGGAACGATCGGGGCCGGAGCGGCCGCGCGGTTCTATTTTAGAAAAGACATCAAAGATTTGAGCTGGGGAGAAGCGGCGCTTTTAGCCAGCTTGACGACGCGCCCTAAGGAATTCTCCCCTCTCGTAAATCCACTCACTTCGGAAAGTAAAGTCAGAGTCGTGTTTAAGAAACTGGTAGAAAACGGAATTTTGGACGTGCAAACTGCGGAAAAAGAATTCGACGCATTTTCTGAATATTATATTACTTTAAATAGGTCCCCTAATGATTCGGCCTTTTCGGACCGATTGAATCGATTCCCCTACTTTACCGAATACGTCCGCAAAAATCTCGCCCGATATATCCCGAAGACCCAACTCTACGAAGGCGGTCTAAAAATATACACAACCCTGAATATCCAGCATCAAAGCCAGGCGGAAAAAGCCTTGGCTGCCGGTCTCAAACAGCAAACGCAATTATCAAACCAGCGAGCGTTTACGAAGATCGATGCGTTCGAGGATGCATACGGGGACGTATACGAAATCTTGGCGAGATTGCACGATATCCCGGAGTTTAAATTCAAAATATCGCGTTCTTTCAGGACCTTTAACCGTGCTTGGCAGGAAGATATTCGGGACGAACTTTCAGTTTTGAATTTAATTTCCGGAACGGAAAGCCTGGGTGAAGTGGTGGATTGGAGTTATAAAACCCAAGCTACGGAAGACCATTTACTTCCGGTGGAAGGCGCGCTTATATCGATTCGTCCCGATACGGGTTACATCACTGCGATGGTAGGCGGCTCGGGGTTTCGTTCGGATAATCAACAAATACGCGCTTTCCAGGCATATAGACAACCAGGTTCTGCGTTTAAACCTCTCGTTTATGCGTCAGCCATGGAATACTACCATCAGCATCCCGATCCGAAAAAAAACGTGACCGCTGCATCTTTGTTCGACGATTCCCCCTTACAGTACGTCCTTGAAGATGGAGATGAATGGAATCCGACGAACTATTCCGGAGAATATTCAGGATTTATACGATTGAGACAAGCGCTCGAACTTTCTCGAAATAGCGTCGCAGTCCGGCTATTGGAACACACCGGATTAAATAATCTATTACCCAATCTGGAAAAACTTCTACAAATCGAAAACAGAAATCTTCCTCGAGATTTTTCAATCGCATTAGGAAGTTTTGAAGTATCTCCGTTCGAACTAGCGAGAGCTTATTCGGTTTTCGCGTCCGGCGGAAAACAAATCCTCCCCTTGAGCGTTCTCTATGTGGAAGATGATAAAGGAAATCTAGTAAAAGATTTTCGAAAAGAATACGAAAACAAAGAGCGTAAGCAATTAATCTCTCCGGAAGTCAGTTACATCATTACCTCGATGATGGAGGACGTGATCCGAAAAGGGACTGGAACGGGAGCAAGATCTTACGGACTTACTCGTCCTGCGGCAGGCAAAACGGGAACCACGAATAATTTTAGAGACGCCTGGTTCGCCGGATATACTCCCGAATTGGTCGGCGTTGTCTGGGTCGGTTACGATACCGGAACACTTTCTCTAGGTAAAGGAATGTCCGGAGCGGTTGTCGCGGCTCCGATCTGGGGTCGCTTCATGGCAAACGCGCTGTCTAAGGAAAAATCTAAGCCTTTCGATTTTGGCGAGGTGAGAATCGTTCGAAGAACAATTTGTTCCATCTCGGGAAAACTTCCCGGAAGCCATTGCCATCAAACCGAAGAGGAAGTTTTCGATAAAGATACGGTCCCTACCGAAATATGCGACGACCACCGAGGACTGGGAGAACCTAATTCTCCGGCGACCCAACGCCCTACGCCGATCAAAAAGAAAAAACCGAATCTTTTTGAAGGGGACGAAGACGTAATTCGTTAGAATCCCAACCGGACCTCCATCGGATAACGGCGGCTTTCCGTCGCATTAGCGAGAAACAAGGAGCAAAGCTCCGCAAAAAGAGTTGTCGTTTTCGCAACGCACTGCCAAATAGATTTTATTCTCAGGTATTTTTAACAGCATTCAGGAGTAACAGATGGCCATCGGTAAGGACAATAATAACAGCGTAATCGGCCCCGGTTCTATCTTCGAGGGTAAATTTTATATCGCTGGCTCCCTACGCATCGACGGAAAATTCGAGGGAGAAATTAAGACCGACGACGCACTCTTTATCGGAGAAACGGGAAAAGTCCGAACCAATATCTCGGCTAGAGAGGTCATAGTCGCGGGCACTTTAATAGGAAATATTAAGGCGGAAGCCGAAGTTCGACTCGAAGAAACGGGACGCCTCTTAGGAGACATTATCGCCCCTGCCCTATCCCTAGCAAAAGGGGTGGTTGCAAAAGGGAATATAACTGTTACCGGCGGACAAAAGAAGGATGTTAAGAAAATCGTGGAAGAATCCTTCGGCGGAACCAGAACTTTGGATAACGGGAAGGAAGAATAACTCCAAGGCGGAGACCGGATATTTTTTCCAACCTAGAGCCCCCTTCCTGTTGAAAAACTCGGGCAGAGTCCAAGCTGCCCGACCGATAATTAGAACGTATGATCTTTAAGAAGCCCAGACAGCTAACCGCCGGAAAAGAACTACTCCGGACGGATAATTTCACGCTGATTTATCTTGGCTCTTTCCACTTTCATTATTCCTTTTATTTTAAAGGTAATCTATATCACGGAAGTGTCGACTTCCGAAGACGAAAATTCCGGATGATCCCTGCAATTGCCTCGATACTTTTCGTGATCTTTTTCCTCGGGATTTGGATGAGCCCGTCCAACGCGTCTATGGAAACCAAAGTCGACGAAATCTCCGAAAACGATTCGGAAGATCTGAAGGCCAAAAAAGGGGACGAGAAGTTTTTGGAAGAATCCGAAAAAGCTAAACTCACCATTTTAATGGCAAATGAGATTCGCAATCCGGCGGATAAAAAGAAACAACTAAAGGTAATAACGTACAAGGTTAAACGTAATGAGTCCCTCTCCGAAATTGCGACTCGTTTCAAAGTTTCCATGGAATCGATCGCAGGTTCGTCCAATATCAATTTGGAAGAAGCATTATATCCCGGTCAAATATTGCAAATACCGAATAAGCAGGGACTTCTTTACAAAGTCAAGGCAGGAGATACAATCGCACGGGTTGCGTCTTTATACAAAGTTAATTTGGACGAAATCCTGGAGGAAAACAAACTCGATGATTTGGATGTCCTCCGTCCTGGACAAAAGGTATTCCTACCCGGAGCAGTCATCCCGGATCCGACTCCAAAATGGGTGGTTCCGGTTTCTTCGCACATCGTCACGTCCAACTTCGGATGGAGAACCTTCCCGCAGCACAAATTTCACGAGGCATTGGATTTAAAAGCCAACTATGAAGCAGTAATGGCGGCTCGTAACGGGAAGGTCATCTTTGCCGGCTGGATGGGCGGTTACGGAAACGCGATCGTTGTGGAGCATAACGACGACTTTAAAACCTTATATGCGCATAACTCTCGCTTAAACGTAAAACGGGGAGACTACGTGGTAGGTGGAAAGAAAATCGCTACTTCCGGTTGCACCGGTTATTGCTTCGGACCCCATTTACATTTTGAAGTCATTCACAAAGGCAAATCCGTAAATCCGGCCAAATATCTGAAAGGCTTAGCTTTCAAAAAAGGGTCTAAACCGAATCATTAACGCGCCAATAGGAAGTAAGCGTACTGATCGACCTTTCTTCTTGCCTAATTCGCCCGTTTTAAAAACTCTTCGGAACATGTCTTTCTTCCTAAAAAGTATCACTCAAACTTCACACCTTTGTATCGTAGCTTTCCTTTTTTCCTGCGGACCTTCTTTTGCGGAATTAATCGAACGAAGGACCTCCAACTCGTACGCATCCACTCAAGCAATGGAAGTTTTTTTTGTAACTGTACGATCCACGAATCCTGCAGCTCAGGTTGCTTGCTCGAACGCGTATTTTATGGTTTTCGGGAACCAAGTGCAAAAGACCGGAAGTTGCGTGGTCAGCGTCCCCGCAGACAGGGAAGTCGGTGAAATTCCTTTCGGACTCGGTGCGAGAGATAAATTCTTTCAATTTTTAGAGCACAGAATTAACGCGGGGAACCTATCTATCGAAGAATCCGATAAGCTTTGGTGGAGTAGAATCGAAGAAGATCCCTTTGATGAAATCATCGTATTTGTCCACGGCTTCAACGTCGGATTCGAGGAGGCCGTTTTGCGCACCGCCCAATTGAAATACGACTTAAAATTTCCGGGTCGCGTCGTGACGTTTACGTGGCCTGCCGGAGGAGACGCCTCGCTTTTAGGTTCCCTACTTCTGAAAAATACGTATGAAAAAAACCTGATTTCGGCCAGATCTAGCAGGGAACCATTTAAAATTTTCTTAAAGAGAATGATCAAAACTGGAAAAAAAATCCATTTACTAGTTCATTCCATGGGACATCAAGTCGCGCTCAAGCCCATCGCCGAAATCGCAAAAGAATCTTCGAATTCGTTTATTCATGAACTAGTGTTAAACGCACCGGACTACGAAACTGGGGAATTTATCCTTTTACTCGATCCTTTGTTAAGATCGTCCTCAAGAATTACCTTATATTGTTCACCGGGAGATTCGGCTTTACTTGCCTCTTCACAGATTCACCAGACAGGTCGCCTCGGTAACTGCTCGAAATTTCCCGGCGTCGACGTAGTTAATGTGAATCCCATCGATTCTTCGATGATTTCCTTAGGTCACGGATATTATTCATCCAGGCCGATTCTTACCGATCTATATCAGCTTTTCTTAGGGGTAAAGGCCGACAAGCGCCTCTTCATCCGAAAATCCTACGGAAACGAAAACTACGTCCTTCGTAACTGAAAAATAAGCAAGAAGGATTAGTTGGTAAGAAATCGGATTTAGCCATTCTAAAAAAAATTTTGGAACGCACGTTCGAATTAACAGTAATTCTTAATTTCTTGAAGCTTTCTAAAATGAAAACACTTAAGTAATAAAAAATTCGATCCCGATCGATTAATGATTGCGTCCGACACTTCTTCGTTTTTGTAAACCTTTTCGTTCACAATTTCATAAAGGAATTTATATTAATGTGATTGAAACTATAACTTTTATTCGTAAATTAGAAGCATGCTCACGAAACCGAAAATTCTCGTGGTTGAGGACGAAATCATCGTCGCCGTTAATTTAGGACAAAAACTAAAAAAACTGGGTTACGATCTCGTGGGAATTACCTCTTCGGGAGAGGAGGCCATTCAAAAGGCCGAAGAGAATCATCCGGATCTAGTATTAATGGACATTAATATTGAAGGGAATCTGGACGGAATACAGACTGCGGAAGTATTACGAAATCGATTTCAAACCCCCGTCATTTATCTTACGGCATACGCCGACGAAAATACTCTTAACAGGGCAAAAAGAACCCAGCCGTTAGGATACATCGTAAAACCCTTCGAATCCGATCAACTTAGATCTTCCATCGAAGTTGCATTGTACAAGAATGAAGTGGAATTTAAGAATCGAAAAAGCGAAGAGTCGCTAAAATCGACTTTGAATAAAATCGAATCGGGTATCATTACTACCGACGAGAACGGCCTTGTGGTATTTTGCAATCCTGCCGCCGAGCAAATCACCGGACTTAATTTTTCTGAATGCATCGGGCAACCGCTTTCTAAAATCCTGAAAATAAAGGACAACTTAGGAAATCAGCGACAGATTCCGATTTCTGAACTTCTAGGTCAGAATAATAACGTGAGCTGGGACGGATTGGTAGTCATCAGCGCAATGGGAAAGAAAATCCCCGTTTCGATCAACACCTCTCCGATTTTAAATACGGAAGAGAAAGTAACCGGCTTTATCACGGTACTTCGAACCGAAGATTCAGACGACCCTGGCCAATCCTATCTAAAAGAAATTCATCATCGAATTAAGAACAATCTTACTATCATCTCCTCCATATTAAGTATGAACGCGAACCATCTTAAGGATCAGGAAAGCGTCGATATCTTTAAGGAGAGTCAGCATAGAATCCACGCAGTGGCTCTTCTACACGAAGTTTTATATGAAAACCACGATCTTTCGTCCATCAGTTTCGATCTATACGTTCGGAAATTGACGGATCTTTTATTCGAAGTCTATAAAGTGGACAGAAGCAAATTTAAACTGACCTTGGATATTCAAGAATGTCGAATTCCGAGCGAAACTGGAATGAATTGCGCACTGATTATTAACGAACTTTTAACAAATTCTTTTAAACACGGATTCGTCGGTCGCGAGACAGGAGAAATCTTAGTCCGATTCTTTAAGAACGACGGGAATTTTATCTTAGAAGTGAAGGACGATGGAGTCGGATTGCCTGCCCAGGCAATCCGGAACCGCAATCCACATTCGTTAGGGCTTTCCTTAGTGGACTCTTTCGTAAAATTATTGCATGGAAAGCTGGAATTGGAAAATTCCTCGGGCTGTCTCGCCCGTCTCTCTTTTCCCGTTAAGAAGTAATATATAACCGCAACGAAAACCCCTTTTTCAATCCGATCGATATCGATTGAATAAAATGAGAAAAAATGGTAGCCTGGTAAGTTCCCGCCTAGCTATTCTGAACGACATGAAAACTTCTTTCGAATTCTTCGAAATTGTCCCGAGAAATGACGGAACTGCGATCGTTTATTTGAATCGTCCTGATAAAAGAAATGCCATGGACTGGAGTTTCTGGAGAGACCTTCCGGACGTGATAGAAGAGATTGATTCCGCATCGGAAATCAGAGCCTTCGTCATAGCCGCTCGCGGTAAGTCTTTTTCAACCGGGTTGGACCTGGATTCATTTTTTCAGCAATTCGGGAGCATAGTGCAGGGAAGTTACGGAGATGATCGTAAGAAATTCTACAATCTTATCCTGCAGATGCAAAAAGGAATTAACGCGGTTTACGATTCCTCTAAGCCGTCGATTGCAGCAGTACACAAACATTGTATCGGCGGAGGATTGGATTTGATTTCGGCTTGCGATATTCGCTATGCGACTTTGGATGCAAGCATTTCTCTTCGTGAAGCGAAGGTAGCCATTGTTGCGGATATGGGATCGATCAATCGATTGCCGGGTATTATTGGGCAAGGTCATACGCGTGAACTTGCCTTTACGGGAAAGGATATAGACGGATCTGAAGCATACAGAATCGGTCTCGTTTCGAAATTATTCGATACGCAGGAAAAACTCATGGAGGGAGCGCTCGCAACCGCAACTGAAATCGCCGCCAATCCGAAAATCGTAGTTCAAGGTGCTAAAGAAGTCATGAATTATGCGGAAGGCAAGCCGCTGGACGCGGGATTGAATTACGTTGCTCTCTGGAATTCGAGTTTTTTGGACTCCAGAGATTTCAGAGAGGCCTCGCTATCCTTTAAGGAGAGAAAGCGTCCCGAATATAATAGGCTCTAACGGACGAATCTAGGCGTTTATGCGTAAGCGTCTAGTAAACGTGCTTTTCCTTCGATAGCCTGGGATTGTAATTTCGTCTCAATACCGACTTTCAAAAGTTTTGAATTGAGATCCGCTTGTGCTTGAAAGATCTCTTTAGGTAGATTCGCGATTCTCTCGAGCATTAAGGATTGGCTGGCTTGGTTGCTGATTTCCATATTCACTCCTCTCCGGCGAATTCCGCCGAAATTTTCGGGTTTTTCTCTTTCTGTTTCCCCATTTCAATCATCGGTTAATCAAAGGAAAACTTGATTATTTTAGCTTTTTTTTTAACCTGTCCCCGTCGTGGGATTTCGGGAATTGATACGCAGCGCCATTCAAAGGGAGAGGCAACGGGAATTTACAAAGGCCTTTAATTTGTACAAAGAATCTTTGAATTTCACCGAAAATCCTAAAACAGTCCTAAAAGTAAAGAATCGTCAAGCCTGGTGCCAATATTACATCGGAAATACCCGGGAAACTTTGAATTTGTTTCAGGAACTCTTGGATAAATTCACCCTCCATCCGGAAAGTCATCTTCATTACTCGAATTATCTAATCAAGGTTCACAATTATAAACTCGCAAAAAAGATTTTAGGGAAAGCTGTGGAATCTTTTCCGGACCAACTTGAGTTGTATCTAACTCTAGCTAGCCTCTTGAAGGACACGGATCGATCTAACGAAGCGATTGCGGTTTTAAAGCAGGCCTTATCGCAGGAAAAACTTTCCCGCGGACGCGGAATCAAAAGAAAGGATATATGGGCAGAGTTAGGTTACCTTTATTTTCAGAGAGGCGACTATAATTCCGCCCTCGCATCTTTAAAAACCGCCATGAGGATGGATGAAGAGGAAACTTTCCTGCATTACGATATGATCGCGCAATGCTATTTGAAAGTGAGTGATCATAAGAATGCTTTAAAATTCATCGATCTTTACATTAAATACTTCGGAGAATCCGACGCGGACATCCTGGTTATTAAGGCTCGAGCGCACGCGCAACTCGGGGAAAGTCACCTGGCCTGTGCGTCCCTCCTGCAAGCATACTCGATGGAAAACGGATTAAAACTTTCCGCCGAAGATATGGTGGATTTCGGCCCGTTGCTGCAAACAGGTTTCTTTGATACCCTGGAAAACGTCGAAATCGACGAAGCTTAAACTATCTTTCATCGAACCCATCTTCCTCTTCCGATCGAGTAAAGCCGAAATCTAAAGATTCTTTAATAAAGGTCTCAATTCTTCCAAAATCTGCTCTTCAGGAATCGTAATATCCAGTTTTTCGATTCTTTTCGGCACTCGACCGGACGCTACATCGTCCGCAAGGGCTTTTATCTTAGCCAAAATAAATTCATCCGTACAATTAGAAATAGATAATATATTTGGAATATCTCTACCCCAAGAAAAACGTAATCCTGGAGAATCCACAAAGAACGATTCCGTAATTCCGTCTCCTTCCTTATCGATCATAGTATACACGGTGGAATCTCCGGTGATAACTACGACTTTCTTACCTTTAAGATATTTATCCACTTTGATACGGGTATTCGTCATGTCCCGATTCCAAAGATAGTAATACAACTTATCGATTTCGGCATCAATGAGGCGATCTCTCCCCTTTTTATACAATTCGCCGTATTTCTTTCCGACTTCCTCTTCGCCTATCATTAAACCGTCCACTTCCCTAGGACTCGTCGAATGCAGATAGTAATCAGGAGCGCCATTCATATGATTCGTAAAGACGCTTTGTTCTTTGCGTTCTCCCGGATACGGATTTGTTTCCTGTCCCGGATTTCTTAAAAAATCCAATAAGAACTTTTTTCTAGAATTAGTCTTATCTTTAAGTTCCGAATACCGGTTCCGTAACGCACCGGTTCTCGGAGAATCCTTACCATAAATGCGCTCCGACCTTGAATATTCGGCGTATGCGGATTTTTCGGCTCCGTACGATTTGAGCAACTCTTCATCAAATTTTAATAATAGATCGAACTCTTTCGATCTTTGCTCCAGTTCCCCTATATTTGCGGAGACGACTACTGCATTATCCGAAGCCGAATTCTTTACATCGGAATTCTGTGAAGGATTCTTTACCTGACTTGATGTGGGTTGACTCCGTTCGGCTTCGGGCAATTTGCGATATTCCTGCTCGAGTTCCCGTAATCGAGTGTATCGATAAATTTTTTCAAGATATTCTCGCTCTTTCTCGCGAACTTGCGCCGGATCGTCGAACCCATCCTTTAGTAAAGTAAGCTGTCCTCGTTCGATGATCACTAGGGTTGACTCGGAATTATCTTTGGCGGCATTCCGATCCGAAAGCGCCTTTCCATCCTTATCGACTAGCTGAATATAATGAAATGCCAAGCGATCCGTACGAAAATCGGTAATATTTCCGATCTCGGGTGCAGTTTGTAGGTCCGCCACGGAAGAAGCAGCAGTAAAGGCCCATAATATAAGAATCGGAGGGCATTTTTTTATTATCGCACCGAATGAAATTTGAATTCGCAGCATAGCTACATTTAATATCGGTCAATCGGGGGAAGGAGAAAAGGTTCCGGGACAAATACCTAGTTTTTTTGCGGGATTCCCCACCCTTCCTGGGCGGGGGCCGGAGCGAAGCGGCGGAGTTCCGGCGTTCTTATCATATTCTCGCTTATTGTGCAACCGTTTTATAAACGGGTGCTATGTGGGAGCTCCTACGCCCAGGCCGCCGGAATAGTCAGTCCAAATAATCGATCTTGTCCGTGCAGAAGCGGTGAGGATTCGTTATTTCGTAGGTTCGTTCTTTCTAAGATGAGACTCGGTAAGTGAATAGTTCAATCCGGGAATTTCTTCCTGCTCCCCGCCCAATCTGTACTCGATACGATTTAATTCAGGGTAGTTCTCGAATAGCGTGCGTTCTACGGCTAAGAATGAAGACGATAAGAGCGCTAGTTTCCTACGGGTAATTTCGCGCGATTTCTCCTCTTCGCTCATCTGACTCGCATAAGTATAATCGATTCTGAACTTCATTTCCGAAAGAAGGTCCTCAAGAGTCGATTTCCGCATATCCAAAATCAGCAGATCCCCTCTTTTCCAGATTGAAATCACCGAGTCCTGAAGATTCGGCAATTTTTTTAAGTTTCTAAAGTGGACCGCGTCGTTCGGCACTGACGGATCGAAGAAGCTTGCCTCTCCGACTTCGCCCACCAGAGTAATGACATCATGCCGAAAATCTTTCCCATCTAAGAGTACTTTTCGATGAATCGTAAAGATTTCACCTTCACCATCCGAGCCGTAAACTATTAAGGATTTGCGAGGATCAAAATTGGGTAAATCGTACAGAGCGAACGGAACTAGCAATTTCAGGGGATTCTTCCCGGCGAGAACGAAACCGGTAAGGAAAAGCAGGAATAAAATCCAAGAATAAGTTAGAAATAATAATCGCCTCGTCTCGGACGAATTTGCCGGCAAAGTAGATAGACTGAAAATCCAAGCGTAGAACTTCTCCCATCTTGCGTGGATGTGTCTGAAAACATTTTTAATCTTTTGCCAGTTCATAGGCTCGTATTCCTTCCAGGATGCTTTTTGCAACCCGAACTTGTTGAGCCTGACTCGCCAGAAGTTCGGACTCTTTCCCGTTAGTCAAATAACCCATCTCCACAAGAATTGCAGGCATTAAGCTCCCGCGTAAAACTGAGAAATCGGCCTTTTTGACCCCTCGGGACAATATCTTAGGACCAAGCTTTTTTTTCATCTCCGATTCGACATTATGTGCGAGAGAACGGCTTCTGCGTTGGACCAGGGAAGATAACATTCCCGCCTGTATTTTTTTAATACCTAAGCTTCCCTTTTTTCCGACAATACGGTTTTCCAGAATAGAAGTCTCCCGAGCAGATTCGGTAGAAGGTGTTTGCGAAAGATAATACACTTCGAAACCGTTTACATCCTCGGATATCGATGCGTTACAATGCAAACTGACGAATACGACCGATCCGCCTTTTTGAATTTCTTTATTCGCAATTTCCGATCTACGTTCCAACTCGACGAAAGTATCTTCTCCTCTCGTCAAAACGACTCTTACTTCCGGATACACTTTATTTAGAAACTTCTTCAGTATTTTAGCGACTTGAAGCGAGACGGATTTTTCTTGTAAACCTTTATTAGAAGAGGTGCCCGGATCCTTTCCGCCGTGACCTGCATCTAGGATAATTGAAGATAAACGAAGAAGCTCCGCCTTCGGCAGAATCTCGAATACCAATTCGGTATCATGAAATTCGTATTTAACATCGTCGGGTAAGAGACGTACAAAAATGGCCTCAACCACTTCCGGAGGTAAAAGAAAATCTCGATTCTGATACAATACTGGAAGACTTGTTTTTTCTAAACTTCCGTTGATTGCGTAAAAAGACGAGCCGATCCGAAAACGAATTTCACCGGAAGGATGAGAAATCGAACCAACGAGAATCGCCGGTTCGAATTTTGTTTGGAGGCTGGGAATCCTTTTACGAATTTCCTCCAAGTGCACATAACGATTTTTTCCGATCGTAGCTATGCGAACTTGGGCGGAAAGCGGAGCAATTCCGAAGAAAAGGAATAGAATCAGTCCCCGAAGAAGGATGTGATTTTTTTCCAAATGGATTCCTTCTGCTTGGATTGATTTCTTGAAGATTCGTTGATATCGAATAGATTCCGTTTCTTCTTATCGTAAATATCGTTTCTAGGAGTTTGTGTCGTTACGGAATTTTGTACGAACCCATTCTCCTTTGGACGATTTTTATTTTTCTTTTTGCGCTTAGGATTCTTATCCCTAGATTCTACGACCGCACCCATAACGGTATCGGCCTTTTGTAGAAATTGTTCCGCTTCTTTGATAACGGCTTCAGGTCTTTTCTTATCGAAAGGCTTCGGTCCACGCGGATCCCTATTTCGATCTCGATTTTCCCTAGGTCCCCGATCCTTATCCGCAGCATGTCGGTTGCCGTTTGAGGAGACTGGGCGTTCCTCTTTTTTGTGGAAACCGCCGTCGCGTCCTTGAGGGCGTCTACCGTTTCCATTTCCGTTTCTCTCATGACGCTGGTCTCTCCCTTTGGGCGCCTGATCGTAAGCGTCTCCGGCAAGAAACGGTTCGAAAACCCCTTTAGGAAAATCTAATAATTCTTCGTCGACAGGAGTGACTTCTATCTTTTGCTTCAAGTAACGTTCTATTTTCTCGAGCTCGTTATAGTCGGTCTCCGAACAAAAGCTGATGGACTTTCCGAGTCGCCCCGCTCTCGCGGTACGTCCTATTCGGTGAACATAGTTTTCGGTATCTTGCGGGAGATCATAATTAAATACCACCCCGATATTCTCGACGTCGATTCCACGACTGGCAACGTCGGTCGCAACCATGAATTTGAATCGACCAGACTTGAAATCTCTCATTAAGCGAAGTCTTTTTTTCTGGTCCAAATCGGAGGAGATTCCGGTTACCGGAATTCCGTACCTACGGAGAGTCTGAACGATTCGAGGAATATTCGCTTTAAAATTAGTGAATATAATTCCCTGGCCGTCGACTTCTGCGTCCAAAATCGCGTTTACCATGTAAGGGAGTTTTTCTTCCCTTCCTAGGTGAACGAGTTTTTGATCGATTCTTTCGGTGATCAGTTTATCGGGATTAATCTGGATCTCTACAGGATCGTTCATAAAGCGATACGCTAATCTCATCACTTCGACCGATAACGTGGCGGAAAACAAGAGAGTCTGTTTACGATTCTTGCACTTATGAAGTAACCAACGAATGTCGTTGATGAAACCCATATCGAGCATTCGATCGGCTTCGTCTAGGACGAAAAACTCTACTTTGTCTAAATCCGCAGTACCGCCTCTAGCCAAATCGATCAGACGCCCTGGTGTGGCGACGATGATTCCGTTTAGAGCCTGCAAATCGCGGTTTTGCGACTTGTAATCGGTACCTCCGATGATCGGAACGACACGGTAGTCGGTGTACTTTAGGAGCTTCTCCGCTTCCTCGGATATCTGGATCACAAGCTCTCTTGTAGGAGCTAGTATAAGCGTGCTGACGCCTTTGATTCCCTTGGTCAGGATGTTGTGGATGATCGGAACAAGAAAAGCTACTGTCTTTCCTGTGCCGGTCTGAGCTAATCCGGTGATGTCCTTCCCCTCTATTCCATGGGGGATGGCCTTCTCCTGGATCGGTGTAAGCTCGACGAAACCTGCTTTTTCGATTGATTTTTGCAGATTTGGTTCGAGGTTTAATTCTTCGAATTTCATATATTTTTAATCGCGATTAAGTGAAATGTGTCCGCATAGCATGCGAGATTCGCATAACGGATAAATAGAGGATGAGTTAGATATTTTCCCTTCCAGCCCCGATCTCTGTTCGGGTGGTAGGACATAGGTTTCTTATATACCGTGCGCCAACCGTACAATTTCAACATTTTTTTCAGGGAATTAGGGGAATAATCCCAAAAATGGTCGCTCGGATGGTTCTGAAACCAATCGGCCGGATTCGTGCTATAAGACGGTCCGAATAGGGAAGGAAGTCCTAAAAAGAGGACTCCCCCCGGTTTTACCAAATTTGAAATTCGACCAAAAACCGTCTCGGCGTCTCGAAAATGCTCAATTACGAAAAAGGCGCAAACCGTGTCGAATTTCTCACTCGGTAGGAACTTATCTTCCAAAAAAGAGCCCGATTTTACATCTAATCCCAGCTGACTCTTTGCATAATCTGCTTCAGTGCGGGAAAGCTCCAAACCTTTTACTCGATATCCTGCCTTTCTGGCCTCGTCTAAAAAAAAACCGGCTGCACAACCGATCTCAAAAAGTGATTTTTGATTCGGATCTTGAAACATCCTTAAAGCAGACAATCGGCGCTTCGCCAAATCCCGTACTTGGGGCTCATCTTCGTGATAAGTTCTATCGTACTGATTTTTGTATTCTTCCTGAAAGTATGAATCTTCATACTCTCGCTCTTTGGCGAGTTTATAGAAATGCACTCCCGTCCGACGGCAAACTAGGTACGCATCGGGATATCTCGGGTGGGGTTCAAGGTCTAAGATAGAATCCATTCCTCTCTATTTGTCCTTAGGATCTCTCGACAAGTTCTACGGTAAAGGAAAATCCTCTTGTTTTCAGTCGAAGCCCTCCGAATCTTATCATTCTAAACTGCTTGAAAAAGCCGAAAAACCCTATATTAGTAAGGGTCACCGGGAGAAATATTTCAATGAGTGTTCTTGAAAGGATCAAATCCTTAGGTCGCGAATTACCGCCTGCGCCAAAAGCGATAGCCGCTTATATTCCTGCGACCCGTGCCGGCCAATTTGTATTTACTTCCGGACAACTCCCGATGCGGGAAGGAAGCCTAATCTCCACCGGAGCGCTCGGTTTTGATCTATTAGTCAGCGATGTAAAAGAAGCCACTGAACAGGCTACATTAAACGGCTTGGCTGCGATATCTGCGGTCGCCGGTGGATTGGATAAAATCAAATCGATTGTTAAAGTCGGAGTTTTTGTTGCCTCTGCTTCCGATTTCACCGAGCAGCATTTAGTGGCAAATTATGCCTCGAATCTTCTTTTGGAAATCTTCGGGGAGGCAGGTCGTCATGCTCGCTTTGCAGTCGGTTGCGTTTCCTTACCGTTAGGCGCTCCAGTAGAAGTGGAATTGACCGTGCTTGTGGATTAAAGACTTAATGTTCGCAGCTTTATTCAAAGATCTCAAGCTAGCTATACCTGCCCTCCCGATCATTCTACAGGGATGGCAGCGCTTCCTCCTAGGTTTATACGGACAATTTAGGGAATTCTTCTCGGAAAAAACCGGAAAAGAAAAAACGATTTTTCTACTGGCATTCGCTCAGTTCGTCCTGAGCCTTTCCAGCTGGGTAAGTTATACGATTAATTTGGGCGCCGAAGAACGGGAGAATATCCGAGTAGCGACGAATATCTTTTTCATACTCCCTTCGTTTTTCGTCTTTTTCTTCGGCGGATTTTGGAGAAGCGACTGGCTATATAAATTCCTATTTATACTTCAAATCTTTGTCGGGATACTGTTGGGGTTGGGAATTTTGATGCCCGACGTTTTTTTCGTAAGCTTTATCAACGATGCGGATTACGATTATAACTGGAAGTTCTACTCATTTTCCGGCGTTTGGATCATGACAACCCTTGTCGTAGCCACCTCCGTGAGTTCGAAAGAATGATTTCACTTCGAAATAACCTGAAAGACGCTATTAGAAAAGATCAGTAATCAAATATGCCTAAATCCATTTTAGCTTCTTCGGAGGCCATGGTTCTCGGATCCCATTTCGGAGTCCATACGACTTCCACTTCGGCCTCGTTAACCCCGTCGACGCGAAGAGCATTATCTTGTATTTCTTTCTTCATTTGCGGTCCCGCAGGGCATGCCATAGAAGTGTAAGTCATCTCGATTTTTGCCTTACCTTCTTCTACCTGAATTCGATATATCAAACCGAGCTCTGCGACGGAAATGCCTATCTCCGGATCTTCCACCCTGCTGATTTCATCGTATATCTTCCTTTCGATGTCTGTTTTAGGTTCTTCTAATAAAGGCATTTTAACTCTCTGTTTGTCTTCCTGGATTATATGGTTTTCGGGGCCTTTTCCAACGCTTTTTCAAGAGTATTCCAAGGAAGAACGGCACATTTGATTCTTGCCGGTATTTTTTTGACTGCTTCCAGAGACTCAAGGTCTTCGAATTCTTCCGGAAAATTCGGCTCTCTATCTTCCAGCAACATTCCTCTAAAGTCTTCCAGCAACTTCCTAGCTTCGGACAAAGTTTTTCCGTATAGACAGTCCGTTAGCATCGAAGAAGAAGCCTGCGATATCGAACAGCCTTTCCCTTGAAATCGGATATCCGAAATTCTATCGTCCTCCAATTTTAAAAAAAGTTCCACTTCGTCCCCACAAAGAGGATTGACGCCTTCTTGATGGAGATCCGCATTCTGGAGTACCCCGTAATGACGGGGATTCTGATAATGGTCTAGGAGAACCTCTTTATAAAGTTCATCGTTTAAGGACACGGCCGAAAATCTCCTTCACCTTCTTTAGACCGTCGAGAAGACTGTCTACGTCTTCTTTCGTGTTGTAAAGATAGAGAGAAGCGCGGCAAGTTCCGGAAATTCTCATAAAGTCCATAAACGGTTGAGCGCAATGATGTCCCACACGGATGGCGATTCCTTCTTCGTCCAGAATGGAACCCACATCATGCGGATGTACTCCCGGAAAATTGAAAGAAATCACCCCGCCTCGCTTCGTTAAGTCCCGAGGACCGTACAATTCCAAACCGCCGAAATCTTCCATTCTTTCCAGCGCGTACGCGAGGAGCTCCAACTCGTGGTTTCGAATCTCATTCATTCCGACAGATTCTAAATACTCGATCGCCGCTCCGAAGCCGATGACTCCTGCGATATTCGGCGTACCGGCTTCTAAACGAGCCGGGAGATCCGCATAGGTGGATTTCTCCTTCCAAACCTTGGCGATCATATCGCCTCCCCCCATCCAAGGGGGCATCGCTTCTAAAATTTCCTCTTTGGCGTAAAGAACACCCACTCCTGTCGGCCCTAACATTTTATGGGCGGAGAATGCGTAAAAATCAAAATCCTGTTTTTGAACTCTCTCGGGAAGATGACAGACCCCTTGCGCTCCGTCCACCAAAACCTTTGCTCCGACTTCTCTAGCTCTCTTTACGATAGAATCCAAATCGTGAAGCGTCCCGGTGACGTTGGACATTTGAGCCACTGCCACGAGCTTAGTGCGTTCGGTAATGATTTGATCAAGATTACTTAAATCTAATGTAGCATCATAATTGAGAGGGATAAATTTTAATACGGCTTGCTTTTCCTGTGCCAACATCTGCCAGGGAACTAAATTAGAATGATGTTCGAGTTCGGTTAATACGATTTCGTCTCCCTCGTGGATGTTTGTTCGTCCCCAAGACTGGGCAACCAGGTTGATGGACTCCGTCGTATTTCTGGTAAATATGATTACCTTGGCGCAGGGCGCGCCGATAAATCGGGCGACTTTAATTCTAGCGAACTCGTATTTCTCGGTCGCCTTTTGCGAAAGAGCATATACCCCGCGGTGAATATTTGCGTTTTCCGTTTCATAAAATTTCCGCTCGGCATCGATAACCGAATACGGTTTCTGTGAACTAGCCGCACTATCTAAAAATACAAGCGGCTTTCCGTTCATCTTCGTCGAAAGAATCGGAAAATCAGCGCGAATTTTTTGAACATCGAAACTCAAATTGCCAGCTCTCCTTTTATTTCGGATTCCATAGGTCAATCCTCCAATTCCACTTCCACTTCGTCATCTACGATTCTCGTTCGAAATATCGGAAGATTCTCCACAGCCGGCATGCATAGCGCTTTACCGTCCCGTATATTAAACTTTGCGAAATGCCTAGGGCAGGTGATTACGTCCCCTTTAAGCTCGCCGTGGGATATGGCTTCCCCGTCGTGCGTACAGACATCCTCGAACGCGCAGATCTCGCCTCCTATAATTGTTAGACCGATTCTGCTGTATTTCGTCTCAACGACGCTGACCTTCCCTTCCTTCAATTCGGAAACCTTAACCAGCTTTCGATACGTCCCCATTAGGAATCTCCCAACATACGCGAATTAATGACCTCCGTCAATTCCTCACGGATCGACTCGGACGGAAACTCCCGGATTACTTCGGCGAGAAATCCTTCCACGATCATTTTACGCGCTTCCTCTTTAGAAATGCCCCGGGAAGCCAGATAAAACAATTGTTCGTCGTCTATCTCTCCGACCGTTGCGCCGTGCTCGCATTTTACGCTGTCGGCGAATACTTCCAGCTTTGGAATCGATTCCGCCCTTGCCGATCGATCCAAGAGAAGATTATTATTAATCTGAACGGCGCCTACATCCTTGCAATTTGCGGGGATTCTCAGGTTTCCCGTAAAAACATTATGAGCCTTACCTTTGATCGCCGTTCTATAAAGAATGGAGCTATGTCCATGACTTTCTTCATGCAAAATTCGAATCTCGGTATCGTGAAATTCTCGGTTACGTAGCGGAGCTAAACCGACGTATCTAGTCCACGCTCCTTTTCCCGCGACTTCCGAATCATAGAATGCCTTTCCTCTATATCCGCCCCAGGTCGCGATAGACGCATGAAATTTAGTATCTCTACCTTGGTAGGCATGAGTCGTTCGAAAGCGAAACGTGGAATCGCCCAAATTTTCTATGCTGGAATACTGGAAGTCGGCCCCCGCTCCGGTCGTAAGTAAACTAATACCGTTCATAAACAGAAAATTTTGATTCGATTCGGATTCCCACCGTTCTAGAAATCCGGATTTTACTCCAGGCGGTACGTCGATTATCAGTAACGGTACAATGAAATTCCCGCTTCGGCAAGCGATGGAAACTTCCGGAATCCGACCGTCTAACGGAAGGTTCTTTAATTTTATATAATATGCATGAGTAAATCGAGATGCCGCAAATAAGGAAACCCATTCGTTTTTATAAAAAGATAAAAAGGATTCTAACGACTGAAGAACGATCTTAAGATTTTCAGGGTCCAACTCGGATAGTTGAGTCGCTACTGCGGAATCGTTCAGAGTAAATTCCATACAGGATTGCGGACAGGGATCGGTAAAATCATCCGGCTTGAAGGTGGAGAGATTCAATTTTCTCCAGGACTCTAGATGAGGATTGGGAAACGGAGCTTTTTCTAAAAAAGAATTCGCCTTTAAGCGGAATTCTTTTAGAAGCTGAGGCTCCTGTAGTGCGGATAGATATTCCGAAAAGGATTCTTTTAAATGCATTCTTTCAATTTGTTCCCGAGAGAATCCAATCATATCCTTTCTCTTCTAGTTCGAGAGCAAGTTCTCGCGTTCCGGTCTTTAAGATTCTTCCCTGAGCAAACACATGTACGAAGTCCGGCGTAACATAATTGAGCATTCTTTGATAATGTGTAATTAGAAGGATGGATCGATCGGAGGATTTACTCTTAGTAATCCCTTCGCTGATAATCCGCAGGGCGTCGATATCCAATCCAGAATCGGTCTCGTCCAAGATCGCAAGCCTAGGCTTCAAAAGAGCCATTTGAAGAATTTCATTCCTCTTTTTTTCGCCGCCGGAAAATCCGTCGTTAACGTAGCGCGCTACCCAAGAATCGGGAACATCTAGGGAAGCCATCGCTTCCTTCAATTCTTTACGGAATTCTTTTACGGGTAGATCTTTTCCTCTGACGGATTTCAGTATTGTCCTAAGAAAATTTCCGATCGTAACGCCCGGAATGCTGGTCGGATATTGAAAGCAAAGAAAAATGCCGGCACGCGCTCTTTCGTCGGTGGAACTTTCTAGAATTGAAGCTCCTCTAAACAGAATATCCCCGGACAAAATCTTATATTTCGGGTGACCCATAATTACGTTGGATAAGGTGCTTTTACCGGAGCCGTTCGGGCCCATAATAGCATGGACTTCGCCGTCGTTTATTACTAGGTCGACTCCTTTTAGGATTTCCTGAATTTCTCCGGATTCGGTCTCGATTCCCGCCCGCAGACCAACGATTCGTAGGTTTTCCGCCACTTAAGACTCCTGCTTGGGACTATGTTTTTATTCTATAGGCGGAGATCAATAGGAAAGAAGGATCAAGAATGGTCCTGCGACCTAGAAACGGCAGGTTTTAAAATAGCTCCCAATTCAATCGTAAAACCAAAACGTAGTTCGATCCTAGATTAAGGGTGAATAAGACATATTGTCGTTTAGTATCTATATCATGAATAGGTTCCGTAAACCCCCATAATCGATTGGAATGAAACGATTCCGCTTTATGATGAATAAAGAAAGGCTTCCATGCGTAATTATTTCCGATTTCGGTCAAAAGCTTAATCCAAGGATCTTCAAACGAGTCTCGCTGAAACGTAGGCGTAACTTGATATCCTTGTAAGTCGCAAACAAGCACGGAACTAACTTCCTTAGGGAGGGAAGATAAATGTTCCTCCAGACCGTTCGTTAAGCCGTCTAGACTTCCATTTTCCATGTTCTTAAAGATTTCCAAAAATTCGTCGGAGAATAATTTTTGCTTCTTCAAGTTCTCGACAATCTCTAAGAATCTAAGTCCCGAAAACTTCTCCAGAGAGTTCTTTAGAGTTTTATTAAATCTCTTCTTATCTTGGAAATCCAGAGCGGGTTTGGAAAAATAGAACCCCTGTAATAAATTCGCTTCCATAGAAAGAGCCAGATACAATTCTTCTTCCGTCTCCACTCCCTCGAATAAAAGCTGAGATCCTAGGCGCTGCGACATCTCTGAAATGGCCGCCAGTACGTTCTTGAAAGACCGCCGGTTCAGACTTTCTCTCATGATCTTAATATCCACTTTCATGATATCCGGGTGGATATAACCGATGCGTTCCAGATTGGAAAAACCGACGCCTAAATCGTCGACGGCGATCTTGATGCCTCTTTCACGAAAGACACTTACGATGTATAAAAGCTTTTCGATATTTCCTTCGAATTTGTCCTCTGTGATTTCAAGAACCATATCCGTCGGATTAATATCATATTTGTCGATCAAATGTAAAATATGAAGTCGTTTGATATCCAACACTTCCCCGCTATATACCATAGAAAGGAAGTTCGGCATCATATTTAAGAACATCTTCGTTTTAAGACCGGTGTCTTTTAGATGTTTTATTGCCTTTTCTCTGATAATCCGATCGATATGAACCAGTCTGACGGCATCCGTATCGGGATTGTGAAAGTGATATCCGAGCGAATGATACTCTTGAGTTTCGGGAGAAAGCACTCTGCCGAGAACTTCGTAACCTACGATATTACGGTTTCCGACATCCAGAATGGGTTGGTAATGAGGAGAATAATAACCTTCCCCTAATGAGAGAATTTGATGGGACTCGTATTCTGCAAGCATGGGGAATTCCAGCGCTAGTAGAAACCCATAGAAGCGAGTCTACAAGCATATTTCCTTTTCGAGAGAGTCGAGAAAAGGGCGAAAGGAAGGAAAATTTCCCCGGTTTTTTCGTTGTATGGATTCGTGAGAGTAGAATCGTTTCTTTTCAGTGCGTCTAAAATCAGTAATGAACTAATCCATCTGGTGTAGAATGTGGCGTTTGTTTATCAAAAGCTAAACTAACAAGGAAAAGTCGAAAAAACCTTACATGAAAGAACCTGTCGGATCTCTTCTTCATCCTTCCACCCTCGAACCGTTATTTGGGACGTTTTCGGGCTCCATTCTAATCGATAACTCTAGAGAATATAAAGCCGGACTTCTTTCCAGGCTGAGATCAGTCGATTCGGTTTTGGTCGATATTTTAAGTGAAACCGTCTTCTTGGAACTTCGCATTTATAAAACCGTTTTTCGTTCGGGCGCCAGCCTATTTCTTTGGAATCGAAAAAAAGGATCCGTTCGAGAAATCCAAATTCAAGGTATAGGGAGTAACTCGTTCTTAAAGCAAGGAACGTTTAGAGACGGTTACTGGAGTTTTACTAGAGATAATCATAGATTTAACTTTCGTTTAGACGATACGATCCGCCAAGGTTATACGCATTCCGCCGTCTGGGAAAAAGATTTAAATTTCCAGTTGGATGCTCTGGTTCAAACTGGAGACAAATCCAAATCCCTACCTTTTTCGAGCATAGAGCCGTCCGGTAAGGATTGGTTTTTTACGACTCATTCCCCGGACCTTGCCGTTCAAGGTCAATTAGCCTGGAACGATTTATCGGTATCCATGGATGATCAAACTCTTGCTTACTCGGTATCAAAAGGTTATTCGGGATTCGCATTCCCGCTGGAAAGTCGGATTTACGCGGGAATCGGCGGGAAAAAAAGAATTCACTTTCATATTTCTCAGGACGGCGCCGCTTATCTTTGGCGAGACGGAATCCTGGAGTCTCTCGGGCAAATTCATTTAGCAGCCATCGGTAAGAAGAAAATTATCACCGGTGCAGATTCATCGTTTAAGATCGAGCTAGAACCTGCGGTGGAAGCCAGTTTCGATCGGCCTACAACCTGGGGAAACGGTAAATTTCGGAAAACGATATTCACTGCCGATGGTTGGATAAAAACGAAGAACAAAAAAGAAAACGTAAAAGACGGTATCGGCATTTGGGAAGAAATCATACCGAAATCCTCCGATTGATCGAATCATTCCGCTAAGGCTAAGGCTGACGCCATCGCATACTCGGATGACGATTTATGAATTCAAAATTAAATCTAGAACGACTTTGCCGTCCATTTCTCCCGTTACCTCGTTCATTGCCCGTTCGGGGTGTGGCATCATACCGGCGATTTTAAAGTCGGCCGAACAAATTCCCGCGATATCGTCTAAACTGCCGTTCGGATTTTCGCCGGCATACAGGAAAAGAATCCGGCCCTCTTCCTTCAATTGTTTACGTACTTCTTCCGAGGCAAAATAACAACCGTCACCGTGAGCGATCGGAACTCTCAGTACCTGATTTTCCGGAAGTTTACCGGTGATCTTATTCGCGCTGGAAGCCTTTTTTAGACCGACGGTCTTGCAAACGTATTTTAGATTTCGATTGCGGATCAAAGCTCCCGGCAAATAGCCCGCTTCGGCTAAAATTTGAAACCCATTACAAATTCCGAATAGTTTTCCTCCACGCGAAATATGCTCTTTAACGGATTGCATAACCGGAGAAAAAGGCGCCATCGCACCGGAGCGAAGATAATCGCCGTAGGAAAATCCGCCGGGGAGAATTACGATTTCGTATTTCTCCGAAAACTGATCCTTGTGCCAAATTTTATCTACCTTTGCCGAATAGAAAGTTTTAAGCACTGTAACGATATCATTATCGCAGTTCGATCCCGGGAACGTTACGACCGCAGCTTTCATGCAGGAATAATCTCGGAGCGGTAGGTTTCGATGACGTGATTGACCAACAATTTCTCGCAAAGTCTCTCTACCGTTTTCTTGGCCGTTTCAATATCGGGAGAATCGAGTTTGACTTCGATGTACTTCCCTACACGAACGTCTTGTACCGATTTTTCTCCCAGTTCCGTAAGAGTCGTTTTTACTGTACTACCTTGCGGGTCCAGAACGGATTCTTTTAAAGTTACGTTAATTCTTGCGATAAACATTGCAGTAACCGGTCCTGTAATTCCTTATAAGCTGCGGTAAGTTCTAAAATCAAACTTCCGGGCAAATCTGGCGGAGGAGGCTGTTTGTTCCAGCCGGACTTTTCCAAATAATTTCGAAGGATCTGCTTGTCCATACTTGGAGGCGTAGTCCCTGTCTTATAGGTTTCTACCGACCAATACCGCGACGAATCGGGAGTCAGAATTTCATCGATCAGAATGACTTGGCCGTCCAGAATCCCGAATTCAAATTTAGTGTCGCAGAGCAGAATCCCCGCCTTACCAACCAGTTCAGCGGCACGGCTGTAGATGGAAATCGATTTTTCCTTAAGAATATTGAAGAGCTCCGTTCCTATCTCGTCTTCCATTCTTTTTTCGGAAATGTTTTCGTCGTGTCCTCTGTCATTTTTAATAGCGGGAGTAAAGGCAGGTTCGGAAAGTTTCTCCGATTCCGATAAACCGGAAGGTAGCTCCTTGAAGGCGAGAGTTCCGTCCTGCTTATATTCCTTCCATCCGGAGCCGGAAAGATAGCCTCGAACTACGCATTCGAAATCGATTCGCTTACATTTCTTCACGAGAACCGAGCGACCGTCCAATTCCTCCGGAAAGTCCCGAAATGGAGCGGGGAATCGAGAAACGTCCGTCGTGATGATATGATTCGGAACATCCTTAAAAAAACGAAACCATTCAGCGGAAATTCTATTTAAAACTTTTCCCTTGTCCGGAACCGTCTGCCGAAATACCACATCGAAGGCGGAGACCCTATCGGTGGAAAGTAATATGAGTTCGCTTCCCAGATCGAATACGTCTCTCACCTTGCCCGTATAGCTGGGCTTTGGAAGTACCGTCATCCTTGTAGTACCATCAGCGCGATGTCGTCGTCGTGAGTGAAATTATTTGAATGAGCGAGAATCTTGTCCAAACAAAGAGTTAGAATATCTTGACCGGACTCTACCGCTTCTTGAAAAATCTTTCTCAGATTCTCTTCTCCTAGAATATTATAATCTTTATCGGTAATTTCAGTCGCGCCGTCAGTATATAAGAGAAGCGAAAAACCCGGCTCAATCGTGATCTCTCTAAATTCATCGTCCGTACCAAGATCGATCGGAATGATCAAAGGCCCCATGCCGGGCAATTCCTCCACCTGACCTTTCTTATAAAGTAATGGAGGAGGATGTCCCCCATTCGCATATTCGAATACCCGATCCTTATTTAGAATTCCATAAAAGAACGTAACGGAAAAATCTTCGGGCAAAATCTTTTCCAATTGCGCCCGTAAGTTCGCGACCTTATCTTCGAGGCTAGGTATTTTTCCCAAATTGGAAACCTGCATCTTTACCATTGCGGATAGCAATGCTGCGGAAGGTCCGTGTCCGGAACAATCCGCGATGAAGAGGTGAAGCTTTTCGTCTTCGACCCATGCATCTATAAAATCTCCTCCGATTTGCATCAAAGGATGAAAGATGGAATTAACTCGAATTCCGTTCCATACCAACGACTTTTCGGGAACAAGTTCCTGCTGAACCCGCCGAGCCATTACGAGTTCCTTTTCATACTTCTTCTTTTGCTGCATTAGCTCGTCTTGAAGATTCTTGATTCGAATGAATGCCCGAATTTTCGCCACGAGTTCCTTGGGCTGAAACGGTTTGTGGAGAAAATCGTCCCCCCCATGAGTGATGGCTTCGTCAAAGCCTAATTCGCGATTATAAGCGGTGATGAATAGGATAGGTAGAAGTTTAAAGCGATCAATTTCCCGTAATTCTTTGCAAAAGGAAAATCCGTCTTGCCCGGGCATGCTCACGTCTAGAAGTAAAATATCCACATGGTTCGTTGCTAAAATCGCCCGAGCTTCCTCGGTATTAATTGCGGTGAATACTTGAAATCCAAGAGGCTTCAGGGTATGAACGAGAAGTTTCAAATTAATGTCCGAGTCATCGACCGCAAGAACGGCGTACTCGGAATATTTCAGCACGCTTTCTGTATTTGTTGCCGTTGACATAGTTTAGAAATCGCTCATTCTTAAAATTGGAAATTAACCGGCCATTTAAATTCGATTCTATTCTAAAGATAGCGCCCGATCCTACCTTTATTCCTCGTCGAGAGGGAGCTCCTCTCTGATTGCAAAAGATTTATCCAGTCTATAAACAAGTCGATACAATACGAGAAAAAGAAGGTGATATCCGAGCACTCCCGCCCAAAATGCCGCCCTCATATCCGGATCCATTCCCCCTTTGCCGAGCACGGATTCCGGATGATTACCTGGATTTTCTACCCAACGAATAGCGCCCCAGGTCATAATTGCGTTCGCAGTACAGATTAAACTCAAGAAAGAGGAAAAAACGTACTTTTTAGAAGAATCCAAAACGAGTCCTCTCAAGAGGAAATATGCAACTAGGCTTAAAACTAGAACAAAGAAGGATTGTAACCGAGCATCCGTAAAATCCCAAGGAGTTCCCCAAGCGCTATAGGCCCAAATCGGTCCCGAAAAAAGAACCCCTACAGCGAACAATAAGGAGATCTTATTAGCCGAAACCGAAAGGGTATCCCAGATTTGCTCTTTTTTCCATAAATAGACGACCGCACAAAAAGAGGAAATGACGGGTCCATAGAGTGCAACCCAAGCGACAGGGACATGAAAATAAAAAATCCGATGGGAAACTCCCTGATCCAAAATCACCGCAGGATAATAAAGACCCAAAATTACCGAAAAAGGAAAGAATGCAAAAAATACGAGGCCAAGAATCCAATCCCAGATCGCATTTGAGAGACGAACAGTCATACACTATGAAGCATGTTTCGGTCGTTTTGTAGGATCAAGTAGAATTACTCGTCGTCCGAAGTCATTTCGACAAGTAACGCACCCATGGACGCGTAAAATACTGAAAAAGCCAAAAGCAATCCAAGCGACCCTATCAGTGTCGAAAGCGGTTGACTGGCAAGTTTTCGTTCCGCTTCCATGCCGTACAAAAAAATCGGAATCGAAAACGGCACGAGCAATAAGGGCAATAGAATTTCTTTCAATCGTGAGGAAAGACTAATATGAGAGAGCCCGACTCCTAAGAACGAGAGAGAGAGAATTCCCGGCAAAAAAAATATCAATTGGTTTCCGAATTCGGCAAGATCCAAAGGAAATGCGGAAAAGAAAAGTGCGAACAATCCAAGGAGGTAAATTCCCGTACTAGAAAGCGCGATAAAAACCAAAAACGATTTGGAAAGAAAAAGGATCCATGGAGATAGAAACAATCTGCTGGCGGTTCCTCCCCCCCCTTCTCTTTCCTCCCAAGTAAACTGTCCTACGAGTACGAATGATGCGACGAATAGCACTGCCCACTTTAAACCGATTAAAGTGATCCGATCCATTTTCCCGTTTCGCTCCAATGCAAAATGAAATAGGAAAACGATGGCGGAAACCAGCACGACTAAGGAAAGAAGTCCGTTACTCGCTCTCCCCATAAGGCGGAGTTCCTTCTTTGCCAAAGAAAAGAAAACTTTCATTTATTAGGCTCCCCTAATTCGAGAATTCTCGTGGGAACTCGTAAAATAAACGACGGATCGTGAGTCACTAGTAGCATGGCCGATTCTTTGCAAACGGATTCTAAAAGCGTTTTTGCGGCTATCGCACCCTCTCCGTCCAAAGCGGTAAGAGGTTCGTCTAACAAATATAAGTCGGAAATCGGAGCCAATGTTCGAATAACGGCAGCTTTCTGCTTCATTCCGCGCGAATAAGAAGAAATGGGATCTTTTCTCCGATTCCACAAGCGAAACTCCTTCAACCAAGTTTCTATCTCGGATGAATCCCGAAACGTTCCGGAGATTCCTCTAAAATATTCCAAATTTTCTTCCAAACTAAGCGTAGTATATAAACCCAATTCATGGCCTAGATAGGAAATCTTCGGATGAACTTGCGATTGAAATCGGAAATTCGAACCGAATTTTCCGTAATGAAGAACCGAGCGTAAAAGCGTCGTTTTTCCGGCTCCGTTTCTTCCTCTTACAAGAAGAGCTTCTCCCGGAAAAACCGAGAAGGATACGTTCTTCAAAATGGACTTTCGTCCGATACTATAGGAGAATCCCGAACATTCCAGGACGGGAGAGATTGTTTGTGTGCCAGCCAATGGGGACAATTTGGGTCAGAAAAGCGATTTTACAAGGCATAAATTTCTCCTTACTTGGAGCAATCTTCCTGTCATTTCTCCTTCCTCAGTCGGATCTTTGGGGACAATTTAAAATCGGGGGAAAAGAATATTCAGGAATTCTTTGGGGAGAAAACGACTTATTAGATCCGGAATTCTACCAAGACGGTAGTTTGCTGCGCACGGATCAGGACTTTATTTTAGCCGCAGGACGAAATTGGAAAGGAGATCCTCCTTCCTCTAAGGGAACTTTCGAATTCGAAGGAAAGCAGATCCAAAATTGCGGCTTCTTTAACAACGAAGCGGTTCAACTCTTACAAACTGCGGATTCCCAAAAACGCAGTGCCGCAATCAAAATGTTGGAAGCGGGAGTACGCTTCGATCCTTCTTTTTTCGCCTTTCGATACAACCTAGGAAGAGCGTATCATATAGATAAGAACTATCAAAAAGCGGTTCTGCAATTCGAATATGCGGCCGCGGAAGTCCCTCAATATTATAGAACTTACGTTCACCTGGGAGTGCTTTCCGAACTTCTGAACGAGCCCATCCAAGCGGTCCTATTCTACAAAAAAGCGGTAGAACGAAATCAATTTCAAACCGAAGCCTTGATACTGTTAGCCGAGCATTATATTAAGACGGATCTGAAAAATAGGGCAAAGATCTATATTCAAAAAGCTCTAACGATCGATCAAAATAGCCCCGACGCGAAATTAGGATTGGCCCGATTGGAGCTCATGGGTGGCCGGGACTACTACGCTTATAAAATCTTTCGAAACACCGATCTTCACGACGACCAAGGCAATAAACGATCCTATAATAAGAAGTTTCATTTTTACTTTGCGGAAACTGCGAGTCGTATCGGCGATTATGTCACGGCTGCAAAGGAATACGAAGAATTGCTTAAGTATCCTAACGATCCTTTCTTTACCGAATTCTCTTCAAAAATCATCGAGAGACGCAGGGACCTGGCTAAGCGATTTGCGGAAATAAAAGCCTTGGACGAAGAAGCGGAAAAGGAACAATAAGTCGGAATCGAAAAAGACTTGGCATTCGGGCTGAAATAGCGCATGCTTGAGTCGGAGGAACCGATGAAAAACCAAACCAGGCTTTTCGCATTGGCGACTCTCTTATTTGTACTTCCACTGGTGGCCCAAGAAAAACAGAAGGTCAACCAGTCGGACGTATTTCAGGACGAAACCAGCGAATACACCAAATCTCTTCGCAAGATCATCGGCGGGTTAGAAGCCACGATCGGCGAACGATTAAAAGATTTGGAACGTAAGCATGAGATACTCGTGGTTCTGAAGCCGGAATATGAGAAGCGCCAAACCATCGTCACGGAGGACATTCCCTTTCAAGTGGAGGACGGATACGAGAGCAATTTGCTCAAGTATATCATGTTTCAATTTGAAGGCGGAAAGGTGAAAGACATCACCCTTGCCTCCGAAAGTAAACGGATCTATTACGAGGTCATGTTCGAGAATAAGAAGATCGTCTTCACTCCTGGCAACTTAAAGCAGAGTGAAGTGACTCATGAAGTTTTCGAAAAATCCGAGAAGACTCTTCTCACTGAAATGTCCCTCGAAAATCAAATCCGTGCGTTACGACTACTTGAAACTAGTTTACGCTCTTCGATCTATCGCATAGACGTGCTACTTGCTCTCTATAAGGACAAGAAAGATAGAAAGAATCTGCGCGATATAGAGTTCTAAATTATTTTCGACCTTCTCCGGGGGAAGACGCAAACAAAAGCCGCGTTTCATTCTCCCGGGGATTGAGTGAAATCTCCCTAGCCGGTCCTTCTTCCACTAGCTTTCCTGCATCCATCACACCAATCCTAGTACAGAATTTAGACGCAGATTTTACGTTATGCGTCACCCAAAGTATCGTCGTCCCTTCCTCCTTTCGCAATTTGGACAAAGCGGAGAGGACTTCGGAATTCAAAATCGGATCCAATGCGGAAGTAGCTTCGTCCAAAAGGAGAATTTTCGGACGACATAGAAGCGCTCTAAGAAGAGCAAATCTTTGCAATTCTCCTCCGGAAAAAGAAGAAGGCAGTCGATTCCGATCTTTTTCTTCGAGGCCGAGTACCGGTAACCACTTTTGTAACAGGGAAGGATACTCTTTCTCTTCTCGAAAAAGACGCAAAGGCTCCGATAAGCTAGCCTCCATCGTCCAAATAGGATTAAAGCTCGAGACAGGATCTTGAAAAACCGGTTGAATCGTCCTCGAAGGATGAGAGGACTTCTTTTTGCCGAAGAATCGAACAGTTCCGTCTAATAACCAAGAAGAAGGAAATGGAAGACCCAAAAGGACGCGAAGAAAAGTGGATTTACCGGAACCGGACCGACCCAATATAGCCAGAAATTCCCCAGCATCCACTCTTAAGAAGATATCGCTTAGAAATTTTTTTTCTGGCGAACGAAGGGAAACCCCTTTGACTTCCAACGCATAATTAGGAAACGAATCGGCGGCTTCCATTCAATACCGGTTTAATGCTTGCCCAAAATTCTTACAACCAATCCTCTAAAGTCATGCCTATCAAAATCACGGAAGTCGGTCCGAGAGACGGGCTCCAGAACGAATCCTTACTCGTTTCCACTCAGGATAAACTTACTTTCATACATAAATTGGAAGAGGCGGGTCTTAAAAATATCGAAGCAACTTCTTTCGTTAAAAAAGAAGCGATTCCACAACTCTTCGACGCTAAAGAACTTTCAGCGTCCTTAAACTTGAGCGGAAAAACGAATTTTAGCGCACTCACACCGAATTTAAAAGGATACCAGGCTGCAAAAGAAGCCGGCTATAAAGAAGTCGCGGTCTTTACAGCGGCCTCCGAAAGTTTTACGAAACGAAATATCAATCGTACCATCGCCGAATCGATCCAAGGCTTTACGGAAATTTTTAAGGAAGCGAATAAAGACGGGATTCGAGTAAGAGGATACGTGTCCACCGTGATCGATTGTCCGTACGAGGGAAAAATCGATCCTAAAAAAGTCCTAGAGGTCGCTAAGATCTTATTGGACCAAGGAGCTTACGAAATCTCCCTAGGAGAGACTATCGGCACTGCGGTCCCCTCGGAAGTACAGGTTTTGCTGGAAACCATATTAACGGAAATTCCTGCGGAGAAATTGGCAGGGCATTTTCACGATACGTACGGGATGGCAATCTCGAACGTTCAAAAGTCGTACGATATGGGGATTCGCTCCTTCGATTCTTCGTCGGGAGGATTGGGAGGATGCCCTTACGCAAAAGGCGCTTCCGGTAATTTAGCCACGGAAGATCTATTATATTTCTTTCATAAATCCGGAATTCAAACCGGAATCGGATTGGATAAAGTAATCGAAGCCTCGTCCTTTATGGAAGGGATATTGAATCGAAAACTTGCTTCCAGATCTTATATTGCATGGAAAGCAAAGGCTTCCTCTTAAGGCAATGGCCAGCGAAAGTCGGTTAGGACGAAATTTTCAGAAACTGTACGAGGCTTACACCCGCCCGGAGTTTTTGGACAGCGATCCCCTATTTCTTTGCTATTTATACGAATCTCCCGAAGACAAGGAGTTTGTAGGAATTCTTTCAGCCTTGTTCGCTTACGGAAACGTCTCTTCGATTCGCGGGTTCCTTTCCCGACTTCTGACACCGATGGGAGACAAGCCTAAGTCATATCTACTTTCCGAAGGAACTCGAGTTTGGAAAGGAAAATTAGGTCCGTACCGATTTCAAAAAGAGGCAGATATTCTTCTGTTCCTTGAAGGATTAAGGATCGCTTATGAAGAAACTAAACGGACAGGATCTCCTTACCTCGAACCCTGGTTTTCGCCTCTGGAAGGAGCCGACTCAAAGCTGGAAAAGAGGATCGCCGGATTTCAATACAGATTAAGCGACGTCCTTTCGGGGATTACTTCCAAATGGAACACTTACGGCCTTAATTTTTTGATCGGTACCGGAAAAGAAGCCTCCGCACATAAACGATATTGCATGTATCTTCGCTGGATGGTGAGAAAGGAGGCGCCCGATTTGGGATTATATAAAACGATTCTCCCCAGCGAACTCGTATTCCCGTTAGATACGCATATCAATCGCCTCGCGGAAATTCTCGGAGCCAGCTCGAGGAAAACTTCCGATTTCAAGAAATCCCGCGAAATCACGGATTTCTTTCTAAAACTTTATCCTGACGATCCGTTAAGAATGGACTTTTCCTTATCTAGATTGGGAATTCTTAGAAAGTGTAAAACGAAATATATTCCGGAATTATGTGAAACCTGCGAAGTCAAAAGCCTGTGCAGAATTTACGCTGCAAAATGAATTGAGCAAAGCTTGCATTTATTCATTTTCACAATAGACTCGACGATCGTTAGTATCGAGTTCCCCGACTTTAATGCGACAAGCAAAGACGAACGGCCCTTTCGGAGCCGATTTTTCGCAAAAATATTATAAAAATTTAATTTGATTGAGAAGCAGATCGTAGAAAAACGAATGGTACCGCCACGGGGAATTGAACCCCGGTTACCAGGATGAAAACCTGGTGTCCTAACCACTAGACGATGGCGGCTTTTCGGACTTGTCTTTGGTCCTGAGTCGTCTGGGATTCGAACCCAGGACCACCTCATTAAAAGTGAGGTGCTCTACCAGCTGAGCTAACGACTCGGACCGTTACGGAACACGATATTTTTAGGACCTCGGGAGTCAAATGATTTTCACGGAGTTTTTTCCTCTTCTTTTGCGAGAGCCTAAAACTTCGCGTCGCAATGTTTGAACAAAAAAGAATCTTCGATCGTCTTCCGAATAAATTTCTTTGGGCGCCTCCCGTTTGCAAACGGGAGCGGGCTGCTACGGGTTCGGACAGTCGTCCTCATCCAACGCGATTACTTCCAAGCAGGAAATAGCAAAGGACTTCCCGCGTTGGACGGGCCCTGCGCATCCCTGGCGCTATAACTAAAGAATTTATTTTTTAAAAACCGGAAGCGATCGTATCTTTACGATCCGGTCCTGTAGAAATCAGATCGATGCGAACTCCGATCAGTTTTTCCAAAGTTCGGATATAGTCCTTACAGGTTGACGGTAATTTATCGAAATCGCCGATCCCGGTTATATCCGTTTTCCAACCCGAAAATTCCTCATAAATGACTTTTACGTCTTCAAGTCCTTGAGAAGGAAAACATTCTAATTTTTTGCCGTTTCTTTCGTATGCGACTGCGACCGGAATCTTGTCGTAAGCCGACAAGACGTCGATCTTCGTCAAAGCGATCGAAGTAAGACCGTTGATCCTCACCGCATGGCGCAGAACTTCCGTATCAAACCAACCGCATCTACGGGGTCGACCCGTTGTTGCTCCGTATTCCGCGCCCAAAGTCCGAAGTTTTTCTCCTTCGTCTTCTAGGAGCTCCGTCGGGAAAGGGCCTTCTCCCACCCGAGTCGTATACGCTTTTGTGATTCCGATTACGCTCTTTAAATGATGGAAAGCGATTCCGGACCCGATGAAGGCTCCGCCTGTCGTCGGGTTGGAGCTGGTTACATACGGATAGGTTCCGAAGTCCACATCCAAACCCGTCCCTTGCGCGCCTTCCAACAGGATTTTCTTTCCTGCCTTGAGTTGATTTTCCAGATAGTATGGCGTATTTATAATATTCTTGCGAACCTTTGAAAGAAAGAGTTTCAAGGAATCTAGGATTTCCTTCGTGGAAATTTCTTCGATTCCGTATAACTTGCCGATTTCATAATTCTTTTCGTCTACAAGGTGTTTTAAACGCGACTCGAAATCGTCCTCCAAAAGATCCCCGACCCGGAGACCGATCCGCATCATCTTGTCCGCGTAACAGATTCCGATTCCTTTCTTAGTCGTTCCGATTTTACGTTCCGGAGCGCAATTATTCTCCCTTGCGGAATCGATCAAGCCGTGAAACGGAAATAGTAAATGGCAGGAATCGCTGAGCAGAAGTTTTTCATAAACTGGAAATCCTTCCGCCTGCAATTTATCGCATTCTTCCACGAAGAACGCGGGATCCAGTACGACTCCGTTTCCGATCACGCAAACCGTTTGATCGTAAATGACTCCCGAAGGAACCAAATGAAAAACGTATTTTTTCCCGTGGACCACTACGGTATGTCCGGCGTTCGCCCCGCCCTGATAACGTACTATGATGTCCGTATCTTTTGATAAATAATCGATTACTTTTGCTTTGCCTTCGTCACCCCATTGGGTTCCGACTACTAATGTTGCGGGCATAGGATTCTTTCCTTATTGTGCGTTCGCTCTGAAGAGGTAATATTTGTTTTCAATCGGTTTTTCACACGCTTTCTAGGCTATCCACGTTGATTGCATAGCCGCAGGCATCCTTCTGTATTCCTGAAAAAAGTTCATAGAGATGATCGTACGCGCCACCCGTAACGACCGGTTCCGAATATCCTTCTAAATATCCCTGGAACACAAAGCCCGTATAGTATTCTAAATCCGGAATAAGCGTAAAGTCCAGGCAATACCGAAGATTTGATCCTATTTTTACCGAGAAAAGGATCTCGCGAGTTTCCGCCAATATTTCGATGGATTCCGCCGGAAGATTAGAATTCGAGAATAAAGAAACCGGATCCTCGTTTTCCCGAGAGAAACCCAGGCAAAGAGTCTCTAAAACGGGTAGAATCCTTTCCCCGTTTCTTTTGTTTAAGAAGGATCGAATCTCCGGAAGATTTTTTCTGTATAGCAAGAAGGACAATTGTCTTTGCTCCAAGGAGGAAAGACCTACGGATTCCACTATGGAGCGGAATAAATTTACGTTTCCAAGAACTATCGTCAAGGGGGAAGCGAGAGAAAGAGCGGAAAAAAGTTCTCCAATCTCCTCCAAGAGCCTGAGAATAGCGGAACTTCCGGACCCGCCAAGGTTTTCGGCGCCTATTTGTAGAATTTCTTTTCTAGATCCGCTCGTACGACCATAGTCCCGAAAAATCTTTCCCTGGTAGAATATACGTTGGTTTTCTTTGCGGTGCGCAAAACCGGCCATCCCTTTTACGGCTTGCACGGTCAAATCCACGCTAGGCGAGATCTCATTTCCGTCCGAATCTCTAAAGCGATAGAGTGCGCTCGAATCTTCGGCGGAAACAGTTAGAAGAAAGGAAGAAGAGTAATCAAAGGAAGGCAAAAAAACTTCGGAGTACCCGAAACCAAGCAGACCGTCGCTTAGCCTATCGAGAAGCTTCCGCCTTTCTAGACTTTCGTCCGGACCGAGAAAATGAAAGCCGTCTGGAATCCATTTCTTTTCGCTGAACTCGGGAGGATTATGTGTCATCTTATTTTTGCGGAGCCCCAAAATACAGTTCGGGATGACAAGGATAGAATTCAAATCGTTTTTCCCAAAAAATAGAATGACAATTCGAGTTCCGGAAGTAGAAAGTATTCTCCGGAAAACTAGGGCTTCCCCTGGAAACCAATAAAAGGCCAGGATCTATTCCGGAAAAATCCGATCCAAACCTCGATCAACCGCAAATTCAATTATAGAGGCGTCCTTAGTATGGCCGAAAAAGAACAATCCCTAGGCAGATGGCAGAAAGAATTCTTCGAAAATATTCATCTGTTTAAACGATCCGGAATGAGCGAAGAGGAAGCAAAGAAAGTCCTCCAGAAATTTTTATATCTTTCGTCCATCACTCCTATGCCGCCTGCAATGGAAGTATTTAAGGACCCGAATTCATTAGAACAGGTAGGCGTTTATACCGCTCCCGAAAAAAAGGCCCGGGAATTCATGATCGAATTTCTTTCTCCGATTATGAAATTCTTTACGGTAGAAGGAATAGAAAATCTGGCCGCCTTAAAACCGTTAATCGGTAAATATCCGTTAACTCTCATATCAAATCATTTAAGCCATCTTGATGCTCCGGCGATCTTTCATTTGTTATATCACGCGTCCCCTGAAGGGCGAGCGGTTGCGGAACAACTGGTATTTATTGCAGGCCGCTTAGCATACGAACCAGATTTTACCCGTCTCGGTTTGTATATGTTCGGCACGCTTCTCGTATGCTCCAAGCGAGATATGGCGGATAACCCTAGCCTTTCCGATCTGATGACTAAGATCAATATGAGAGCCTTCCGCAATTCTCAAAAGCTACAGAATGAAGGAAAAATCGTAGCGATCTTTCCAGAAGGAACGCGCTCAAGAGACGGTCGGCTCATGCCCTTCGTTGATACTGTTTACCATTACGTAGCCAATAAAGTGGTACTCCCGATTTCTTTAGAGAAGACCGACAAGATATTGCCGACGACGAGCTTATTATTCAATCAGGTAGCGGGTAAATTGGTAATAGGAAAACCGGTACTCGTGGGCGATTTGTCTAGGAAACAAATGGAATCGTTTCCGAAGAATATAGAGCATCTCCCCTTTCCGGAACACGGCGATAAAAAGCAGTTTTTAATCGATAATTTGGCGTTACTGGTCGGCCAAAATCTGAATAAACACCAGCACGGAATTTATCGCAATCTGTACAGTGCGGATTCCCGAGACCAAAACAAACTGATCAAAATCCCGAAAGATCCTAAGGAAAAGATCGTTGTTATCGGAAATAGCAGCATGGGTATTGCAGTCGCAACCATTCTTGCCAACAAAGAAGTTGTAGTGCAAGTGTATCATCCGGATACCACTTACACTTCCCAGTCTAACGAAGAACGAAGGGATCTAAAAAACTACTCCCTTTACAAGCTTCCTCCGAATCTTACTTTTACGTCCGACCCGGAAGCACTACGGGACGCGACTTTGTTCATCCAAGGAACGAATCCTTGGGAAATCCATACGGTCTATCCTGAACTGCAGCCATATCTGACCAAAAATAAGGCCCCGTTCTTTAATGTAGTAAAGGGATTTACGAGTTCCGGTCTGATTCTAGACGATCTTCAACAGGCTTTAGGAATCGAAGATGATCGAATCGGAGTCATTTCCGGCGCTTCCTATCCGGATCAAATTATGGAAAGAAAGATCTCCGGTTTTGAAATCGCTGCGGCAAATGAAACTCTCATCCCGCGTATCCAGAAACTGTTAACTACCGGTTATATTTTTCCAAGACCGGCCATTGTTCCCACCGATTATAAGGGGGTTCAATTGGGCGGAGCACTGAAAACGATTTATGCTCTTGTAATGGGAATCGTCGAAGGCTATTTTAATCAGACTTTGGGGGGTAACGTAGATAATTCCTTATTCCACCTTTCGAATCGCTTTTTCAACGAAATGGTAAAGGTCGGAGTTCAGATGGGAGGGCAACCTGAAACATTCCAAGGATTGGCAGGTCTGACGGATTTCATGCTCTCTTGTTTCGGAACTGATGCCAAAGATAGAAAGACGGGATATGATATTGCGAACGGACATCCTTCCGAAAAGATGTCCAACGGATTTTACGGATTGAAAGTAATGCCGAATCTGATGAAAATCGATCCGGAAGAAGTGCCGATTATGTTTGCCGCATACGAAGTCGTGATCAACAAAAAAGACGCGCGAAAAGTGGCGGAAATGATGGAAGAACGACTTTCTAGAGTGTAATGGAAATCGGTTATTCCGAATCCAACGGAACTTTTCCGTTCACGAATAAGTTAATGAGTTCGTTTGCGAGAATTTCAATTTCGGCGGCCTTGTCCGTTAAAATTTCGAAGGTCTTGGTGACGGCAGTATCTATCGCTTCCTTAGGAACTCCGAACGTGGAAAGTCCCAACCGTAATGCGGTGTTTACCATTCTGTTTCGATCAATTGCTCCCACGTACAAGGCTTCTTCCAATAATGCCTGAAACATTCCTCGAAATGCATGCGTTCTAATCAGATATTCTTCATGATCGAAATCGGGGTTATATTTTCCGAATAATAACGCGTTCCGAGCCGCACCTCTTTGACCGATCATCTCTAGTACGCCGTGCGTCCGGTAAGCGGCTAAATACGTTTCCGCAATCGATTTCTTTTTGTGGATTATATAAAGCTGAAGTCCTATTTCTAAAGCAAACACAACCGGAGCATCGAATTCACCTGCTAGACGCTCCGCAGTTTCAGACGCTTCAGAAAAGACTTCGCTTGCAATAGCAAAAAGTATCTCTTCCTTATTTTTAAAAAAATGATATAGACTTCCGGTAGTAATACCGGCTTCGTCAATGATTCTTCGGATAGTCGCTTTTTCGTATCCTTCGGAAACGAAAAGTTTGCGAGAGACCTCGAGAATTTTCGCCCTGACCTTATTCGATTGTTCTACTCTTTTCATGCAACTGGAAGTAATTCCTTCCTACGATTTACTTTCGACTGCTTGAGAGTTCAAATCTTTTTAATAAGAATTCAATGAATGATGTATTTTGCTTCTATCCATTGAGGAATAGAAAAGCGCGTTATAGTTTAACACAGATTTTTCGCAGAATGATCACAATCAAAGAAAAGAAAGAATGGCAATACTTCGTTTTCCAACCGAAAGATTACAAGTTAAACCATAATCAGGGTTAGTCGATGCTCTACGCACCGACTCCTCATAAATCCACGTAAGGCGAAAGATCTAGTTCGCTTAAAAAAAGAACAAGATAATCGGAAATTCAAACACCTAATTCGTTTAACCAAGTAAGAATACGGTTCGCCACCTTCTCCCAACCGACGTCGAGCATCATATCATGCGTCATATTCGGAAAAATCTCAGCCTGAGTTCGGTAAGATTTGCCTGTAGCTAAGACTTGCGAAGGAGAAAAGATCGCGTCCTTCTCGGCACCTAACACTAGTATGGGGGTCATAACGCGTTCCGGTTTCGGTAATTCAAAAATCATCATATCCAAGAAGCCTAGAAACGATTCTTCCTGCATGTTTTGAAAGTATTTTTGGAGTGCGTTCTTCTTTATCTCGGAGGAAAAGAAGGCCTCCTGACATAGATCCGGCGTGGAAACAACGTTATACAAACTCCAAGTAAGGGTAGTCTTTAAAAAGACAAGCGGATGCTTACGCGCGATCCGCAAAGTGGTCGCCAACACTCCTGTAGGCGGAACAGACGCTAACAAAACGGCACCCGGAGTCGAATGCTTCTCTAGATATTTTTGAACCACTAGACCTCCCATCGAATGCCCGATTAGAATCGGCGGGGTCGAAAGTTTGGATATGACATCCTCAAGGTCCGAAACGTAATTAGAGATACGATGAAAGCGAATCTCCTTCTTACCGTCACTTTCTCCGTGACCTCGTAAATCGAACGCGTTCGCTTCGAAACCTTTGGAAGCGAAATAAGGCAAAAAGAATTCATCCCAACACCAGGCGCCATGCCAAGCTCCATGCACAAATACTAAAGGAATCCGATGTTTAGATTTTTTAGTTGGATGACGAACGATTGTATTAAGATTCATATTTCCCCTAGTTTCGAAAGAATTTGCCGTGAAGATTCTCATAAAGCAAGAAAGTCGTCAATCTAAGCGTAGGCGAAGAGCGGAAAAGCTTAAGATCACTAAAAATCGAATTTAGACGGATGCCCCTCACTCTTATTACCAGCAAAATCCGGCAGATTGAATTGCGATTCACAGTTGGAACTCCTACACGAACAACAGCAAAAAAAGTCTTCCCAAAATCGCGGCCTTATGATAAGCCCTCTCGGGTACCACCGCACCGGCCCCCACCCAGGAAGGGCGGGGACTACCCGTTCAAACGCGCAAAATGCCGTTGATTCGATTTATATAACTCTCGAAAGACTTCAAAATTCTTTTGATAAACAGCCTTGTTGGCCGAATTAGGCAGCCAACGGTCCTGTACTGGAATTAGATTGCGGATATCTTTAAAGGACGCAATTTTACCCAATCCGAGTGCCGTAATTGCGGCGGCCCCTGTTGCCCCTGCATTTTGAGGATGCTCGGTCGTTTCAATAATTCTACCCGTGATATCGGCCAGAATTTGACATACGATCGCTGAACGAGCAACACCTCCTACAAATCGAATCGTCTTAGAAGAAGGAATATTCTTTTCGGACAACTCCAAAATCCATCGTTTATGGAATGCGATTCCTTCGATTACTGCCCGAATGAGTTTTCTTTTTCCTGTGTTTAACCCGATATTAAAAAATATCCCTTTCGCTAACGGATCCTCGAAAGGACACCGATTACCATGCAGCCATGGGGTAAAAATCACCCCATCGCTTCCCGCAGGAGTGTCTTTGATAGATTCTAATAGAAATTCGAACAGGCTTTCATGAACCGCATCGGCGCCTTCCGTCACATTCCTTTTTTCCAAATAAACGTCGATTTCATCCAAAGCGAGATGATCTTTTACCCATTGCAGACATTTGCCGGAGGTTTCCTGCTCTCCAAAATAATTATAATGTTCGGGTCGAGCGCCTACAATTGACGCGATTCTAGAATTAATATCCACTTTTCTCTTTCGGGTTACGGTAGAAACCCAGCCGGAGGTCCCAGAATAAATATGCGTGTCCCCCTCCTCTACCGCGCCTGCACCGATACCGATCAGCGATGCATCTCCTCCACCTCCGAAAACCGGAATTCCTTTCTTTAAACCTAGCTCGGATGCCGCTAACGGAATCAGCTCACCCACTTTATCCGTGGAAGAAACGATTTCGGGTAAATGTTCGAACTTAACGCCAAACATATTGCAAAGACCTTTGTGCCAGCGTCCTTTACCCGGACGCGAATCAAATAAAAACGTAGCAAAGGCGGAGTCTGCCGTCATAACCGCCTTACCCGTACTTCGAGCGATCAAATACTCTTTGACATCCAACCATTTATGGACTTTCCGAAAAATCTCGGGTTCTTTTGCCTGAACCCATTTGTATTTCCAAAGAGGATCTTTTACGCTACCGGCGACGGCTCCGGTAATCTGCAATGAACGAAGAAGTTTAAACGCATTCAACCCCTCGATCTTAATTCCGGTTTCGATCCCAAGATGCATCTCCTCCTTAGCACGCTGATCCATATAACTCATAGCTGGGCGAAGCGGTTTTAGCTGAGAATCGACTAAGACCAATCCTTGCATCTGAGAACAGAAAGAGATCCCCGATATTTTTTCGGAATCAAACCCAGTTTCAACAAACAAACGGCGAGTCGTATCACACATTGCTTTCCACCATTCGTTTGCATCCTGCTCCACTCCCCCGTTCTCCAGGATGGATAATTCATATTCTGCCGAAGTCGAGTGTAGGAGTTTGAGCTTATTGGAAATTTCAAAGAGGCAAGTTTTCGTACCTGTCGTACCAATATCGTAAGTCAAGATATGAACTAAGGAATCTTCCCTCATCGTTTTCTGGTCCCCTTTAAAAGTAGCTAATGTGAGTAAGTGAGCACTCACTCACATTAGAAATGAATGCGAAGGAAAGGCAATCATTTTTCTAGGAAAACTTTCGGTGCATCAGCTTAAAGAAGTCCAATTCGTATTCATTGTTGTCCGGAGAATTTAATGAAACTCATGTTACTCAAACCTTTATCCATCATCGCTCTTATTATTATCAACATTCAGACCGTTAGCGCAAAAGATAACAAGAAGGAAGCCTTTAATAAACGAATTGTTTTAGAATTTTACGAGGCGGCGATTAATCGAAAGGACTACGATCGAGCTGCGAATTTTTTAGGAACTCGATACATCCAACATAACCAAGCGGCCGCCGATGGAAAAGACGGACTCAGGAAATTTCTTACTTTCTTAAAGGAAAAATTTCCGAATTCCCGTAGTGAAATTAAGAAAGTTTTCACCGACGGAGATTACGTAATCTTACACGTACATGCCGTTCGTATACCGGGGACGAAAGGCATCGCAATCATAGATATATTTCGCATCCAAGATGGAAAGATCACGGAACATTGGGATGTTCACGAGGATATTTCCGCAACTCCTGTCAACGATAACGGAATGTTTTAAGATATGAGTATTTTCTTGCATGGTTTTTTCCGTTATTCATTTGCTACCCTCGCAGAGTAGATTATACTTCACTTATATATCTCTTACATTTTACTGAAATGGTTCGGTGAACCATATATCAGAATCGGCGGAAGCCCATGCCAAATGATGTTCGATTCCTTATCAAAAATGTAAATTGCTTGGAAGAGAAAAGAAGATAGCTAAATACTGTCAAGAATCGACAAACCATTTGTCCGGAATTCCATTCATTCGATTGAACTCCGGTTCGAAATAAATAAAACGCGCGAACGCTTTCGGCACGGGGAAACAGAATGGCTGATAACCAAGTAAAGGTTTATGGATACAGATGGATTGTTCTTGCACTGTATTCTTTGATTACTGCAATCATCCAAATTCAATGGCTTACCTTCGCGTCGATTGCTAGGGATGCGAAACAATTCTACGGGGTCACGTCATTCGAAGTCGATTTACTCTCTATGATCTTCTTGGCAGTGTTCGTCGTAATGGCGATACCTGCATCCTATATCATCGATACGTATGGTATAAGAATCGGCATTGGAATTGGCGCCGCAATCGCCGGATCCCTCGGGTTGTTAAAAGGATTGTATGCGGAAGATTTCAGAGTAGTCATCGTATGTCAGATCGGTTTAGCAATCGCTCAACCTTTCATCATTAACGCGGTTACAAAAGTAAGTGTGCTCTGGTTCCCGATAAATGAACGAGCCACCGCTGTTGCATTAGGTACATTAGCTCAATTCGTAGGAATTATAATCGTAATGATCGGCACTCCTTTGCTGATAGGAGGCGACCATCCGGAACTATCTAGAATTCCGGAGGCAGTTTTAATTTACGGAATCGCTTCTTTTATAGGAGCAGTTCTATTTCTTGTTTTTATAAAAGAAAGACCTCCGACATCGCCGAGTATTCACGGAGAAGACACTAGAATTAAAGTATTTGCAGGGCTCAAACATATCCTTCGGCAAAAAGATATGCGAAAAGCGCTGTTACTCTTCCTTATCGGCTTGGGAATCTTTAATGCATTGAGTACCTGCATAGATCAAATCTGCGAAAGCAAAGGTTTAAATGTGGAACAAACGGGACTCGTCGGCGGAGTTATGCTTATCTCGGGGATTATCGGAGGAGTCATATTTCCGCCCATCTCAGATGCGATCGGAAAACGCCAGCCGTTTCTTGTCGTGTCGATGATCGGATTCTTGCCCGGAATTCTACTCCTCACATTCGGAACGGAGTATTCTGTTTTGCTAATAGGGTCTTTCTTAATCGGGTTTTTCTTGCTAGGCGCAGGGGCCCCTATCGGTTTTCAATATTGCGCCGAAATTACGTCCCCGGCCCCTGAATCCTCTTCGCAAGGCTTATTATTATTAATAGGTCAAATTTCTGGAATAGGCTTTATCGTAGGTTTAAACGTTATCGGCAGCATAGAATTTATGAAGGTATTCGTTGCTTTATCGCTATTTAATATAATTTTGACCTTCTTTTTGAAAGAATCTCCGATGATGGACTGGTCGACAAAGGAAAAAAGTTCCGTATTACACAAATGAAATTCAAGCGCAGGCGTTTAATAATAAGGCCTAAAGATAAGAATCCGTTTCACTCTTCTAACAAGCCAAGCTTAACTTATCGCTAATGCTCTACGAATGAATTTCATCAGACCTTCTATGACTTTCTCATCTTGATCGAAAATATTCGATCCGAGATAAATTTTCATTCTTTCCCTATAATATTCCGACGCGTACGAAAATTGCAGCGTCATAAAAAGATTATCCAAACAGAACGCAAAAATATCCTCTTCAATATCTTTGGCGATGATTCCGTCTTTCTTTGCCTTGGATAGTAATGAAGTATAAATTCTGGCCGAAACACTTTCCAACTCGGATGAAAGACGGCGAATTAAATCCGAATTCCCTTCGGAAGTCATCTCATTATAAAGCCTAATGATATCCTGGTTTTCCCTGGAATGTCGTTGAATAATGCGAAGAATATTTTCGATCTTCCCGAAAAGGTCGTTTTTCTCTTCCATGACTTTTTCCAGAGTTCGCTCAAGTTGATTGATTCCGTGGCCTACCGCTGTTAAAAAGAAATCTTCCTTTGTTTCGAAGTACTTAAATAGAGAGCCTACGCTGATTCCCGCTTTCCGAGCGATCGTATTGGTGTTTGCGCTCGTAAAACCGCGATTCGCAAATTCGGCAATTGCGACCGAAAGAATCCGGTTCCGTTTCTCTTCCGGTATCCGTTCAAATGTCTCGCTATAATATTTCGTTGGCATCGATGAAGTCAATGTAGCCTAGTCTCCCGGCCGCAAAAGCGGAACTTTCCATTGTCTATACGGTTTTTTAAAGCTTTTTGATTTGCTTGGTATTTTCTACTTGACAGTGAGTGAGCAGTCACTCACTGTCAAGTAGAATTCGAAGAAAGATGGAGAGGGACATGGCTACCGGCTTTTCGATATCCAAATACCCTGATACTCAGGAAATATATCGCCAACTCAAGGCACTCATTTCGCAACCGATTCGTTCGGTGAAAAAAGACGAGCTGCAAACCTATTTAAACAACTATTATGAAAAGAAATGTACCCGTTCAAAGGCGATGATTCAAGAGGCTTCCCAATACATTCCTGGAGGAGTTCAGCACAATTTAGCGTTTAATTACCCCTTTCCTCTCGTATTTACCAAAGCGGAAGGAGCATACCTCCACGATCTCGACGGAAACAAATACATCGACTTTCTGCAAGGTGGAGGTCCTACGGTTTTAGGCAGCAACCCAAAATCGGTTCGGGAAAAGGTCGTCCAGTTATTGAATAGTACCGGTCCCGTAACGGGTCTCTTTCACGAGTATGAGCTTCGACTAGCCGAAAAGATCGTCGAGCATATGCCTTCCGTACAAATGTTTCGGATGCTCGGTTCAGGTACGGAAGCTTGTATGGCATCTATTCGAGTCGCACGACTCGCCACAGGAAAGAAAAATATAGTTAAGATGGGCGGAGCGTACCACGGCTGGAGCGACCAACTTGCCTACGGTATTCGTATTCCAGGCACGCGTCATTTCGAAGCGCATGGAATTCCCAAGCATATCTTTAAATATACTCAAGAGTTTTACCCGAACGATCTAAACTCGCTGGAAAAAGTTCTAAAAAGGAATCGTTGGAGAGGCGGGACTGCCGCCGTTTTAATCGAGCCCGTCGGCCCGGAGAGCGGTACGCGACCGTTAGATTTCGATTTTAATAAAGGAGTTCGCGAGCTCTGTGATAAGTATGGCGCTTTATTAATTTTTGATGAAGTCGTAACTGCTTTTCGAATCGGAATGAGCGGCGCCCAAGGATATTTCGGAGTTAGTCCTGATCTTACCGTTTTCGGAAAAGTAGTAGCGGGCGGTTATCCTTCCGCGGGCGGTCTCGGTGGAAAAAGGGAATTCATGAAATATCTATCTGCCGGACTCCAAAGCGGAACGAAGAAAGCATTGATAGGCGGTACGATGGCGGCCAACCCTTTAAGCTCGGCGGCCGGCTATTTCACTCTTTGTGAAATTGAAAAACAAAAAGCCTGCGAAAAATCCGGAAGAGCAGGAGACCGAATTACTGTCGGTTTACAAAAACTGATAAAGAAATACGATCTACCTTTCGTTGCGTTTAATCAAGGATCTATCTGTCATCTGGAAACGGTCGGAACCATGTTGCTCGAAATCGATATAAAGAAGTTCTGGAAAATCAAGAAAACGATTCACGAAGCGCACGAAAGAAAGAAAGCGATGGAAGAAATGGGCGCCGCGTATATGGCGGAAGGACTCGTAACATTAGCGGGAAGTCGTCTCTATACAAGTGCTTCGGACACTGACGCGGTAGTCGACGAGGCTCTAAAACGTTTTGAAAAAGTGTTTCAGAAAGTAGAGGGAGTTCCGGCAAAGAAATAATGGATTAGCTTCGTTTAACACGATTCGGAGAGTAGTATGAACATCGATAAGGCAAAAAAACTCGTTCGTGATACGGGAATACGATTACTGAAAGCCGGTCTGATCGCAAGAAGCTGGGGAAATATCAGCCAGCGAATCGACGAAGACCATTTTGTCATCACTCCGACAGGGAGAACTTACGAAGATTTAAGACCGGACGAAATCGTTCGGGTAAACAGACACGACCTGACCCACGTAGGTCGAATCAAACCATCCTACGAGAAAGGGCTTCACGCAGCGGCTTACGAACTTCGATCCGATATCGGCGCAGTCATTCATACGCATCAATTGCAAGCCTCAGTCGTTGCAGCCGCCCATCGCGAAGTCCCTATTCTGGATACTGAGATGAAGAAAATTATCGGAGGACCGGTTTACTGCACATCTTATTCCTTACCGGGAACCAAAAAACTGATCAGAATGGCAATCGAAGCATTAGATCGTTCCGGCAGTAAGGCCGTGCTTCTTGCAAATCATGGAACGCTTTGTATCGGAAAGGATATGGAAGATGCGTTTAATGTGGCTCTAGTTTTGGAGCGGGTCTGCAAAAAGTTCATCGAGCAGGAATTTTTAAAGATCTCCGGAAAAAGAAGTGCAAGTCGTGAAGCGATACGCGAATGGTACGTGCAAAATTTCGGAGTTGAGGCAAAGACATGAAATTTCCGGAGAGTCCGTTAGAATTGCAGACTGTTCTACCTCAATTCATTAAGGAAGGTATCTTATCAAAGGGAGGATGTGCCAGCATTAAAATCGGGCAAAGCGTTTGGATTACGCCCAAGAAGGCGGATTTGCTCGCTTTAGGTAAAAAAAGTAAAAACGGATTCTTCGAAATCCCCTTAGTCGATGCACAGGTTTTTCCTAGAGACGTGCCGGAAGAAGCCGCAGCTCACGTCGCTCTCTATTTAGCAAGACCCGAGTTTAGAGTGATCATTCATTCGACACAAGAGAATATTCTTACTTGCTCCATGGCTGGAGAAACGGTTCGCCCTTTTTTAGATGATATGGCCCAGATTGTCGGACCTAACGCGAAAATCGTCTCGCTCAATTCCGAAAAGAAAACATTTAAGGAATTAGTCGCCGCCATTAAAAGACGAAATGCAGTTCTCCTTAAAGGGAACGGAGCCTTTTGCGCACACGGAACAATAGATGACGTACATGCGGTATGCCAAGTTTTAGAAAAAACCTGTAAGGCATATGTAGACTCCAGAATACTAGGAGGCGGAAAGCCGGTACCTAGGCTGGAGGCCGAAGCGATCCGATTCGTTTATCAAAGAAAGTATTCCAAACAAGCCGAAAAAAATCGTTAATTGAATTGGAATTTAGGGGAGTTTATCGCATACATTCCAATTATAAATTCACTCTATATAACTTAAATTAAGTATAATATTTATATAGAGTAATAAAAAAAGATTCTATTTTTATTACTCTGTTCGCTCCGATTTACAATTTGTACTTGGCGACTCGATTTCGAACCAATAGAGTTCGCCTCCATGAAGTCCCGATTGATTCTTACCCTTTTCCTTTCGTTTATTACCTATGTCAGTGGCAATTGCAGTCCTACCGCAAATTCATCGCTCCCGCTCCTATCTTATCTTTCCGGCAAGCAATTTGACGGTTTGATATCAAATCAATTAAACCGATCGTTGAGTCTTAGCTCCAATCTTCATAATTTAGATTATGTGGATACGAGCGATGAAATAAACGTTATTATAGGGGAAAAATCGTACGCCGGTCAGACAGACAAAATATTCATAGACGGTCTCGGTCGAGAAGTTTACTTCCGCGGCTTTAATATCTCCGGAAACGCTAAGCTGGCCCAACATGGCTTTAAACCCTTCCAAAACGAAACCGATGCAGATATCGCGCTAGGAAGATTAGGCCAGACGACAGGGGCAAATATGATTCGATTTAATATCGCATGGGAAGGGACTCACCCTGCGGTGGATACGATAGATTATGCTTATCTGGATTCAATTATCGCGCAAATTCGGAAGGCCACCCAAAAGAAACTTTATATTCTTCTGGATTTCCATCAGGATTTATTTTCAAGGAACCTATTTAATAAAAACTCCTGGTATACCGGAAACGGAGCCCCGGCTTGGATTATCTCCGGCGGATCCTATCCGTCAGAGTATTGCGGAATTATTTGCGCCAGCTGGAGTCAAAACAATCTGACCAACGAAGCCATTCGTAGAGCGTTCAGAAATTTCTGGAACGATTCGACTTTAAACACTTCGCTTGGGACTCGAACAATGCAGGAAGAATTTCTTTGGCAGCTCGGACAGACCGCCGCATATTTAAAATCCCAACTCACGCCCGGGGAGTTCGCTTATATTCTTGGAATAGACCCTTTTAATGAACCTGTGGACGGAGGAATGCAAGGGTTAACGCCTGCACAATGGGACAATCAAAAACTTTGGCCCTTTTATAACAAAGTTCGACAAAATTTAAATCAAAATGGATGGGATTCTAAACTGGTCTACGCAGAACCATTAGTTTTTTGGAATACGAATATAGGAGCCATCGCACCTGCAACAGGTGGCGGACATTTGACAACGCTTCCAGGGCCGGGATTTGTTTTCAATTCTCACTTTTATGACGCTGCGCGAATGGGAACCGATCTTACCGGAATTGATAATGCCACATATTTTAAATACCTGGATGATATTCGAAAAGAATCTAGATTCGAACAAACACCGGTTTTTCTTAGCGAATTCGGAATGTGGCTTAAAGGGGTCGGAGCCAAAGATACGCCTAGAATGATTAGCGCGGTTTACCAGGCCATGGAAATTTCCGACGGTCAACAAACCGCAAAAACTCGATATGCGGACTTCTATAATCCCGTTGTTTCGGGGACGGAATGGCATTGGGATTATTATTATAATAATCACCACGAATATATGAATGGCAATACTTCTAAATTGATCACTTCCAAGGACGCTTGGAATAACGAAGATTTTTCAGTCGTGGGAAATTACGGAACGACTTTCAATGTGGACAATTACACGATTCAGCGGGCTTATCCGAGAAGATCCCAAGGACAAATTTTAAGTTTTTATTATAATACCGTCGGATTCGATTCGTGGAAGAACGTATTCGAGTGGGGAGGAATCCGAGCCGAATCGTCCGGACCGACTTATTTTTCGGATAAGAGATTTATAATAGTAATCTGGAAAGGAAGAAAATCCGAAGCGCCGACTGAAATTTTTCTACCTCCTCATTTTTCAACGCAAGATGTTATTCTAATAACGGACAAACGAGTCTACAATAAAGGCGTGCCGACTAGTATTCAAAATGAGAACGCCGAAGCGATCCTGGTTCAGGATCGAAATAGACAAAACGGCTCCGGAAATCTTTTAATTCTCTGGGATGACTTAGCGGACGGGGAAGATTCGGACACTTCGATTCACTTTGCAATCGCAGTCGATGCAGCCAATGTTTCTTTCAGCGACAGCGTACTGCTCAATCTTCAGAACAGTTTAAAAACTAAAATTCAGGCAAATAACCAAAGCCCTGTCTATATGACCGGCAAAATGACTTACAGCGGATATCCGTCCGAGTAATCCTGCAAATCATCGCGATGCGAGGAATAGGATCTTGTTTGCTTGAAGAAGAGCGATAGAAGTCGATTTATAATCTTCTCACATTTCACTTATATTTTTGCAATTTTAGATCCGTTCCGGTCGATTCCGATTTTTGTTCTAAGCTCGATCCGGAAGAGAATTTGTAGACATTTGCATCCTAAATCACGTTAATTAATCTCGAATACCCCCATTTTCTCAATCGGAGCTTTAAGAATCATGGAAGATAAAAAGGAGCTATTAACGGATCGAATAGCTTCTTCGGGACCTGTTACGATCAATCGAATCCGCTTCGGTCTTGTTGTTTTATTTTTAGGTTCCCTGGCAGCGTCCTGGGCCCAAAGCTCCTTACTGCAGAACGCCGCTTACTTACTCGGAACCTGTACTTTAGCAGGCTTTGCAATCGCTAATCTTTTTTATCTACGTAGAAATGGAACGATTCCTGTCCGACTTGGCATGGCTTCTATTCTTGCCGATGTCATCACTCTAGGCATTACGATGTTCGTCGCATCTTGGACGGATCGAGACATGTCCTCGGGAGTGATTCGACAACTAGTTTTATATGCCATTAATATGATCTTTATCGTATATTCAGGACTTTTACTATCGCCGAATTTCGTTCTTTGGACTGGGTTCCTTTGCGCTTTTTGCCAGGGAATCGTAATCTTAAACAGCGGCTTAATGGGAGTGGAATTTACCGAAGACGAAATAAAAGTTTTATCGCCCGGATACGCGTCCATTTCCGAACAAGCGTTAAAGTTGGTTTTTTTGGTCGTAGTCGCGTACATAACCAAAAGTGTAATCGTAATTTTTAGGTTAATCGGAGCAGTAGAAGAGGAATACGCAAATACTCTAGAAGAGAAAGTAAAGGAACGTACTAGAGAGGTAACGGGCAAAATGGACGAGATCCAAGCCTTGAAAATACAGCAAGACGGCGATTATTACTTAACATCGTTGTTAAGTAAACCTCTTACCACAAACTGGAACACTTCGATAGAAGTCAGCACCACGTTCTATATCGAACAGAAAAAGAAATTCATATTTAAAAATCGGGAATCGGAACTTGGAGGCGATATATGTATCAGCGGAAATCTTCTCTTCGGATCGAATAAGGAGAAATGGATCGTATTTCTAAACGGAGATGCGATGGGCAAATCCCTGCAAGGTGCCGGAGGTGCTATCGTTCTTGGAACTGCAGTTAACAATATCATGGCAAGATCCGCAAGTCACGGCAGAGTCTTAGAAATGAAGCCAGAAGATTGGATACATCAGACATATAGGGAATTGGATGATATCTTCCGAACTTTCGACGGAATGATGATGGCATCCGTCATTCTCGGATTGATCAACGAAAAAACCGGAAGGATCCTTTTCTTCAACGCCGAACACCCATGGCCGGTTCTTTATAGAGACGGAAGGGCCTCGTTTTTAGTAAGAGAAACATCGACCTGGAAATTAGGCTCTCCGATCGACGGCAAATTTAAAATTCAAGAGTCGAAGCTCATGGATGGGGACGTTATATACATAGGTTCGGACGGCCGCGATGATATCAGCTTGTCGGAGGACGGAATCCATTGGCGGATGAATGAGGACGAAACTATTTTCCTGCGAATCGTCGAAGAAGCTAAAGGAGAAATCGACGGTATAGCGGATAGACTGCACTCCTTCGGAGTCATATCGGACGATCTATCCTTAATGCGTATCGGTTTCAAGGAACAAATTTCCACCGATCATCCGAAATATTCACAAGCGATAAGTAAATACTCAGAGGCGCGAAGAAGTTTACAACAACGTGAAACCGTAAAAGCGGTGTCTTTATTGAAAGAAGCTTGGACAATCGCACCTACGTTCAAAGAACCCGCTCGCCTGCTAGGCCAAGTATACTATGATCGGAAGGATTATGTAAATGCGATCAAATGGTTCGAAAAATATTTATCGTTAAATTCGAATTCTCAAAATATCTGGTTCGTCGTTTCCTTATGTTATAAACATATAAAAGACTTCAAGAAAGCAGCGGAGGCAGCCGAAGCGGTTCGAATCTCGCAGCCTCATAGATTCGCAAACTTAATCAACCTAGCGGATAATTACCGATTGCTAGGAGACTTTGAAAAATCGAGGGATATCCTGCAAAGAGCAAAAGAGATCAGCGAGGATAACGCTCTAGTCGAAAAACTAGAGGAACTTTTGGACGGAAAAGGTCATTGAATTTGCGCGTTATTTCGCCCGATTTTTTAAAGGAACGAGATTAGAAGAAGCTTCGAAAGTAGTTTTTCTGCGGAATCGAGGAAACCCCGGTTTTACGGATTTCCCATCCGAACATTGGAGAAAGATTCGTACGAACAATCCTTTAGAACGGATCATCAAAGAGATCAAGAGAAGGACGAAAGTTGTTGGAGTTTTTCCGGATGGTAAGTCCGCTCTCATGCTAGCTACTGCTCGACTTAGCTCAGACATGCCGCCTCCACTGAATGGGAGAAAAAGTATGTTGACATGCGGAAGTTAAAAGAATTAAAAATTTAAAAACTCACGGTTTGACCGTGTTGAGAGCCTTACCTGAAATTCTAATTGTGCGAAACTTCAAGGACATTATCGTTTCAATCTCAATCAGGTTATTCCGAATACAATATCTTATAATGTTGATCGATGCATTTTTATCTAAATAGGAGATTTCGATATGAGCGCTGAAGAAAATAAAGAACTGATGAAGCGAATTTTTTCAGGATTAGAAAAAGGTGATGGCAAACCTTTGTTGCTTAGTCTTTCGAATGATTTTTCTTGGACTATCATAGGTTCGACGGCCTGGTCAAAAACATATCGAGGAAGAAAGACGGTGCGTACCGAACTTCTCGATCCTCTTTTTTCACGATTTGCGGATCTATATACGAATAGTGCGCATCGCTTCATTGCGGAAGGCGAGTATGTGGTAGTTGAATGCAGGGGACGTGTGACCACTAAGAGCGGTTTACCTTACAATAATACGTACTGCTGGGTCGTGAAAATCGAGGATGGCAGGTTGAAAGAATTAACCGAATATCTAGATACGGAACTCTTGACTAAAGCGTTAGGTGAGCCGTGAGGAATACTTTAGCTGTTAAATGCAAGAAACACTACAACTGCAACTAATTCCGGCTTAGCAACTTCGCTTTGCGGCTAGTGCTCGGCTTGTGGCACATTTCACTTTGTCATTCGTTTTTCGGAGCAAAACTCACGCAATCCCTACGGACTCTCGAAACATCAACCAACCTCTTTCATAGGCACCAATGCCGCTGCAATAATTTTGAGTTAAAATTAACGGGACAAGTTGTCATCATACTATAAAATTTATTAATCAGTATGAATCGGATAACGTTCTAAATTTTTCGCACATTTAGAGATAAAAAGAAAGGCTCTCCTAACCGATTGAGATTGTGGCCAAACAATTTTCAAGAAGAGGAGAACCCCCCATGAGGGCAGAAGAAGATAAAAGCCACCTGAAAGTAATCCAAGTGGATGAGATCCAACTCAAGAAGGACCTGAGTGAACTCCGTAAGAGGTCCAATCGAAGAAACGCTGAATGCTCTCTTAGATGAGAAGGCGGATAAACTCTGCCAAGTCTCGAAGTATGAAAGAAACCCAGATCGAGTAGATACCCGAGCCGGATCTTATAATAGAAACTTCGAAACGGAAGCCGGAAAAGTAAAGTTGCAATCCGGCGAAGCCGGATTTCTAGGGGACCGTCTAAAGTTCCTAAACTTAGAGCAATTCCGTTCCAGTCTGCGATCATCGAAAGATACAAACGTCCAGAGAGTTCTGTAGAAGAAGCTTTCATGGAAATGTATTTAGCCGGAGTATCTGTCCGAAGGGTCGAAGATATTACGGAAACACTTTGGGGGACGAAAGTTTCTCCTTCCACGACTAGCAAATTAAATCAGAAAGTCTTTGTTCAGATCGACGAATGGAGAAACCGTCAACTTACCGATGAATATCCTTACGTTTACCTGGATAGATTGTATCTCAAGAAATTTTGGGGTGGTGAAATCCGTAATATAGCAATCCTGGAAGTCATAGGAGTCAATTCTGAAGGCTACCGGGAAGTTTTAGTCTCGATAGAAGGAGCCGAGAGAGGACAAAGAAAGTTGGCAGGCTTTCTTAAAGCACCCGAAGGATAGAGGACTCAAAGGAGTGAATTTAATCCTCTCTGATAAGTGTCTAGGCTTACTAGAATCGATCCCTTACTTCTTTTCCGACTCTAAGTGGCAAAGATGCATAGTTCATTTCTATCGAAACGTATTTGGGAAAGCACCAAGAGGTTCTTTTAAGGTTATTTCCCAAATGCTAAAAGCTATTCACTCTCAGGAAAACAAGGAAGAGGCTTTGAAGAAAGCTAACTTTGTAGTTGAAAGGTTAAACGAAATGAAATTGAAAGAAGCTTCCAAAATAGTTTCCTGCGGAATCGAGGAAACCCCGGTTTTACGGATTTCCCATCCGAACATTGGAGAAAGATACGAACGAATAATCCTTTAGAACGGATCATCAAAGAGATCAAGAGAAGGACGAAAGTTGTTGGAGTTTTTCCGGATGGTAAGTCCGCTCTCATGCTAGCTACTGCTCGACTCAGCTCAGACATGCCGCCTCCACTGAATGGGAGAAAAAGTATGTTGACATGCGGAAGTTAAAAGAATTAAGAATTTAAAAACTAACGGTTTGACCGTGTTGAAAGCCTTACCTGAAATTCTAATTGTGCGAAACTTTAACGACACTATCCGATAGTATCCTGACACACCCTGCCCCTACGAATAAGCGGCAAAGCGAGTATCAAAAATTTTCCCTCCAATTACGAACGAAATAAAAAACCCCGGAGCCGTCCTTCAACGTCCGGGGTCGGTCACCCATCTCTTAGTATATGGTGTTATTTCTTTTTCTTAGGTTTTGCTGCGGCTTTTTTCTTGGGAGCAGCAGTTGTTTTCTTTTTCTCTGCTGCTACTTTCTTAGGAGCTTTTTCCTTTTTAGGAGGAGCTTCTTTAGCGGCCTTAGCTTTCTTTTCGTCGGAAAAAACTTCGCGTTTTTCCCGAATTTCCTTGAGAAGGGTCGGGCGATCCTTACGGTTCGTTAGCTCTAATATTCCGACCTCTGAATTATCGGATGGGCGATTTACGAGTTTAAGAATCCGCGTATATCCTCCGTTCGTGTTCGCAAAACGAACGGCAATATCCTCGAAAAGTTTAGTTACGATATTACGATCTTTCACTCTTTTTAAAACTTCACGTTTGTTATGAAGTTTTATCTCGGGCGCAACATCGCCTAAATTTTTCTTTGCACGAGTAATGATCTTTTCTGCGTGAGAACGAACCACCTTCAATTTTGCTTGGGTAGATTCGATCCTTTCGTATTTAAAAAGACTCGTGATCATATTATTGATCAAAGCATCTCTATGACCTTTTTCGCGGTTAAGATGCTTTACTTTATTTCTTTTATTCATTTCAGAAATCCCTCATTCCGAACGACAATCCCAAACCTGCAAGTTTGGATTTGAGCTCACCGAGAGCCTGCTCGCTGTAGTGTTTGGATTTGGACATCTCTTCTTCGGATCTCTTGACTAGATCTCCGACAAAGTCGATCTCCAAGCTTCGAAGAACATTGAGAGAACGAACGGATAGTTCAAGCTCTTCGACGTGTTTTGAAAGAGACGCTTTCAGCTTCTCGTCGGCCTCGTCTAGCTCGTCTTCTTCCTCTTCTAGTTCTTCTTCGAAATTGATGAAAACCGTTAGGTGTTCTTTTAAGATTTTCGCTGCTTGCGCGACTGCGTCTTCCGGCGAGATAGAGCCGTCCGTCCAGACTTCAAGAGTCAATTTCTCGTAGTCAGATCTTTGAGCGACGCGAGTTTCCGAAATTTCGAAAATGACTTTTTGAACCGGAGAAAAGATAGAATCGATAGGGATCGTTCCCAATACTTCTATATCTTTCTTCTTATCTTCGGCGGGAACATATCCCCTACCTCTTTGAATCTCTAAATCGAGAATCAAATTGGCGTCCTCGTTCAAAGTCGCAAGGTGAAGATCCGGATTCATGATTTCTATGGAAGAATCCACAGCCAAATCGCCCGCTCTAAAATATCCTGCGCCTTTCAATTCGAGGTGAATGACCTTGCTTTGATCTTTATCTTCAGGCTCGTATTTAATGCGAACCTGCTTCAAGTTCAGGATGATACGGGTAACGTCCTCAGCCACTCCTTCGATGTATGAGAACTCGTGGTTTACGCCTTCGATGCGGATTGCGGAAATTGCCGCACCCTCGATCGAGGACATAAGAGTCCTGCGAAGAGAGTTTCCGATCGTAGTTGCAAACCCGCGTTCGAACGGCTCCGCGACGAACTTTCCGTAATTAGGCGTGTTCGTTTCCGTAGTGAATTCGATCTTTTTCGGACGTTTAAATCCTTTGAGTAAGCTTTTAAGAGACAATGTGAAAACCTTCGTACCTTTATTACTTGGAGTACAACTCCACGATCACTTGTTCTTTCACTGGAATATCCACATGATGGCGTTCCGGTAAAGAAAGAACATCCCCTGAAAACTTGATAAAGTCGGCAGACAACCAAGATGGAATTGAGTTCAAGGATTGAGCCAATTGAATGTTTTGAACGATAAAACCGGAGGTATGGAACTTGCCTCTAATTTCGATTTTGTCACCGACATTCAGTCTGTAAGAAGGAATATCCACCCTCTCTCCGTTCACGAGAACGTGTTGGTGAGAGATGAAATTCCTAGCCTGGCGCCTAGTCACTGCGAACCCAAGTCGATAAACGACGTTATCCAATCTTCTTTCTAGAAGTTGAAGCAAAATCTCACCGGTCACACCGTGAGCATGCGAAGCTTCTTCATAATAACGACGGAATTGTTTTTCTAACAGACCGTAAGCGCGTTTCAGTTTCTGCTTTTCTCTCAGCTGAGCGCCATATTCGGAAACTTTCGGCTTCCGTTTTGGCGGCATACCGGGAGGTCCCTTTTTGTGGAACTTATCCCGATTGAAAGTATAGCTAGACTTGAGGAAGAGGTTAACACCCTCTCTCCTCATCAGTTTTACGACTGGACCTCTATATCTTGCCATATTCTTCCTACCTTAGACCCTTCTTCTTTTACGGGGACGGCAACCGTTATGGGGTAGAGGAGTTACGTCCTTAATCATCTTAATAGAAAGACCTCTTGCAACTAACGAGCGAATGGCTGATTCACGACCGATCCCAGGACCGGAAACCAGAACATCCACTTCGTTTAGCCCAGCTGCGTCGATCGCTTTCTCGGCAGCGCTTCCTGCCGCGATTTGCGCGGCATACGGAGTGGACTTTTTTGAGCCACGAAAGCCCATTGCACCGGCAGTCGACCAAGATAGAGTGTTTCCTGCCAGGTCGGTTATGGTGATAATAGTATTGTTAAAAGAAGCAGTGATATAGACCTTACCGCGCGGTACGACCTTTTTTTCCTTCTTCTTAACTTTCTTATCTTTCTTTGTTTTCTTATCTTCAGCCATGATTACTTAGTTGCCTTTTTCTTATTGGCGACGGTCTTTTTAACGCCTTTGCGAGTACGGGCATTGGTACGAGTTCTTTGACCGCGAACTGGCAAGCCTTTTCTATGTCTTAACCCACGGTAACATCCGATATCCATCAGACGTTTAATATTAAGTTGGTTTTCAGAACGAAGATCGCCTTCCACCTTTACGGTTTCTTCAATCACCTTTCTGATAGCGGCCTCTTGGATGTCGGAAAGATCCTTCACCCGAACCGCTTGATCAACCCCGGCTTTTGCCAGGACTTTGCGGGAAGTAGAGGGGCCGATCCCGAAAATATAGGTTAAGCCCACTACGATTCTTTTTTCCCTTGGAAGATCGATTCCTGCGATACGTGCCATGGTTACGCTTGCCTTTGCTTATGTTTAGGATTGGTGCAGATCACTCGGATCACGCCCTTTCTTCTAATAATCTTGCAACTAGTGCAGATTTTTTTAACGGAGGTTCTTACTTTCATAACATCTGTCCTACTTCTTGCGGTAGGTAATTCTACCTTTGGTCAAATCATATGGGGAAAGTTCCACGGTGACCTTATCTCCGGGAAGGATCCTTATATAGTGCATTCTCATCTTACCCGAAATATGGGCTAAAACCTTGTGCCCATTCTCTAGTTCGACACGAAACATGGCATTGGGTAGTGGTTCCAGGACCGTCCCGTCCACAGTGATCGCTTCTTCTTTAGCCAAGTTACGTCAGCTCCTTTTTGATGAGTTCGGTTACTTGTTCTAGAGATCCTACGCCGTTGATCCGGGAAAGATTTCCTTTGGCGGCATAGTAATCCAGAAGAGGAAGCGTCTTTTTATTGTATGTTTCCAGACGACTTTTGATGGTCGCTTCGTTATCGTCGGAGCGCCCTTCGATTTCTGCGCGTTTCAAAAGTCTTTGAAGCAATTCCCCGTCGGGAACTTCCAAATTTATCGCACGCTTAATATCTTTGCCTTCCGCTTTCAGAAGCATATCGAGAGCTTCAGCTTGTTCGACAGTTCTCGGAAATCCATCCAGCAGGAATCCTGTCTTACAGTCCGGTTCGACGATACGGTCCTTGATTATGCCAATGACCACGGAATCCGGAACCAAATCGCCCGCATCCATGTATTTTTTGGCTTCGAGTCCCATTTGAGTTCCATTCTTCACGGCAGAGCGCAAAATATCGCCGGTGGATATTTGTGGGATTCCAAGCGTATCGCAAAGAATCTTAGCTTGAGTTCCCTTTCCCGCGCCTGGGGGGCCCATGAAGATGATCGAATTCATTTTCTAGGACCTTCCCTTAATTTTGGATTTTTTTAAGAACCCGTCGTAGTTTCTCATTAATAGCTGAGATTCTAATTGTTTCAGAGTCTCTAAGGCGACCCCTACCATGATTAAAAGAGAGGTTCCACCGAACGTATAAACCAGCGATCCGCCGCCGGAATTGGTTCCTAAATCTAAAAAGCGAATAATAATGTACGGAGCCAGGGCAAGACCTGCCAGAAAGATCGCACCCGGAAGAGTGATACGATTTAAAACTTTTTCGATATATTCTTTCGTATGCGAACCGGGACGAATTCCTGGAATAAAACCGTTATATTTTCTAAGGTTCTCGGCAAGTTCAGCCGGATTAAATTGAATCGCGGTGTAGAAATACGCGAAGAAAACGATCAAACCTATATAAATAAAGAAGTAAACTGCCGCGTGGTACCAGATTTGAGAAAATGGATTCAAATAATCTAATAGAACCGCCCATCCTGCCCACTCAGGGATATCGACGATCTGTTGAATAATGGTTTGCGGAAACAGAAGTAGCGAAGATGCGAAGATGATCGGCATTACGCTTGCTCCGTTTACTTTAAACGGAATGCTTTGACTCTTTGCTTGGACCATTCTGCGTCCGACCATCTGCTTACCGTACTGTAAAGGCACCTTACGGACACCTTGCGTTAAAAGAACGGTAAGAGAAATCAGTAGAATGAATAGTAATAATAAAATGATAATATTCAAACCGTCTACGAAGTTCTCCTGGAACAGTTGGTAAACGGAACTCGGTAGACGACCTACGATACCGGCAAAGATCAAAAGAGAGATTCCATTACCGATTCCTCTCTCGGTGATCTGCTCACCGAGCCAAATCAACAAAACGGTTCCAGTTGTGATGGATAAAAGTGCGATAAAGAAAAACCAGGATTCTACTGAAGAATGAATAAGTCCCGGGTGCAGAGCCGCTTTTTGATCGGCGCCGTACGACCATTGCTGGGCCAAACGAATGACTGCTAGAGATTGAACGGCACACAGGATAATCGTTCCATACTTCGTGTACTGTCCGATTTTCTTACGGCCTTCTTCCCCTTCTTTTTGGAGCTTCTGCAAAGACGGAACCAAAACCATGACTAATTGCATGATAATGGAGGAAGAGATGTAAGGCATGATTCCGAGGGCAAAAATGGAGAAGTTCAGAAGCGCTCCTCCGGCAAACATGTCGAACATGCCTACCAATCCTTCCGAGGCAGTCGCATCGGCTGCAATTGCCGAAACGACTTTAGGATCGATTCCAGGAATAGTAATATGCGTTCCAAGGCGGAATAAAAGGAGCATGCCAAGGGTAAAGAAAACCTTATTCCTTAGCTCCGGAATCTTAAAGATATTTGCGATCGAAGTCAGCATGTAGTTCTAAACTAAATTCCTTTTCCTATTTCCAGGACCTTTCGGTCCCCTCTTGGGCAAAAGGGACTCAAAATCGAGTCCCTCCTGTAAAAGCTTCCAACAAAAGCAGAAGCATGAATGCGAAGCCCGATCAGGCTTCTTTAGCCAATTCGGAGCGTAATTTTACCGACCCGCCGGCTTTTTCTATTTTTTCCTTGGCGGATTTGGAAACGCTATCAGCCACGATGTGGACCGCTTTTTTGATTTCCCCAGTGCCAAGAATCTTGAAAAGAGTCGTCTCTTTATCGAGAATCTTCGATTCAACCATATTTTTGGCATCTATGTTCCCGGTCAAACCGCTTTTCTCGATATCCCTGAGGTTGATCGGGAAGAATGTCGTATGAAAAATCGAAGTGAATCCTCTTTTTGGAATTCTGCGGTGGATTGGCATTTGCCCACCTTCAAAACCCCGACGAACTGTATTCCGTGCGTACTGTCCTTTGGATCCGCGTCCACCGGTCTTACCGGTTTTAGACCCGATTCCTCTTCCTAAACGTTTTTTGTTCCGAGTGGAACCCGCCGGAACAGGAATTGTATTCTGAGCCGGAACGTTTTCCTTTTCAGAGCGCTCCTTTCCGAACGCGAGTGCAGTTTTGATTCTTTCCTTGCTCATAATAAATTATCCGAACCTTTTAGGCCTTATCCACTTTTACCAAATGCCTGACATCGTTGATCATGCCTTGGATTTGTGGAGTCAAAGTATGCTTGCGCTGCTGCCCCGTCTTCCGGAGCCCCAGAGCCGCGAGAGTCAGCTTTTGGCCTTTTTTAATGCCTATACTGCTTTTAACTTGGGTGACGATTACGGTTTCCATTTTTCTTATCCTACGTCGTTACCGAATAAACGAGCCAAGGTGATTCCTCTTTTACGAGCTGCCAAAACGGGAGTTTCCAGCTGCTGCAGAGCGTCAAGAGTCGCCTTAACGATGTTTACCGGGTTGGATGAACCCCAGGACTTGCTTAGAATATCCTGAATTCCAGCTTTTTCAACTACGGAACGAACGGATCCTCCCGCGATGATTCCGGTTCCAGGTGAACTCGGTTTTAGAATTACTTTTGCGGACTTGAATTTTCCTGTGACTTCGTGAGGAATCGTATGTCCGCGGAATTCCACCTTCACTAGGTTTTTCTTAGCGGATTCGATAGACTTACGAATTGCGTCGGGAACTTCGTTGGCTTTACCAAATCCGATCCCTACTTTTCCCTTTAAGTCGCCTACAACAGTCAGAGCATTAAAGGAAAAACGACGTCCCCCTTTAACTACTTTCGCGACACGGTCGATTTTAACGACCTTTTCGGAAAATTCCTTAGCTTCTTGTTCTTGTTCGTATGCCATATATTAGAACTCCAAGCCAGCTTCTCTGGCTGCGTCGGCGAAGGCTGCAATCCTTCCGTGATATATCATTCCGGAACGATCCAGCATGACCAACTTTACTCCCTTAGCAGCCGCGCGTTCACCGATAATTTTACCGAGTGTCTTGGCTGCTTCTACGTCTTTACGACTCTTCCCGGAAGAAGCGAATTCCTTATCGAGAGTTGTCGCGGAAACTAACGTAGTTCCTTTGATATCGTCTACGATTTGGCAGGAAAGATAACGATTGGACTTATTGAAGACCAATCGGGGGCGATCCCCAAATTGCCGTAGCTTGAAGCGGGAGCGCTCTGCTCTTCTTTGTTTGGCTGCGACTTTCTTCAGTTTGTTAATCATGGCCTTACTTCTTACCGGTTTTTCCGGCCTTTCTCTTAATCACTTCGTTATTGTACTTGATCCCTTTACCTTTATAAGGTTCCGGAGGTCTCTTAGATCGGATATCGGCGGCGACTTGACCGACTAGTTGTTTGTCGATACCGAAAATTTTGATCCGAACTTGCTCGTTCACGTCGATTTTGATTCCTTTCGGAGTCTTATAAACGACTTCGTGCGAGTATCCTAAGTTCATTACCAGATCTTCTCCGCGCTTCGCAGCACGGTATCCTACTCCGGTAATATCTAGGTTTTTTTCCCATCCCTGGGTAACGCCTTTAACGCAATTCAAAAGGAGCGCGCGAGTCAAACCGTGCAAAGCGACAACGTTCTGCTCTTCGCTGGATCTCTCCAGTTTCAAAGTGCCGGACTCGTTTTTCAGGGCAATTCCTTCGAAGATCGGAGTTTGTAATTCTCCCAAGGGCCCCTTAACGCGAATGGCATTGTTCTCTAATTTTACTTCCACTTTCTCGGGAAGTTTAATCTCTGCTTTTCCAATCCTGGACATAGGTTTTACGGATATCTTAAACTCTTATGAGAGTTTGCAGATCACCTCTCCTCCTACGCGTAGTTTCCGGGCTTTCTTACTCGTCATAATTCCCTTGGAAGTGGATAGAATCATAGTTCCCATGTTATTCTTGTAAGGACGAATGTCTTCGCTCTTAAGATAAACCCTTCTTCCGGGAGTGGAAACTCTCACGAGTTCCCGAATGACCGGTTTTTTGGTTCCGTCATATTTTAAGGTGACTTTAAAATCTTCAAAACTTCCGTTTTGAACCGGCTCGTAGCCGTTGATAAAGCCTTCTTCTTTCATAAGTTCCAAGATAGAGCGTTTGATTTTGCTTCCTGGAACAAGGCAGCTTTCGTGTTTCGCGCGGCCGGCATTCCGGATGCGAGTAAGCATATCGCCGATAGGATCAGATAAACTCATAAACTTTCTCCCCCAGCCCTTACCAAGATGCCTTTACTACGCCCGGAATTTGAGCCTGGCTAGCCAGTTTCCGGAAACAAATTCTACACATATCGAACCTTCTAAGGTAACCGCGAGGTCTGCCGCAAAGAGGGCAGCGGTTGTGTATCCGCACCTTAAATTTTTTAACTTTCTTATGCCTTTCGATCAGAGAGGTTTTAGCCATAACTGCGGTGCTCCTTATTTCAGGTTCCGGAACGGCATACCGAAGGCGACAAGTAGGCTATGTGCTTCTGAGTCGCTTTTAGTATTCGTTACGAAGGTCATGTTCATTCCATAGATCGTGTTAATCTTATCCACTTTGATCTCTGGGAAAATGATCTGTTCTTTGATGCTAAAGTTGTAGTTTCCGCGGCCATCAAAACCTTTTTCGGAAACTCCTTTGAAGTCGCGAACCCGAGGAAGAGCGACATTCACAAGGCGGTCTAGGAACTCATACATATAGTTCCCGCGAAGAGTAACGGTTGCACCAAGGCTCATCCCTTCGCGCAATTTGAATCCCGCGATGGATTTCTTAGCCTTGGTTTTCACAGGGCGTTGTCCGGTGATCAAAGCCATTTCCTCGACTGCAGCTTCCAGCGCTTTTGGATTCGTATGCGCTTCTCCCATACCTACGTTGAGAACAATCTTCTCGAGGCGTGGCACCTGCATTACAGATTCGAAACTGTATTGCTTTTGGAGTGCGGGAACGATTTCTTTCCCGTATTTTTCCTTAAGTCTCGCTGCCATGGCTTAGATCTCTTTCCCGTCCGGTCTTGCTACGCGGACTTTTTTGCCTTTATTTTCCTGGAATCCTACGCGAACTCCCTTTTTCTTTTTGGAGTCGTAGAACATAACGTTAGAAATATGCATCGGCGCTTCGACTTCTACGATTCCACCCTGAGGATTCTCTTGAGTAGGCCTTAGAAAGCGCTTACGTTTATTCAATCCTTCGACGACTACGCGATCCCGCTTCTTGTCGATCACGAGGATTTTTCCGCGTTTGCCTTTTTCTTTTCCAGCAATCACGACTACTTCGTCGTCTTTGTGGAGTTTAACGGATTTAAACTTAGTATATTCGGAACCCCGATATGCCAGCTTAGACATTATAGAACCTCCGGAGCTAGGGAGATGATCTTAGCGTATTTCTTATCCCGGAGCTCACGAGCGACCGGTCCAAAGATACGAGTACCTTTCGGGTTCCCTTTATCGTCGATAATCGCAACTGCGTTATCGTCGAATCTGATATAGGAACCGTCGGGACGACGAATTTCCTTTTTAGTGCGAACAACTACGGCACGTTGCACGGCCTTGTTGTGGACCTTTTTCCCCGTGGAATCCTTTAGCCCGTAAGCCGGTTGTGCGTCCTTAACGGCGACGATGATTTCGTCTCCGACGGATGCATACCGTTTCTTTGAGCCCCCGAGGACCTTGATACACATAACTCTCTTGATCCCGGAGTTGTCGGCTACTTGGAGGATGGTTTCCTGTTGGATCATCTTACTTTGCCTTTTCTACGATCTTAAATAAACGGTGGCGCTTTTCGCGGGAGAGAGGACGGGTTTCAATCGCCAGAATTCGGTCTCCTACTTGGCACTCATTTTTCTCATCGTGAACCTTCATTTTTACGGTCCGGCGCACGATCTTCTTGAATCTAGGGTGGGTCTTACGCATTTCTACGACCATCACCAAGGTTTTTTCCATGGCGGTGCTTACGACCTTACCTTCGCTTAGAAGGGATTTTTTAACGGACTTCTTTGCTGTTTCCATAATCAGTTCTTAGCCTTTGCAGCCAATTTAGCTGCACCGTTCGCTTTCGCACGATTCTGATCTTTACGAGTCGAACGAGAGAAACGACGCACTTTATTCGCACCTGGAGTCGCAGCAAGCGCACGTTCCCTTTTAATCGTTAAAAGGCGCGCGATCTTTTTCTTAGCGTTAGCGATAACTTTCGGATTTTCGAGAGAGCGCGCGACTCCGTATTGAAAGCGCGCGGTACGAATTACCTTACGAGCATCTTCTATCTGAGCCAAAATTTCGACGTCTTTCAGTTCGTGCAGTTTGACCTTTTTCATAATACCGACCTCTTCACGAATTCGGTTTGAACCGGAAGTTTATAAGCTGCCAAATCCAAAGCTTTTTTTGCGGAAGCTTCATCTATGCCGCTCATTTCGAATAAAATACGACCCGGACGAATCTCTGCGATCCAGAACTCCGGATTTCCTTTTCCCTTACCCATCCGAGTCTCGGCCGGCTTCTTGGTAATTGGAAGGTGCGGGAAAATCCTGATCCAAAGTTTTCCGCCTCGTTTTACTTGGCGGTTTATTGTAATACGCGCCGCCTCGATTTGCCGGGCGGTCAGGCGGCCGGACGTAACTGCTTTAAGGCCGTATTCGCCGAAGGAGACTTTGGAACCGCGTTCGTCGGTTCCCTTGAGCCGTCCCCTCTGTCTCTTCCTGAACTTAACTCTTTTCGGTGATAACATCTTTCGTTCCCTGTAAACTGATCTTTAAAAGATCAGTTGGTCCTTCTCTTAACCGCGTATTTGTCTTCTTCGGACTCGTCTTTGTTAGAGATAAAATCTCCGGTGTAGGTCCAAACCTTCACACCGATTTGTCCGAAAGTCGTACTAGCCTCACGGAAACCTAAATCGATTTTTGCCCGTAACGTATGCAAAGGAATTCTACCTTCGCGATAATGCTCGCGACGCGCCATATCCGCTCCGTTCAAACGTCCGGAAATCATGATTTTGATTCCTTCGACACCGCCTCTCATTGCGCGACGAAGTTCTTGCTTCATAACGCGACGGAAGGGTTGACGCTCTTCGATTTGAATTGCGATGGATTCGGCAATGCATTGAGCGATAGTTTCAGGCTTCTTAACTTCGATAATATTCAAGTTAAGAGGCTTTTCGCTCATAGTCTTGATGACTTTCTTAACGGCTTCGATATTCGCACCGTTCTTACCGATCACAACGCCCGGCTTAGCAGTGTGCAAGTTTACGTTAATTTTCTCGGGAAAACGTTCAACGACCACTTTCACGACTCCGGCTTCCCGAAAACGATTTTGAATAAAACGACGGATACGAATGTCCTCATGAAGATTTTTTCTGTAATCTTGCTGAGAGAACCAGATGGAATCCCATCCGCGGGTAATTCCGATACGAAGTCCGATTGGGTTAACTTTCTGTCCCATGATTTCCCCTATTAGTCCGAAATTACCACTGTTACGTGGCTAGTTCTCTTGCGGATTCTTGCCGCACGTCCGCGAGCACGAGGACGAAAGCGCTTTAGGATCGGGCCTTCATCCACGAGAATCTTTTTAATGAACATCTTACCGGGCTGCGCGCTTTCATTCTTTACGACCGCGTTTGCAGACGCCGATTTGATGAGCTTGAAGATAGGCTCGATTGCTCTCTTATTGGTATATTTTAGGATATCTAAAGCTTCCGCTACTTCGTATCCCCGAATCTCGTCGGCGACGAGACGGAGTTTACGAGGAGACATCCGGATAAATCTTGCTATGGCTACGGCTTCCATTACTTCTTACCGGCCTTTTTATCCGTATTTCCGTGACCGCGATAGGTGCGAGTTGGAGCGAATTCTCCCAATTTATGCCCGACCATATTGTCATTGATATACACTGGAATAAATTTGTTCCCGTTATGAACCATGATCGTATGTCCAATCATGTCCGGAAAAATCGTGCTTCTACGCGACCAGGTTTTGAAAGGTTTCTTTTGGTTCTCGGAGTTCAGCTTGATCACCTTGCTCATAAGGTGGCTGTCGATGAACGGGCCTTTTTTTGAGGATCTCATGATGATTACCTGCTCCTATTTCCCTTTCTCTTCTGTACGATAAACTTGTCGGAAGGTTTCGCTTTACGACGAGTCTTATACCCCTTAGTAGGAATACCCCAAGGAGTAACCGGATGGCGACCACCGGAAGTACGTCCCTCTCCACCACCGTGCGGGTGATCGACGGGGTTCATAACGACACCCCGAACTTTCGGACGTTTTCCCAGCCATCTGTTCCGACCGGCCTTCCCGATCGATACTAGGTTATGATCTTTATTACTGCAGATTCCGATTGTCGCATAACAGTTATGATGAACCTTGCGAACTTCGGAACTAGGAAGCTTCAGAAGCATATAATCTCCGTCACGACCGGCGATCGTAGCGAACGATCCGGCAGTACGAGCGATTTGTCCGCCTCTTCCGATTTTTAATTCTATATTATGAACGTTTGTGCCGGGTGGAATCTTTCCTAACGGAAGCGCATTCCCTAGTTTGATTTCCGCGTTATCGCCGGAGGAAATCTTATCACCAACTTTCATACCTTCAGCATTCAAGATGTATGCGTATTCGCCATCAGTATAGCAAATCAAAGAGATGAATGCGGAACGATAGGGATCGTATTCAACAGTTTTAACGGTAGCCGGAATACCTACTTTACGACGTTTAAAATCGATAATACGATATTTACGCTTAACTCTTCCACCCTTACGACGAACTGCGATTTTTCCGCCCTCTCCTCTGCCTGCTTTATAGCTGAGCGAGATGGTGAGAGGTCTGTATGGCTCGGTTTCAGTCAGTTCTTTAAAATCAAGAACGGATTTGAAACGGCTTGCGGAAGTAACGGGTTTGAATTTCTTAATTCCCATTTCTTACACTTCCTTTCCGAAATCAATGCTTGCTCCGTCACGGAAGGTGACGATCGCTTTCTTCCAATGAGCTTTAGGAGCGGGTAAATGGCGGAAACGTTTTACTTTTCCACGATAAACCTGAATATTCACCGAAGAAGGAACCACGTTGTATATCTTACGAAACGCTTCCTTCACTAGAGTTTTGTTCGCTCTAGGATGAACTTCGACAGTATATTTAACGGTTCTCTTGCCGGCTTTCTCTCCGATCGTCTCAAGGTCTTGAGACTTTTCGGTAACGATAGGTGAAAGAATAACTTCGTGCAGGTTCATTATTTACCTTCCCCATAGTGCTTGAGGATCTCGCCTAAAGCGCCCTCTGTAATCACTAGGTTTCTATTATAAAGAATGTCCCGAATCGAAATACGCTTGGAGTTGATGTATTTCACTGTAGGAATATTACGAACCGACTTCTTAACGAATTCGCTTTCACCGCCTACTACGAAACCGATCACTCCGGTATTCTTTAGTCCGATATTATTGAACAAAGTAGCAAAGGACTTCGTGCTGAATTCCTTAGGATCCAAATCCTCTACGACTTTAATCGCAGCGCCTTGGGCTTTTTTATTCAAAATCGAAAGCACAGCGCGTCGCTTTACCTTCGGGGAAATTTTATAGGAATAATCCCTTGTTCTCGGTCCGTGAACGGTTCCACCACCGACCCATTGAGGAGCGCGAATGGAACCTTGGCGAGCGCGACCGGTTCCTTTTTGAGCCCAGGGTTTTTTACCGCCGCCCGAAACTTCCGCGCGGGTTTTAGTGTGGTGGTTCCCGGAACGTAGGTTAGCGTTCTCAGCCTTAATGGCATCGTAGATCGCTCCGCTGCTATACTTGGATTCGAAAACTGCCGCAGGCAATTCGATTTCCGAGAGCAGCTTTCCTTCTTTTGAGTACTTCTGTGCTTTCATCACTCTACCGGATCTTTATATCTTCTCGATGGTTACGATCGTGTTCGCTGGGCCCGGAACGGAACCGCTGACAAATACCAGATTTTCCGCTTCGTGAATGCGAACCACTTTCAGATTCAGGACAGTTTTGGTATCGGAACCTGTACGGCCCGGCAGCTTACGCCCCTTGAATACCCGTCCTGGCGTTGTATTGGAACCCATAGAACCTGGATGCCTATGAAAACGAGAACCGTGGGCGCCTGGTCCTCCATGGTGTCCGTAACGTTTAATCACACCCTGAAAACCTTTTCCCTTGCTGGTCCCGGTTACCTTAACGATATCCGCAACCGCAAACACATCTTGCGCTTTCAGTTCTGCACCAGCGGCTGGTTGATCGCCGAAATCCCGGAATTCCTTCAACACTCTCTTCGCAGACAATCCGGCCTTGGCCAAATGTCCCGTTTGGGCTTTGGACAGGTGTTTTTCTTTATCGTCCTGAAAAGCCAATTGAATTGCTTCGTATCCGTCTTTCGCGACGGACTTCACTTGGGAAACTGCGCAGGGACCTACCTCTAAGACGGTCACAGGAATAATGTTTCCCTGTTCGTCGAAGATTTGGGACATCCCTATCTTTTTACCGATTAATCCCTTTGCCATTGCTTCTTCCCTTAGGATTTAATATCCACGGACACGCCAGCCGGGAGCTGCAATTTCATAAGAGCTTCAACCGTGTCTTCATTCGTGTCGAGGATGTCGATAAGCCGTTTGTGAGTTTTCATCTCAAACTGCTCTCTTGATTTTTTATTTACGTGCGGAGAACGGAGGACTGTGTATATTTCCTTCTTCGTTGGAAGAGGAATCGGACCGGAGACAGTAGCTCCGGTCCTTTTGGCAGTCGCAACAATCTCGTAAGTTGATTGGTCGATCAACTTATGATCGAAAGCTTTTAGCTTTACTCTGATCTTTTGGCCAGCCATTCCCTTACTCTTTACTCGGTGATCTCAGCCACTACGCCCGAACCAATGGTCTTTCCACCTTCGCGAATCGCGAATTTGAGACCTTTGTCCATGGCGATCGGGTGAATCAACTCGATACTCATAGTTACGTTGTCACCAGGCATAACCATTTCCATTCCGGAAGGTAGGTTACAGACGCCGGTGATGTCGGTAGTTCTAAAATAGAACTGTGGACGATAGTTATTGAAGAATGGAGTGTGACGTCCGCCTTCATCTTTCGTAAGAACGTAAACTTCCGCGTTAAACTTCTTGTGAGGAGTGATCGATCCCGGTTTAGCGAGAACCTGTCCTCTTTCGATGTCTTCTTTCTTGGTTCCACGGAGAAGAGCGCCGATATTGTCGCCTGCTTCTGCAGAATCAAGTAGCTTGCGGAACATCTCAATACCGGTAACGACAGTTTTGGTGGTAGGACGAATTCCTACGATCTCAACTTCGTCGTTGATTTTGAGGGTTCCTTGCTCAACACGACCCGTAGCAACAGTTCCACGACCGGTGATAGAGAATACGTCCTCTACCGGCATCAGGAATGGTTTGTCTACGATACGTTTTGGATTCGGAACGTAAGTATCCAGAGCTTCCATCAATTTGATGATCGATTTCGTTCCGAGTTCTGAATCGTCGCCTTCGAGGGCTTTGAGAGCCGAACCGTAAACGATAGGGGTATCATCGCCTGGGAAGTTGTATTTGTTCAGAAGGTCGCGAACGTCCATCTCAACCATTTGGATCATCTCTTCACGCTCATCATCTGCGAGCATATCCGCTTTGTTGATGTATACGATTATATAAGGAACGCCTACCTGACGAGCGAGCAAGATATGCTCTTTTGTTTGAGGCATTGGTCCGTCTGTTGCAGAAACAACCAAGATAGCTGCATCCATTTGCGCAGCACCGGTGATCATATTCTTAACATAGTCAGCGTGACCTGGACAGTCAACGTGAGCGTAGTGACGGTTTGCAGTCTCATACTCCTGGTGAGAAGTAGCGATCGTTATTCCGCGGGCTTTTTCCTCAGGTGCGTTGTCGATTTGGTCGTAGGCGACAGCTTTGTTTTTACCGCCCAGCACTTTCGCGAGGGTTGTGGTAATTGCTGCAGTTAGGGTGGTTTTCCCGTGGTCTACGTGCCCGATCGTTCCGACGTTTAAGTGAGGTTTGGACCTGTCGAATTTCTCCTTAGCCATAGTGCTTTTAAACTCCTTACTTGTTAACGAACCCTCACGGGACTCATTTAATGCAATACAGAATGGTGATCAAAGTCAAAAAGGGTGTCCAAAGATAGGACGCCCCTTCCCTGAGCCATATTTCTAAGAACACCGCTAAAGCCAAGCAAGTTTTGCGCAGCAGCACTTGCTTGGATCAAGGAGCGGCCTTCCGTCACTGAAATCACTTTCTGGATCTTTGCCTCTCGCTTAGCTAAACTTGCTAAGACATCTCCTAGATAAGAATCCGGTAATAGAATCTCCATCTCGGAAAGAGGACCAATATGATCCGTGTTAGACGGAATTATGTCCTTTAAGCCCTTGATAACAGCTACCTTCACAAGGGAAGAGAGATCTACTTCGGAAACCACTTTAGGCGGATCAAAAGCTTCGATGATCAAATTCAAACCGAGGAGTTCTTCCCCGGCCTGCCCGGTGGCAGTCACCTCTGCAAATGCAGACTCGATTGCCTTTTCTACTTCTTCCGGTAGCTGTATTTTAAACCGCACTCCCTTGGAGAAACTGTGAGAGCTTTCCAAGGACGCGAGCACCTGACCGCTCGAGACTTTCTGATCGAACGCGGTATGCTGAAATGCGACCTTTTTAACCAAATTTTTCCAAAGTGCAAATCTTGCAATATGTATTCCGCTTGTCTGAAAACTTTTTGGAAAGAACTCCTTTAATCTAGAAAGCGAAATCTCTAGATGCAATTCTCCCATTCCCGATACGCGAAATTGTCCTGTTTCAAGCAGAATATCTATCTCTAGGCTTGTGTCCACCCAAGCCAATTCGCCTAACGCTCGCCAAAGCTCTTCGCGATCCTCGCCCCTCTCGGGCTCGAGAAGAAGATGAAATTGCTTTCGAGTAGGAGACAATAAGCTTCTTTTTTCTGACTTATGTCCCCAAAGAATATCCCCGGGCTTTAGAAAAAGTAAGGAGTCAGTGGCTAGAAGTTCGCCTACCGCAGCTTGATCCGTTTCTTCGTACTCTCTTGCGGAAACTCGATAAAGAGTGTTCATGCGGTCGACTTCTTGCTCGGAATAAAATTTGTCTCCTGCTTGAATGGGAGCCCATGCCTGAAAATAGAGAAGCTTTCCCAAATCGGGATGAATCTCTCTCTTGAATACCACGCCTGAGGCACCTGGTATCGAAGGCTTCAGCGAAGGTTTTCCCGTTGCCAAAAGCTCTAAAAAAAGTAAAAGCTCCGTAATCCCCTGTCCATGAAGGGCTGAACCGCCAAGAACAGGAAATACCTTTCCATTCCAAAACCCCTTTACAAGCCCGCTCTTTGCTAGCGAAGAAATATTGGCTGGATTCTTAAGATAGTCTTCCGAAAGCTGCGGATCCCATTCTAAAAGCGGAAGAAATTCGTTCTCTTCTCCTCCGCCTTCTAATACCGGAAGGGTAAAATCGTCGCGGAACATTAAGACAGGCTCCTGGCCCAGGGCTACTTCCAGATCCACTAAGGAAGAAAGAATATCCGCCCCCTGACGATCGAGTTTATTCAAGAAAAATAAAATAGGTTTTTGGGCCTTGCGAAGAGATTCGACATTCTGAAACGTTTGCGACTTTAAGCCTTCGAACGAATCTATCAAAACCAATCCGAAATCCACTGCCAAAAGAGAGGCATTCGCCTGAGGTTGGAAGTCCAAATGACCGGGATTATCTACAAATTGCAGTAGAAGGCGTTTCTCCTCTGCGTTCGGCCAGGGGATTCTTGCCACAGTGGACTGAATGGAGATCCCTCGTTCTATTTCCTCGGTCAAGTAGTCGGATTCGGTGGTCCCCTCCTCGATGCTACCGGGACTACGTATCAGTCCGGTTTCGAATAAAATTCGTTCTAGCAAAGTAGTTTTGCCGGCGTCAATATGTGCGAAGATTCCGGGATTGAGAAGGGGGAGATCCATATCGATTTAGCGGAGATCCCAGCCTGGATCGGGTAGTCGCGAGGACAACAACATTCGAGGCCGTATTCTTCGACTTTAGAACCGCGATAAGGAATCTATTTCCGTCGACCAACCTAGGTATCCCACACCGGAAAAAAAGGGACACGAAATAGCGAACATGCGTTCGATCGATATTTTTAAGGTTTGCTTTTCTGCCGATCCCTTCTTCCAATTATTCGGATAATCTAAACCGCATTAGTCGAACGAACCGAATAACGTTATGCGAAGCGATTTTAAATAAAGAAAAATAGTGGAGATTTCATTCGATGGAAATTAACGGGAAACAAACCAAGAACGCCTGGAGAATTCTGATTCTATTATTCTTTGCGAACCTTTTAAATTTTTTTGATCGAACGATACCTGCAATCATCATAGAACCGATTCGTCATGAATGGAATTTGACCGATCTTCAGCTTGGAGTCATAGGTTCCGCGTTTACGATTATATATGCGATGGCCGGCATTCCCTTGGGACGCCTGGCCGATACGGGAATTCGCAAAAAAATCATGGGTTGGGGATTAGCAGCCTGGAGTGCGTTTACCGCAATTAACGGTCTAGCGTGGAACTATACTTCTTTTGTATTCGTTAGGATGGCGGTGGGAATTGGCGAAGCAAGCTATGCTCCTGCAGCGAATTCATTGATCGGCGATCTGTTTCCGGCTCATAAGCGCGCACGTGCTATGGGCATTTTCATGTTGGGGTTACCTCTCGGCTTAGTCCTTGCTTTTTTTACGGTCGGCGCTACGGTAAAAGCTTTCGGGACTTGGCGGGCGCCGTTTTTTATCGCCGCAATTCCGGGAATTCTATTAGCCGTCTTTTTATTTTTTATTAAGGAGCCGCCGAGAGGCGCAGCCGAAGCGGTATCGATATCCGACAAAAAAATCGACCGCCCCATCTATACGGTCATGAAAAACCGAACCATGTGGTGGATCATACTTTCCGGTCTAACTTTCAACTTCGCGGCATACTCCGTAAATACCTTCTTAGTTTCTTTACTCCAACGATATTTTCATATTTCATTAACTAATGCCGCGGTTACCACCGGCTTCATCGTAGGCATTACGGGGTTAGTCGGCTTAACCGTAGGCGGATGGATCGCGGATAAAATTCATCAAAAATCGGAACGCGGACGTTTGCTTTTTGGCGCAATAAATCTTTTGATATCCGGAATCGCAATTTGGTATGCCTTGAGTCAAACCGATGAATTCATAATTTCTTTTGCGATACTGTTCGCTCTCGGTTGGCTTGCATCATATAATTATTATACTTGCGTGTATCCCGCAATTCAGGATGTCATCGAACCTAGACTCCGAGCTACTGCAATGGCGCTTTATTTTGCGGCGATGTATTTGCTGGGAGGCGCTGCGGGGCCGGCAGTCGTAGGCTGGCTATCCGATTACCTAGCTCGCGCCGCAATGGTTCGCGCAGGAGCGATCGAGATTTCGGAACAATTCAAAGCTATCGGTTTGCACGATGCATTGTATTTAATCCCCATTATGGTATTTGCAACTGCAGCCTTTGTTTTCTTAGCTTCCAGAAGCTTTCCTAAAGACGCGGCAAATATGAAACGGGATATGTCTAGCTGAACGAGACTGCACAGTTAGCGGGAGAATTTTCGCTAACTGTGCACGCTTGATTTCCTTATTTTTTGCCCAATCGAATCAGGGTAATCGCGATGCAAACCGCGGATAAAGTCGAAGTCCATGCGGGTAACGGAAAGAAATAAACGAATTCGATAACGGCAAGGCCGGATAGATTGAAAAGAATCGGGTAAAGTAGATTCTTAGCATTCTGCGGATTTGATACCGCCACTCCGCCCAAAATCCATAATAAAATCGTAATAGAAAAGAGAGCCAGAGACAAGGCAATCCCCATGCCATAGTAAAAATCGTCATAAGAACGATTCGTCAATTCTCCCATCATCGGGACCTTGACCTCGGACATTGTCTGAATCAAAGCCTTTGCAGGAGGATCCTGAATGTTTTTTCTCGTCTGCATGCCGAATGTATGACCGACAGCATGGAAAAGAATTAAGAATGCAGCTATCCGTAGTAATATCTTAGGATTCATAGTTTCTACCTTTCTAATTGAGTCAAAATTTGAGAGTTACATAATTAGGGATTTTGCAAGCCGACCCGATTTCCTTCAGTATCGATAAAGAATCCGATATACCCGGCTTCCGAGGAAAGAAACGTTTTCTTCATTACGATTTGCCCGTCCGCAGTTTCGACTTTTTGCAAAATCTTATCCAAATCTTCCCCTCCATCCAAATAGACTATGATCCCATTATCGGATGGAGAGTATGATTCCCCTTGAACCAATGCGCCGCAATTAAAAGAATCGTCGCTCGGGAAAATCGCATATTTGATCGGACCTATTTCCATCCGATGAAATTCCACTCCTAAAATTTTAGAATAGAATTCGATGGCTCTGTCCAAGTTTATGACCGGAATCTCAATCCAGTTCGCTAGGTGTTTCATATTTCCTCTTTCGTAAATTTGAATAGAAAGACAATACTAGATCCAGGCAGGATTGTATTGTAAAAATGGGACATTCTAATCCGGAAATAGTTTTCCATAATCGGTCGCGTCCTCTATGTAACGTCCCGGAGAACTTCCGGTAAACCTACGAAAGTCTTTAATAAAATGAGCCTGATCATAATAGCGATCGTAGAAAATTCGGTCCTGCAATTTAGATGATTTCCGGTTTTTAACGATTTTGTAAATAGATTGGAATCGAAAAACGTTTGCCAATAGCTTAGGACCTACTCCGATCGATTCCATAAATCTTCGGTTCAGATGACGTCTCGAAAAACCTAATTCGAGGGACAAATCTTGGATGGTTTTTCGGCCTGCGTTCATTCGCAGGTCCTTGACTGCATATTCGATTAACGAGTCGCGATTTTTCTTTCGCCTTAATCTTTGAATTAAACAATCTTGAATATATTCCACCTTCTGTACCACTGAAGGAAGATCCATGAGCTTATCTTCCCACTCCCGAACTTTGTCGCCGAATAAGTCCGATGCGCTTAACGTACCGTTCGCGATTTCAAACATGGATAAATCGAAAAAACGATAAGCTGCCTCGGGTTGGAGAATAATGCCGATAGTACCAAGCCCATGCTCGAAATTCAGATAACCAGGTTCGGTTCTCATTCCTGAAATGATTAAATTCGAGGTCCGATGAAGCCGCCCCTTCTCGGCGATAGTACAGCGAATATTCCCATAAAAGGGAAAAATAATCTTAATTTCCCCGTCTGGAACGATCAACCAACTAGGTAAAACGATTTCCTTTCCTCGATTTTGATGAACCCATATCTTCGCGACTGAATCCTGTAATTCTCTCTTCGGTTTGAAAAAAGTAATATCCATAAGATATAGTCCGCATAGATCCTACGTTCACGGTTTTCACCTTGTATAACAAAAACAGGAACCGACGGAGAATCTATGACGTTAAACGATCCGGTTTAAACGAAAAGAAGTCAATTAAGTTTGAACCCGAGAGACTGAATGATAAAGACAGATCAACAAAATCTCTCGGAACAAATCCTATTGGGGCGATTTCCGTCGAAATCTAGGCGCAATCGCATAATTCAACTGTATCAAAAATATTGCGATAATGCTGAGATAATTATTTACAAAGCAAAGTAAGGCTGCGACCGCATAAAGAATCTGAGCGTAAATCACCCTATTCCGAATCGTTCTATCGATCTGGCGAATCATCGTGTGTGTCAGATCGACGAGGCCGTTTTGATAAGCGTAGGCCCAATGAAAATAAATGGTAGTACCGAGTAGAACGATATTAAGCCAATATAAACCTATCGCTGTTTTAAATTCGATGAATTCACTCAGAAAGGCCGTCGTAAACGGCAGTAGCGTTACGAAAGCGAGATATAGGATGGATATCCAGCTTAGATGGCGGTCGCTTCGAACAATAAACGTGTATTGCATGGAGTGCCCAACCCAAAATATTCCGAGAGTAATGAAACTCAAACAATAGCTCAAGAGCTTGTGTGCGATTGAAATCAGATGAACACATAAATCCGTTTCCGAATGAATCGTCTCCGCTATCGGAACTTTTATATCCAGCACTAAGAGAGTGAACGCAACGGCAAAAACTCCATCGGCTAAGGCCTCGGTCCGATGGATTCTTTGTCCGGCTATTTCATTGTAGTTGTGAGTTCCGGACATTCGAGATTACCGTTAAAATATTATCGTGTTTGAACAGTGAAGCAGCGCCGAACCTTTTTTTGTAACGAACACAAAGGAATAAATTATGTTTTCGTCGGCCAACTCTCGGAGAGTTTATTCTTAAAGCCGCCAGTAAGCTAAAATCATTCCTATCGTTTGCAGCGAAACGAAATAGTATGCGGCATTAATTGAAAAAAGTTTCCAAGAACGACCTTCCCAAGAAACAGAACCGAATAAAAGAGGAACATAGTACCCGATCCAGGTAAAAAAAGCCGCAAAGAATCCGTACGTCCAAGCAGGCTGATCTTGCCCAACTTTCCAGGAGGAAGGTCGCCAAATATCCACGCTATGTGCTAATACGTAAGCAGTCAGAAAGGATCCTATTACCATCAATACCAAAGACTTTATCATTTGTTTGTTATCGGGTTTCATATCCTTAGGGAAGCCCATTTCCGCTGCCCATGCTTTACCGAATAACGGTCCGTACCAAAGAAAACCGATTGCGATATTCGACAAAACTCCTGCGAGAATTGCGAGGTAATTTAAATGAATTTCGGGTTGCATAAACCCCTCCTGGTCCGGGGGAGCTTTATATCTTTCTTAAAAAGTGAGTCAAGTATTTATTAAAACTTATAAGACCGAGTATGAATATTACGTTTCAATTTCTTCGATGTGTGAAGAGTGTGTGACCGGGTACAAGCGCTTTAAATAAAGTTGAGTAGCTTTATCTTCCGGAAAAACTTTAATCACTCTTTCAAAGTAATTCTTCGCATCTTCGAAAGCTTTTGCATGAAAGCTTTGGACAGCTTGTTCATAATCCACTTTTGTACGTAATTTCAAATCTTGATCCTCGGGCTCGTCGCCGTCGATGATTTCATATACGGAAACAGGTTTTTGTTTTCCCTTAACTTTAACACGGTCCAAAAATCGAAAATGAAATTTTCCATTCGCTTTAACTTCCTCGACCGTGCTTTCACTTACTGCAATCCTAGACCCGTAAACTTTTGTAAGACTTTCTATTCTGGATGCCAAATTAACGGTGTCAGATATAACGGTACCTTCCAACCTTTCCTCAGCGCCAATCGTGCCCAACATTAACGAGCCGGCATGTATTCCAACACCGATCTGGATAGGAACATATCCCTGTTTATGCCGATGTGAATTATATTCTTTCAAATATCTTTGCATTTCAACTCCAGCGGATACTGCATCTATTACATTTCTTTGAAATAATGCCATGATGGCGTCACCGATAAATTTATCGATAAAACCGTTATGCCTCTGGATGATCGGACTCATTCTACCTAAATATGAATTAATAAAATTGAAATTTTCCGCAGGAGTCATCTGTTCCGATAGTGTTGTAAAAGAGCGGATATCGCTAAAAAGAACCGCCATATTTTTCTGAATTTGATCGCCTAACTTAACGTCTAATATCGAATCTTTGCCAAGATTTGCCAAGAAATCTCGAGGAACGAAGCGTGCATAAGATTCAGTTAGAATTTTTTGCATTTCGAGCGTCTTAGCTTGCGCCTCCTCTTTTTCCCTCTTAATCGTATTGATTCGAGAAGCTAACGCGAATGATAATAGGATAACTTCTAGTCCGGCTCCGATTTGCAATCCATAGTTTGTTAAAAAAACATCCGGGAGTACGGCAAAAGATTTTAGCCCATAAAGAATCCCGCCTGAAAGAAGTGTTAACCAAGCTATTAAATAATAAATGGCAGGTCTATATCCCTTATTCAAAACATAAAAAGCGCAACCTAATACCAAAGGAACATTAAGCATCGCATAAACCGCAAGAACCCATAAAATGGAAGAGATCTTTACGAAAATAGATACGATAGTAAGGACTATTCCAACCATGCTGGATATAATTAAAATCTTATCCACCCGAGGAGTATTCTCATAAGTTATCAGGAAATATCTCGAAAAAAGAATTACAAAAACGGGAAGTAACGGAATCAAAAATGTCGGAGCGTAGCTGGCCAACCATGTTGAATTCGGCCAGACAAATTGGAAGGCTAAACCGTTTAAACTCATCTGTAAGAGGCCAAAGGTAACAATATATAAAACGTAAAAGAAATAGCTCAGATCCTTGACAGTAAAGAATAAGAACAAATTGTACAAGGCCATGACGAAAATAAGCCCGTAGTACAATCCGAATATAAATTGTTCCGTCGCATTACGATTCGCAAAAGCCTTTTCGCTCAGAATTTGAATGGGAAGAGAGATCGTACTCTCTGATTCAACTCTTAGGTAAAAAACGGATTCGATTCCTAACTCTCCATCGTTATGCAACGGTAACTCAAATAGAAAGTTTCTATGGCTAATTTCCCTCTCACGAAATAGAAGTTTGTCTCCTGCCTTTTTTACCGTGTAACCGCTTTTCGACGGCAGGTAGAGGTCCACATGATCAAGTACAGGATGGCTGATTTCTAGATACCAACTACGCACGTTTCTGGATTTATTTTGCAGAGGAATTCGAACCCAATATGCAAAATCAGTTATTCCAAAATTCGTTTTTTCCGGAATTGCAAATTTAATATCTTTTTTGCCCTCTACTATATCCTCAATAGTTAAGTCCTTGCTTCTATCCACATAAAATGAAACAGATTTTCCGATATCATATTGATCTTTATCGTCCGTGAGAATTATATCATCAACATATCCTTCCTGACCTTGAATAGGGAAATTCAATAAAAAAAATACCAAGAGGAATATAGTAGAAGAAAGTTTATTCATATCACTTATGAATTCCTAATGTTTTTGAAATTAATTTATCGAAAATTCGAGTCGGCAGATACTTCGGTAGAATTGTGTCGGTGAAGAAACTACTTTTTAAAAAATACCTAACCCTAGGGTTTGGACTTTGTATCGCGTCTATGATTGCTGCTATAACTTTTTCCATCGGAACGCCAGCTTTAGCTTTTTTTTCATTTATTTGGACGAACTTTAATAGGGAATTCTTATATTCCGAATCTTCAGAAATTTTTAAAATCCCTTCATTAATTTTATCCGTCAACGGAGTCAATATAGCACCGGGCAAGATTGAAATAACATCAATACCATATAAACTTAATTCCCGTCTTAGGCCATCCGTCAATGCTTCCAGTCCATATTTGGAGACGGAATAAGCAGCCAAAAACGGGAATGTTCGTATTCCGCTCATAGAACTTATATTAATGATACGTCCAGGTGGAATCGTTGAATTTTTCTTTCCACCCAAAAATGCTATAAATTTTTGGACTACAAGAAACGGGCCGATCAAATTAATTTCGATTTGCATTCGAAAAGAGTCAACCGGTAATTCGACAAGTGGGCCCGGAATCACGACGCCTGCATTATTAACGATCGCTCGTAAACCATTGCTTCCTAAAATTTTTCCTACTTCGTGAGCAGCGGCAGATACGGCAATTTCGTCCGTTACATCAAAATATATCGGATGAAACCGATCACCCAACCTGTCCCTAAGAGCGGTGCCTTGCTGTTTTGAGCGGATGCTTCCGAAAACAAAAAAACCTTTATTAATTAAAGTTTCCGTCAAGGCAAGCCCGACTCCTGAATTAACTCCCGTAACAAGAATATATTCCATAGGCACATTCTTTACAATTCGTAAGCCTCGTGCAAATTATTTATTGCTTTTTTAGAATTTTCCAATATTCTTCGCCTTCATGACAGGTATCGGCCATTTATCTTCAGCATTCATACTGAAATGTAAATTTAAAGAAACTCCACTTTGGATTCTCCTTGTCGCAGCGGAAATTGTCGAGATGGTTTGGGTATTCCTAAATCTCAATCCGTTTGGATTCTCTCCTGCTTTAGAATATATGAAAATAGAAATACCTTTTCTTTATATTGGAAACATGAAGCTTCTAAGCCAACAATATTCGCATTCGTTGGTGGGAGGAATGATAATAGGCATTCTCTACTTTTTCATTCTGAAAACATCCAAAATTACTTCCGCTTTGCGTTATATTGCAATCGCGATTCCCGTTAGCGGTCATTGGTTTTTGGACTATCTGGTCCATGACCATGATCTTCAAATTTTCCCAATTTCAGATACGATCAAAGTCGGCCCTTTATATTCTTTTAATTTTTCCGATCCTAACCTTGGCATTAGTGCGACAGTTCCAATGTTAGGATTCGGTATTCAGGCATTCTTTTCCACCGTATGTGCATATTATTTTCTAAAGAATTTTCAATTCTCCGAAGTAACGCGTAAGCGAAATTTTATAATCGGGTTCGTTATACTCAATCTACTCTCATTGCCCATTTTTATAAAAGGTTTAATGACTTTTCTAATTAGATCGGAAGTTTGGATGGCCATTACAGTGCTCTCTGATATGATATTTGCTGGAATTGTACTTTTATATTTATCTAAAGATGCGACCCCAATTGCACCGACGAATTCATAAGTTCTGGCCGATTCCCGTTCATCATCCGATCCAAAATCGATAGATTAGGGTCTTTAGCTGGATTTTTATTTTTCGGAATGCTTTTTTAAGAACCCGACGATTTTTGGAAATATGTCCTTATCACTGTTTATACCCATAAGTGTATCTTGATGGCCGTAACCTTTTGCTATAAAGAGTTCGTTTTTATTATCATGTTTTAACCTTTTAAGGGTTTCGTACGCGATTATATTCGAATTCTTAAAAACCTTATTTTTATCTCCTGTGATAAAGAGAATCGGCGTTTTTATCTCGGATGCATATTCCAAATAATTGTTAGGGAGAGAATCGTAACGAGTATCGAGAACCTTGTATTTTACGACGACTTTACGAAAGATAGATTTTCTAATATGCCTATGATAATTCATAGATGTAGCTCCGAATAAATCGCCAACACGTCGATGAGTTACGGACGGAAGGTTAGCATGTTCATAACATGCCGGCCACCCTGTTCCCCACATCAAACTCAGCATATGGCAGGCGGAGTTATCGCATTCCGTATGAAACAAACTAATAAATTTTGAAAAGAGCTTCCCTCTGGCAGGACCCGGCAAATAAGACCATCGAGGATTTACGTTGGGAAAGCGAAAAACGTTTTCGATAAAGAAAGGCGCCAATATTAGCTTAATCTTAGACCACAGCGCGACATTAGGTGTAATTGAAACACTGTTGGAGATCACACTAGTAATTCCGTCGATTTTCTTCGCAAAGAGACTCATAAAAAAAGAAATTGAGCCGACACAGTGAACTATAAAATGAATGCGCTTATCTTTACCGACGTTTTCTCGAACTGTACGCAACGCAGCAGGGACGTCGTATAAAGCGATATCATCCAAGTTATAACGATGAGGTGTTAAATTATAATTCGACCGAAGGCTTCCACGCCAATCGAAACTCCAAACATCGTTAAAGCCATGCTCGTGGAGATAAGTAACCAAGTTTTTATGTTCAGGCATTATAAACATGTCGGTAGAGGTTGTAAGTCCGTGCATCAAAACTACGACATCTTTGCTTTCCTTTTTTTTAAACCTAAGAAGACTTAATGAGAGTTTATCTTCCGTGCTAACATAATGCGTTGTAATATCCGCATGCTTTACGCCGCTCAACGTAAATAAAGGGATTTCGCGTTCTCTCCATAATTCTGGTTCGGCTTTTCCCCAGTGAGAAGCATATACATCCCATAAGTTACCGGCAAAAAGTTCACCGAATTGAATGAGCGCATTTTTTCTTTCATCGAATGTTTTTCCGTTCGACCGAAAGGTCGTCATTTGCTTAATAAAATCCAATTCTTGAATATGCAAAATTCCTTCGGCGATTTTCTTAGCTTTTAACTCTGATTTTTCGTCTATAAAGCCAAGAAAGATTCTTGTATATAATGTGGATGTATCATTCCAAATATTTAAAATTCCATCATCCTTAACGACTTTATGTCCGCTTAATGTGAATTCTCCCCCCTGATGATTTTTAAGAAAGAGCCTATATTGCATATTTTTAACATTTTGAGAAGGAGTGCCTTTATCCACGAAACAATTAAAGTCGCCTCGTACAACCTCTAGCCGTCCACCTAACGATGCACAATCAACCCAACCGATTGCTATTCCCTTTTCTGCAGGATCATACACGAAGAATGCGACATCAGTTATTCTGATCGTCAAATGAAACATAATATAGTTTTTTTCTTTTTTTCCGGCGGAATATGAATCTTGATAAGATGATTTTGGAGAAAGAGTAATATAACCCTTCATTTCTTCGGTAAATTCCAGACTGACTGGCGTATTGCTTGCATAAGCCGGTGATTTTTTTTTCTTTTTGTTCAGCATAAATATGTTTGAGTCCTCTCGAAATTAAAGTTTCGAAGTTGATTTAGATCCTGTAATCGCTTCTGCAACTCGCTCCGACAATGCGGAAATTGTCATTGAGGGATTCGCTCCCACCGCTGTTGGAATTAAGCTGCCGTCAGCAACGTAAAGACCTTGATAACGAAAAACTTGTCCGAAATTTTTAAGATTCGAAGAACATACCCCTTCCGATTCGGTTGCCGCGATCACGCAACCACCTAACGGATGAACCGTTACATTATTCCTAATTGGCCAAGACCATGTAGGTAACGGGAAATGTGATTCCGCTTTCGTAAATTCTGCAAAACGCTTCGTCACATTCAGAATCGATTCGTAAAGCGACATGCTGGTCTTTTGCGGCCAGATCACTTGAATCGTTTTCCGCTTTTTATTCAAATACATTTCACCGTCGGCACGATCGATCCCCATACAAAGTAACACTGCGGAAGAGTATGAGAGATCACCGTTTAACATTTCTTGTAACAGATACCCGATTCGCCCATAGATTTTTCCATTCAAAAAACGCTTGAAAACCTCTCCTAACATTTTTAAAAAAAAACCGATTCTTAAAAACCATGGAATAGCTCCCTCGACAAAGTAAGAGGCAAACACAGGATAACTAGCGTCTTCTAACACAAAGGCATGTTTTGAATCGTAATTCTTAAACAAATTATAGTCGATATACTGAGTAATGACTGGGCCGTAATTCGGGTCCGCTGGTTCTTTCCCTCTTACAACAAAGGAAAGAAAATCACCGTTGCCAGAAAATCTTTTCCCTAGGCGATCGGAGATTGCTGGCAGAGTTTTAAATTCCTCTTTGCATTTTAATAGTAGTTCAGTCGTTCCTAAAGTTCCTGCCGAAAGAATTACTCGATTTGTATCTACATAGTGTGCCTTGCTGTTGTTCAAATCGATATAATGTACTCTATAACCGTACTGTCCTGTCGATTTAGGATCTTCGGTCTTATCATTTCCAAGAGGAACAATTTTAACGACTAAATGTTCCGTCCGAATCTCAGCCTTATACTTGTTCTCTGCAACAAACAGGTAGTTCAAATCCAGCGTATTTTTAGAATGAGTATTGCAGCCGATATCGCATTCGGCGCAATACGTACAAGATGTTTGCACGGCCCCGTACTTATTTTTTTCCTGAAGCCCGATTTCTAAAGGTCTCTTAAAATCGTTTCCAAAAAAGACGTTAATATTTGCCAGTTTAGATTCATTGCCGCTTGCTTTCGCAAATTTTTGATATAGCTCCGTCCGAACAATCTTACGCCTCGGGTTACCATCTTGTGGAATCGGCCTAGACCCTAGTACTTCCTTGACAACCTTATAGTAAGGGACCAAATCCTTCTTTTTACTTCCGGTCGGCCAGCGTTCATCAAAAATATGATCCGGAGGTTCTAGAAATACGTTCGCGTAAATTAAAGATCCACCGCCCAATCCGGCCGAAAGTACGACATCCATATTCGGATAATTGCGGATATCAAAAAGCCCTGTTTCCCTTAGATTACGAAACCGCTTCGCCCGGAAAGGATTCGGGTCCTCGGGCACATTCCAAAAATTTTTCGACATCGCATTTGGAGACCGTGGGAACGATCCCTTTGGATACCTTTTTCCCCTTTCTAGTATTAAAACTTTCTTGCCCCATTTTTTTGAAAGCCTACATCCTGTAATGGCTCCTCCGAATCCTGAACCGATAATTACCGCTTCGTACAATTTGGCTCAACCTCCGTTCTATGAAAAGTTTACTTATTTGCATTATTTGTCCCACAAAAGCAATAATTAATTGATTTAATTACAATATTTTGAATAAACTTTTCCCGGAAAAGTATGAGTCGAATTCGTTATATAGTAGTTTCTGATGTTCATTTTGGCGCTTACAATAGCCTACTCACGTATATCGAGGAAATAAAAGGAGCTCCCGCGGATAAGCGGTTCCCTGTTGACGCCTTGAAAACTTCCCCAGCTCTCAAAGACCTGATGGAATGTTTAAAAACGATCGTCACTTCAGTTAATAAAGGAGGCAAACTCCCTCAGTTTATCCTATTAGGGGACATTCTGGAATTAGCGTTAGGTGGGATGAACGACGCTGCTATGACCTTCGAACGGTTTTTAGAATGTGCTTACTCGACTAAGAAACCGATTTTTTCCGACCAAATATTATATATACCCGGTAATCACGACCACCATCTCTGGGAAACTGCGAGAGAAAAACAATACGTGGATTACATCGGGTCGTTGAAACCCCGCGACCATATAGCGGATTCATGGCATACCACTAAGATGGTCGACCCGGATTTCATTCTTTCCGATCTACTTACCGGGATACTGCGAAGGAACCCTCGCTTGAGGGAGGCGAAGGCGTTGATTGCTTATCCGAATTACGAAATCCAATCTAAGAGCAAAAATAAATCGATTATACTGAGTCACGGAAATTTCTTAGAAAACATTTATTCATTGATGAGTTCCATCCAAAGAGTTCTTCTCCCCGAGATGGATACCGGTAAAGAGCTACGAGCGCCGACATCCTTTTGGGGAAAGCTTAAAAGGAGCTTACCGTTCCAAAGTAAACCCGAGCCAAATAAACCGGAATCCATCTATGATTTAGAACGCGAAAACTTTGCTTGGATCGATTTCTTTTGGTCCACATTGGGTAGGTCGGGTAAAGTTGGCAAAGGTATCGGATTAGTTTACGATATGCTACAAGATTCGAAAGCGATAGGTCGGCTATCCGCCAATGTATCCGAATATCTACTTCGAAATTTGAGCATTCTTCCGCTGATTAAATCGATCATTCAGCACGCGTTATCTTTCTTTCTTCAAAAGATCATTCTTAAAGTCGGGCAAAGCGAACGCGGAATGTCGGATTCCGTGCTTAGCGACGAAGTCATACAGAATTTGGACGTCTATTTCAATACGGTTCTTCCGAACCAATGGAAGGTGGAGACGAAGCGGGAATTCCCGCAGAAGTATTCTTTTATTTTCGGCCACACTCATAAACCCTTCGAATCCCATTCTCAAGAACTCGGTTTGGATTCTCCCCATATTCCGATTTATAATACCGGGGGCTGGGTAGTCGATACGATTAAAGAAATGCGTTCACATGGTGGAGCAATTCTCTTAATCGACGACGAAGCCAATATCGTTTCGTTTCACGCGTATAAAGAAAGCAATTTGAAACCTTCTTTTCATCGATTGAAGGACGAAACAAATCCTTTATACGATGTGCTTATTCAAAAGGTCGATCTTTCTTCCGGTAATTTTAAAAAACTTTCATCGTCCTTTCATAAGGAAATCGAACTACGTAGAAAGATGTTAAGGACCCGAGTGGAAGAATAAAGTCTCCGTCAGGTAATTCCTCTTACCGTCGAAATTTTCAGAGGCGCTTCCGATTCGTCGGCATCGTTCCTTTTTCGAATCACCGAATCGTAATAGGATTCGTAGTCGGGAAAATTCGTTCCCATGATCCTATCCCAAAAATTAAAATACAAGCTATAGTTGCCGTGAAATTTTTGGTGATGCATGTTATGATGCGAGGATGTATTGATCCATTTTAGAATCGGATGACCTGCCCAGCCGTTCGGAAAAAGTTCGTATCCCAGATGCCACCAAATGTTCATGATCATTGCATAAAATGTATGAAATAAAACCACGTAAAAGTACACGGGCAAAAAGCATATGATCGGAACGATATAAACTCCTTCTAAGAATGCCTCCGCCCAATGAAAATTATAAGCGGCCAAAGGGGAAGGATTTACGGATTTATGATGAACCGAGTGGACATAAGGATAAATCGATCTCAAATGAACCAATCGATGCATCCAATAAAACCAAGTCTCGTGCCAAATCGTAATAACTACGTACGTGAAAATCGCGTAAAGCCATCCTCCATACAACGAAAAATCATAATATACTTTTCTCTGAAGGTAACCAAGTCGAGAAAGAGTAAAAACCGTCACGGAGATCGCACAAAACATGAAAAGAGTCACCGCCGATTGCTTTATCTCGAAGATAAGGCGTTCTTTTTTAGGGAAAGCGGATTGAATACGAAAACGTTGAAAATAACCTTTCTTCCAAACCCAGAATACTAAGAAAGCTAGGCCTGCAATCGGATAATAGCGAACAAAATTCATCATCAGCTGATAAAGCGCAAATCCCCCTACGCAATCCCAGCTCAACTCACAAGTAAACCTCATAGTCCCCTACACTTTTACTTGTTTATCTTAGGATAAAATTGCCGTTTCGTCGTCCGAAAATCTTTCCATAAATGAAGAAAGAAGACCTGATCATTTGGCACTCAAACGAATCCTGAGACTTTCTTCGATATTCTTGTTCGGACCGAACTTCTCAATCAGGGCATTAAAATTTCGAATATTTTTGAAATTTCGGCTGTAATAAGGATTTTTAATCTGAAAATAAAAAAAGGAGGCTTTTGCCTCCTTTCATTGATTGGGATTTCTCGAACAAGTCGAGAGCCGTGCGCTTTACACCCGGGAAAAAATGCGGGTCGTCAGTACTAAGATATTTCTTACCAGCGATAGTGGCTGAACGCTTTGTTTGCGTCTGCCATTTTGCGAATATCTTCCTTCTTCTTGATAGCCGAGCCGGTGCCTTTTTGAGCCTCGATGAATTCTGCGGCTAGCTTATTCGCCATTCCTTTCTCATTCCGGTCTCTGGAATAACGAATTAGCCAGCGAATTCCGAGGGCCAAACGACGCTCAGGACGAACTTCGATAGGAACTTGATACGTAACACCACCTACGCGGCGTGATTTTACTTCCACTTGCGGTTTTACGTTTTCGAGAGCTTCTTTGAAGGTTACATACGGATCATTTCCGGTCTTCTTCTGAATCAACTCGAGTGCATCGTAAAATAGTCTTTCAGCTACGGATTTCTTTCCGTCTACCATAAGACAGTTAATGAATTTTGCAATATGAGCGTCGCTATAAACCGAATCCGGCTGAATTTTGCGGGGCTCGACTTTTCCTCTTCTTCTGGACATTCCCTATCTCCCGTTACGCCTTAGGTTTTTTCGTTCCGTACTTGGAACGGCTTTTACGACGCTTATCAATACCAAGTGTGTCCAAGGTACCGCGGATAATATGATAACGAACCCCTGGTAAGTCTTTGACCCTTCCACCACGGATCAGAACAACGTTGTGTTCCTGCAAGTTATGTCCCTCGCCAGGAATGTAAGCGGTCACTTCGATTCCGGTGGTAAGACGTACCCTTGCTACTTTTCTCATAGCTGAGTTCGGTTTTTTAGGAGTGAACGTGGTCACCCTTGTACAAACTCCCCTACGTTGGGGGCTGCTTTTAAGAGCAGGAGATTTAGATTTGTTCTTCTGTTTCTTCCTGCCGTGGCGTATAAGTTGGCTAATTGTAGGCATGAATCCCTTCTATTTTTAGGCGGGTGACGACCCGATTTTACCAGATCGTCAGTACCCGCTCTGTTGTAAATCTCTTTAGTTCTCCGTATCTTCCGGTATTACTGGGGGAATCTCTTCCTCTTCCACTTCTATCGGTTGATCCAGGTCTCCATAAGTTTCTTTGAATACCGCAACATCGCGATACTTTCTCATTCCGGTTCCTGCGGGAATCATATGACCTATGATCACATTTTCCTTAAGTCCCGCTAAGTTGTCCGTTTTTCCTTTGATCGCTGCGTCAGTCAAAACTTTGGTAGTTTCTTGGAAAGACGCCGCAGAGAAGAACGATTCGGTATTCAAGGAGGCTTTCGTTAAACCAAGAAGAATCGGTACCGATTGTGCGGGAGAACCACCCTCTGCGATAACTCGTCTGTTTTCTTCCACGAACATAAAACGATCCACTTGTTGTTGATTCACGAAAGAGGTGTCTCCCGAATCCGTAATCAAAACCTTGCGCATCATCTGACGAACTACGACTTCGATGTGCTTATCGTTGATATGCACACCTTGAAGGCGATAGACTTCCTGAACTTCCTGCACCAGATACACTTGAAGAGCGGTTACTCCCTTAACTCGAAGAATATCGTGAGGATCCAGGTTCCCGTCATCCATTTGGTCTCCGCGTTTTACGAAGTCCCCGTGACGAACACGAAGTTGTTTACCGATCGGAATCGTTACTTTAACTTTATCCAAATCTTCGCTATCGGGCACGATGTAGAGAACTCGTTTTTCTTTTACGATTTCACCATTATCTTCGATCTTACCGTCCATTTCCGCAAGAGTGGTCGCATCTTTCGGACGACGAGCTTCGAAGAGTTCGTCCACGCGAGGAAGACCGCCGGTGATATCCCGGGTCTTTTCGGCAACGGTAGGAATCTTGAATAGAATATCTCCTGCCTTAACCTTGTCTCCGTTTTGCACCGAAAGAATCGCATCCACAGGGACAAGATATTCTTCGCGGGTTCCTCCGGATGAAACGACTACACGCGGAACCAGTTTATCCCTACGTTGCTCGATAACCTTGTAATTTACGTTAGAAGTTTTAACGTCTTCGTCCCGGCGAACGTTCTTACCTACTTCCAGATCCACCCATTGAGCGGTTCCTTCGATCTCGGTGACTCCGATCTCGTTATACGGGTCGAACTCCGCTAGAGCTTGGTTCGCTTCCGTGATATCGGTAGACTTAACGTTCAGAGTTGTTCCGGTTTTCACAGGAACGACTGCTTCTTCCCCGAGAATTCTAAATAAACCGTTCTCGATTTTTATCGTACCAGGCGCGTCCGAAGTGACGTTTTCTCCAGAAGCCAGAGTTGCGACCAGCTCTCCCTTATCCACTTTTTGCCCGTCTTCCACTCTGAGGTTGGTCAAATCGGAAGCTTTGAATTGTTGGATCAGCCTTTGAACCACGATGGATCCGCGACGAGTGAAGATAATTCCCCGATCCGTCGTAGATAAAGTCCGTCCGTTGATCGCGTTTACGATCGCTCGGTATCCGACTTTGTGTTCCTTCTCTTGAACCTTAGCGGAGGCGGCTCCACCGATGTGGAAGGTCCGCATGGTAAGCTGAGTTCCCGGCTGGCCGATGGATTGAGCGGCGATGGTTCCGACCGCCTCTCCGATTTCTGCCGGAGTCAAACGAGCCATGTCCATGCCGTAGCATTTAATACAGATTCCCCAACGAGCTTCGCAAGTCAAAGGAGAGCGAACCTTGATTTTTTCATAACCTAGGTTTTCCAACTTTTGACCGACTTCTCTCGTAATGAGGGTGCTTTTCGGATAAACGATGTCCTCGGAAACCGGATCGACGATGTCCTCGGCGGTATAGCGGCCGAAGACGCGATCGCTGAGGGAAACGATTACGTTCTCCCCTTCCTTTACCGTTCCTAACGTGATGCATTCTTCGGTTTGACAATCGTCTTCCGCTACGATCACGTCTTGGGAAATATCCACCAAACGACGAGTCAGGTAACCGGCGTCTGCGGTTTTCAAAGCAGTATCCGCAAGTCCCTTACGAGCTCCGTGAGTGGAAATGAAGAATTCGAGAACGCTCAAACCTTCCCGGAAGTTGGAACGAATTGCGAGTTCGATGATTTCTCCGGAAGGTTTCGCCATCAAACCGCGCATCCCGGCCAACTGGCGGATCTGTTGTTTGGATCCGCGGGCTCCCGATGCGGCCATGATGAATACCGGATTGTATCCGCCTTTATCCTTCTCCAGCTCTTTGAACATGGAATCGGTGATTAGGTCGTTGGTTTTGGTCCAAATCTCGATCACTTTTTTCTTACGTTCTTCGTTGGTGATGATACCTTTACGGTATTCGCCGTCGGCGCGTTCGACTTCCTTATTGGCGTCGCCGACAAGAGTAACCTTGCCGGGAGATACGCGAATGTCTTCGATGGAAATAGTCGGGCTAAAGATCGTAGCGTAACGATATCCTAATTTCTTAATATCATCTAGCATGAGGACGGTCTGAGCCGGTCCGTATTTCTCGTATACTTCGGCGATGATTCTGTTCGTCTCCTTATCGGAGAGAGCACGGTTTACGTAAGGATATCCTTCCGGAAGAACCGTATTGAAGATCAATCTTCCCGGAGTGGTCTCCAAAATCTTTCCTTGGTGCAGGACCGATATTTTCGTTCTATACTCAATCACTCCCCGATCGATCGCATAAGTCACCTCTTCCAAGTTCGCAAAGGACTTAAGAGGAACTCCTGCTTCGGAAGGAAGTTCGGAAGTGAGATAATAAATTCCTAATACGATATCCTGAGTAGGCCCGCAAATCGGGTGCCCGTTTGCAGGATTCAGAATATTATGAGGAGAAAGCATGAGCATCCAAACTTCCAACTGAGCTTTCGGAGTCAGAGGGACGTGAATCGCCATTTGGTCCCCATCGAAGTCAGCGTTGAACGCGTGACAGACGAGAGGATGCAATTTGATCGCTTTTCCTTCCACTAATATCGGTAGGAAAGCTTGAATCCCGAGACGGTGAAGAGTTGGAGCGCGGTTCAACATAACCGGATGCTCTTTTACGACGGTTTCGAGAACGTCGAAGACTTCCTTCTCTTCGGCTTCGACTTTTTTCTTAGCCGACTTGATGTTCGGAGCCAAGTCGAGATCCACGAGCCGTTTCATAATGAAAGGCTTGAAGAGTTCGAGAGCCATTTTCTTAGGAAGGCCCATCTCGTGATATTTCAGTTCCGGGCCGACGACGATTACGGAACGACCCGAGTAGTCCACGCGCTTGCCGAGTAGGTTTTGACGGAAGCGTCCCTGTTTTCCTTTCAGCATATCCGAAATGGATTTTAGAGGGCGATTTCCTTTTCCTTTTACAGTACGTTTGCGACGGCTATTATCGAAGAGAGCGTCCACCGCTTCTTGCAGCATACGCTTCTCGTTACGAACGATGATTTCCGGAGCTTTTAAAGCAAGCAGACGTTTGAGACGGTTATTCCTGTTGATTACGCGACGATAAAGGTCGTTCAAGTCGGAAGTCGCAAAGCGCCCGCCTTCCAGTTGCACCATCGGGCGAAGTTCCGGAGGAATGACCGGAACAACATCCAATACCATCCACTCGGGACGGTTACCCGAATCCCGAAACGCTTCTAGGACTTCTAGGCGTTTTAGAATTCTTTTATCGGTGATTTTTTCTTTCTCTTGGATTTTTTGACGGATGATACGCGCTTCCGCATCCACATCGATACGAGATAGAAGCTCTTTAATCGCGTCCGCGCCGATTCCGGCTACGAATTTGTCGCCGTATTCGTCCAAATACGCATGGTATTCTTCCTCGTCGATGAGTTCCCCACGATTTCTACCCGTGTCAGCCGGATCGATGATCACATATTTTTCGAAGTATAGAACGCTCTTGAGCTGATTGATCGTCATATCCAGCAAGAGTCCCATACGAGACGGAACCGAACGATAGTACCAAATATGAGAAACTGGGGCCGCAAGTTCTATATGACCCATACGCTCGCGACGAACTTTAGAGTGGGTTACCTCGACCCCGCATTTGTCGCAAACCACACCTTTATAGCGAATGGATTTGAACTTACCGCAATAGCATTCCCAATCCTTGGTGGTTCCGAAAATCTTTTCGCAAAAGAGTCCGTCCCTTTCCGGCTTCAGAGTCCGATAGTTTATGGTTTCCGGTTTTTTGACTTCACCGTAGGACCATTCTTTGATCCGTTCGGGAGAAGCCAGTCTGATTGTAATTGATTCGAAGTCGTTATTGGATCTCATGCTAACCTTCCCTTAGGCGTTCTCGATGGTCTCGAATTTAATCTTCTTTTTGCTCTTGGAATATTCGTCTTCGTAGTCCGAGATATCCACAGTGTTGCCCTCGGAGTCGGTGATGACGATATCCAGAGCAAGTCCCCTGAGTTCCTGTACCAATACGTTGAATGATTCCGGAATTCCCGGTTTGATGGAATGGATTCCTTTTACGATCGCCTCGTAAATTCTCGCCCTTCCCAACATATCGTCGGATTTAATGGTGAGGAGTTCCTGCAATGTATGGGATGCGCCATATGCTTCCAGCGCCCACACTTCCATTTCTCCCAAACGCTGTCCCCCGAACTGTGCCTTACCACCCAAAGGTTGCTGAGTAACCAAAGAGTAGGGCCCGGTGGAACGAGCGTGGATCTTGTCGTCAACGAGGTGGGCCAGTTTCAACATGTAAATGTATCCGCAGAACACTTCGTTCATGAACGGAAGACCCGTCCGCCCGTCGTACAATCTAAATTTAGAACTGAGAGGAAGATTCGCTTCCTTACAATATTTTTCCACGTCTGCTTCGGTGGCTCCGTCGAATACCGGAGTCTCGAAATTGATTCCGAGACGGCTTGCAGCCAATCCGAGTTGGGTTTCGAAAATCTGACCCAAATTCATCCGAGAAGGAACTCCCAACGGATTCAATACGATGTCCATCGGAGTACCGTCTTCCATGTACGGCATATCTTCCTCGGCCATGATCCGAGCAACGACACCCTTATTTCCGTGGCGTCCGGCCATCTTGTCTCCGACTAGAAGCTTACGCTTACGAGCTACGAAAACCTTGACCATCTCTTCCACACCCGCGGGCAATTCGTCGCCCTTCTCACGGGAGAAACGTTTGATATCGATTACGGTTCCTTCAAAGCCGTTAGGCATACGAAGAGAAGAATCTCTAACTTCCTTCGCTTTTTCGCCGAAAATGGAATGTAGAAGTTTGTATTCCGGAGTCAGATCGGTTTCCCCTTTTGGAGTCACCATCCCGACCAGAATATCCCCCGGTTTCACTTCCGCACCGATCCGGATCACACCGGTTTCATCAAGATCGCGGAATGCTTTGTCCGAAAGATTCGGAATATCCCGAGTAATCTGCTCTTGTCCCAATTTGGTTTCACGAGCTTGGATCTCGAATTCTTCTATATGGATGGAAGAAAAAATATCGTCTTTCACGACTTTCTCGGAAATGAGGATCGCATCTTCGAAGTTATACCCTTCCCAAGGCATAAACGCTACCAGGACGTTTCGTCCTAATGCAAGAGTTCCGTTATCGACCGCAGGTCCGTCGGCGAGAACGGTTCCTTTTTGTAGGATGTTTCCGAGTTCATCCATTCTCTCGCCAAGGACGACTTGACCTGCGAGAGTGGTCCCTCTGCGAACTTCCTCCCCGTTGGAAACGATCGGATGATACTGCTTAGAGCCGGAAGTAAGATTGTATTCTCTTATGCTTCCGTTATCCGCAGTGACTTCGATCTTTTCCTTGGTTACCTTGCTGACTTTTCCGTCTATCTCGGAGTGAAGCACTCCGACTACGGGAGTTTGGTTAAAGCAAGTACCTTGATTGGTCTTCTTAAATTTCGTTAAGTCGTAAGTATCGGATTCTTTTCCGCCCTTTTGCTCGACGATAACCTTTTCCGCATCTACGAACTTAACATAACCGTCTTGTTTCGCAATCACGCAAATTCTGGAATCGTATGCGGCGCGGCTTTCCATTCCGGTTCCCACATAGGGAGCTTCCTGACGGAGCAGAGGCACGGCTTGACGTTGCATGTTCGAACCCATCAGAGCTCGGTTTGCGTCGTCATGTTCCAAGAAAGGAATCAATGCCGTCGAAACCGAAACCACCTGCATAGGAGCCAAATCCATATACTGGATTTCGTTCGGATTTCTAAACGGGAAGTCTGAACGGTGGCGAGTCGAGATGAGTTTGCTTTTAAACTCTCCTTTCTCGTCCACAGCCGAAGAAGATTGAGCTATATAATGATATTCTTCTTTATCCGCGGTCAGGTATTCGATTTGATTCGCGACCTTTCCGTTCTTAACCACGCGGTAAGGCGTTTCTAAGAATCCGTAATCGTTTACGCGAGCGTAAGAAGACATCGAAAGGATGAGTCCGATATTCGGACCTTCTGGAGTTTCGATCGGACACATACGGCCGTAGTGGCTGTAGTGAACGTCCCGAACTTCGAATCCAGCTCTATCTCGAGACAGACCTCCAGGTCCGAGCGCATTGAGACGACGTTTATGGGTCAATTCTGCCAAAGGATTAGTTTGATCCATGAACTGAGACAATTGGCTGGAACCGAAGAACTCGTTGATAACCGCGGTGATCGGTTTGATTGAAATCAGAAGTTGCGGAGTTTGGGTCCCGACTTCCTGAACCGTCATTCTCTCTTTGATCACTCGTTCAACCCGAGTAAAACCGACTTTCAATTGATTGGAGATTAATTCACCTACTGATCTGATACGACGGTTTCCTAGGTGGTCGATATCGTCCGGATAGTAGTTCTCGGTTTCGGAAATCAGATTCAATAAATAACGCACGGTTTCGATGATATCGGCCGGGCGAAGAACTCTCTCTTTTGCGCTCGTAAACTCTTTCGGGTTATTGAATTCGAATTTGCTATTGATCTTATAACGGCCGACGTCTCCCAAATCGAAAGTTTTAGGAGAGAAGAAGAGGCGATTGAGTTCGGTTTCCGCGTTTTCAATCGTAGAAGGTTCGCCTTGTCGCATAATACCGTGGAATTTAAGAACTGCGTCTTCGTAGTCGTTGACGCCGTCTTTTTCCAGACAGTTCACAAGAACGGGGTTATCCTTATCTCGGGGAAACTCGACTAATTCGACTTCCTTTACCTTCATCTCTTTCAAGATAGAGATATTGTCTTCGTTGATCTTGGAGCCGGCTTCAAGCATGACCTCTCCGGTCTCCATGTTGATCACGTCCGCGATTACGCGACGACCGATCAATCTCTTGAGTTCGCGGGAACTCCCACCTGCAAGTTTTGCCTTGGAAGCTTTGTAGAAAAGACGAAGAATTTCCTCGTTCGTTCCGTGCCCTAAGGATTTAATAAGAAGAGTCGCAGGGAATTTTTTCTTTCTGTCGATTTTGGCGACCAGAATTCCCTTATTGTCCATCTCGAATTCCAGCCAGGATCCACGATAAGGAATCACACGAGCGGAATATGTATCTCTTTCCGCATCGTAGGAAAAGAAAATCCCGGGAGAACGGTGGAGCTGACTCACGACAACGCGCTCAGCTCCGTTGATAATAAAGGTTCCTTGTTCGGTCATCACTGGAAGATCTCCCATGTAAACGACCTGCTCGCGAATCTCGCCGGTTTCCTTGATGATAAGACGAATGACCGCCTTTAACGGAAGCGCGAACGTCGCATCGGTATCTTTGCATTCTTGCGGTGATTTCTTAGGATCGCCCAAAACATAGTGACTGTATTCCATCACCATATCGTTATTCGGACTTTCGATCGGGAAAGTTTCGCGGAAGACCGCTTCTAACCCTTGGTTTTTTCTTTTGGTAGGATCTTTAACTTCAGATTGAAGAAACCAGTCGAAGGACTTCTTCTGAATCTGAATCAAGTTGGAAAGGTAATCCAGATTGGTTATCTTACCGAAATTTACCCGTTTTCTCTCTACTTGACCGTACATCGGATACCCCCTAATGGATAATGAAAAATCATAATATATGTGAATAAAAGCAATAAAGCAAGGAGGTCCATAGGGCCTCCTTGCCTAAATGAAAGGATTGTAATCTGGTATCTAGGAGACTAGCCCCGAACAGATTAGACAGCCTTGAGTTCGATTTGAGCGCCAACCGCTTCTAGTTTCTTTTTCAGATCGTCGGCTTCTGCTTTCGCAACGCCTTCTTTCACTGCTTTTCCGCCAGCTTCGACTAGATCTTTAGCTTCTTTTAAGCCAAGACCGGTGATCTCGCGAACTACCTTAATAACTTCGATTTTCTTATCTCCGAAGCCTTTCAGGACGACATTGAAAGATGCCGGCTCTTCGGCTGCTGCAGCTGGTGCTGCTCCGCCGCCTGCTGCGGCAACTGCTACGGGAGCAGCTGCGGAAATTCCGAACTTCTCCTCCATCTTTTTGACGAGGTCGGCTGCCTCGACCAGGGTCAGCTTGCCGATTTGCTCTAATAACGCTTCAGTGGTAGACATTGGGTGCTCCTTTGATTCCGTATGGTCCTTTGTACTAAATGGGTTCTACTGGTTGTTCTTCTCTGCGGTTGCCTGAATAGCTCGCGCGAGACTTGCGATGATCTGGTTGATTCCCGAAGCGATACTCCGGGCCGGACCGTTGATTCCGCCGGCGATCTGAGCGAGAAGTTGTTCTCTGCTCGGAAGACCTGCGATTGCTTCTACGCCTTCCGCATCCAAAACCGATCCGTCCAAGTAACCTGCTTTTAAAATTAGGTTCTTATTGGTTTTAGCAAATTCCTTCAGGACTTTTGCTACGGAGGGCAGATTCGTGTCGGCGAAAATTGCCGCTAAGGGACCTTGGTATTCGGGCCCAAAGGCAATATTTTTATCCTTATGCTTTTCTGATTCCTTGAGTGCGAGAAGGAAAAGGTTGTTTTTGACTACCTTTAACTCCGAACCCTCTTTGCGGAGTTTCGCTCGGAGACCGGTGATTTCCTCCACGGTAAGGCCGCTGTAGCTAGCTAGGATAAAGTCGCTACTTGCCTCAAGTTTGCCCTTCAATAGGGCGACTGCTTCGTGTTTTTCCTGGCTGGGCATCTGATTCTTCTCCCTGTCTTCGACCTTAAACGGCCGAGTTGACCAGTTCCTTAACGTCGACCTTAATCCCTGCGCCCATCGTAGGAGAGACCGCAAAGGTTTTCAGGTAATCGCCCTTCGCGTCCGAGGGTTTATCCCGGAGAAGGGTTTGAACTACGGTACGAATATTTTCTACAAGCTTGGTTTGATCAAAACTAACCTTGCCGACTCCTAGATGAACGACGCCGCCTTTATCGGGACGGTATTCGATTCGTCCTGACTTGAGCTCACCGACCGCTTTTGTAACGTCATTGGTGACCGTTCCAGCTTTCGGCTTAGGCATTAAACCTTTGCGTCCCAAGATCGGTCCCAGCTTTCCGACATCCTTCATCATATCGGGAGTAGCAACGCAAGCATCAAAATCCGTCCAGCCGCCCGCAACCTTTTCGATTAGGTCCGCGTCGCCCACGAATTCCGCACCGGCAGCCTTAGCTTCGTTTTGCTTGTCTCCTTTACAGAAAACTAATACACGAACTAGCTTTCCGGTTCCGTGAGGAAGGGAAATTGTTCCGCGAATATTCTGAAGAGACTTATAATTGACTTTAGTAGCGATTTCTATGGTTCCATCAAACTTGGTGTAGGAAGAAGCTTTCGCTAATTCTACCGCTTTCTCGATGGGATAAACCTTAGTGCTGTCGATATTCTCTTTTACAGCACGATATTTTTTTCCGCGCTTCATCTTTTTATCCCTCTACCGTGACGCCCATAGAACGGCAAGTTCCCGCAATAATCTGAACCGCAGCATCCAAATCATTGGCGTTGAGGTCTTCCATCTTGGTCTTTGCAATCTCTTCGAGCTGCTTACGAGTAATCTTCCCGACCTTAACGGTATGGGGAGTAGCGGAACCAGTTTCTAGACCGATCGCCTTCTTAACGAGAAGAGCTGCCGGAGGAGACTTGGTAATGAACGTGAAACTCCGATCGGAGAATACGGTGATTACAACGGGAAGTTTCAGGCCGATTTGAGCCTTGCTTCTTTCGTTGAATTGTTTGCAGAACTCCATAATGTTCAAACCGGCCTGACCGAGAGCGGGACCTACTGGAGGTGCCGGGTTGGCCTTGCCTGCTTCCACTTGAAGCTTAATCTGCTTTACGACTTTTTTTGCTGCCATTGGCGAAACACCTTACTTGTTTCTCCCGGTTTCCCACCGGTCAGGGTTCGGTTTTGACCTGTAGATAATCTAGTTCCACAGGGGTGGATCTTCCGAAAATCTCCACCTTCACTCTGAGCCTTCCCTTATCCGGGAAGATCTCATCTACGACTCCAGTAAAGTTGGCAAACGGTCCGTCGATAATCTTGAGACTATCGCCAACTTTGAACAACAACCGCGGCGCGGCAGGTTCCTCCGATTTCAACTCTCCGGATTCCGCAAAGAGATTCTTTACTTCGTCTACGGAGAGAGGCTCCGGACCTCCATCCTTGGATCCCACGAACGTGGAAACGGATGGAAGGCTTTGGATCATGAAACGTAGATCATCGTCCATGTCCATTTCAATAAGAACGTAACCCGGCATTAGCTTCTTTTTAGAAACCTTCTTCTTGCCGTTCTTCATTTCGGCGACGTCCATGGTAGGAATACGAATCTGCGGAATCTTTTCCTCCAGCTTGCGCTGTTGAACAAGTTTCTCTAAATTCTTCTGCACCTTATTCTCGTGACCGGAGTAAGTCTGCAGCGCGTACCATTTCAATTCACCCATGATGATTCCCTCTGCCGCCTCTCGATTCCTATGACTTACAGGTTCCAAAATCCGGTAAGAAGCCGAACAAAGGCCATGTCCGAAAGGAAAAGAAATGTAGAAAAGAAAAGAACCGTGGCTAACACGACAAACGTAGACTGCACTACTTCTTGGCGGTTGGGCCATTGAACTTTTTTCAGTTCTTCGCGGCATTCTTGTATAAAAACGTTTAACTTCACTCGTTTCCTTCCTGTGCTATGGCTGCCCTCGAAGAGCTGATTCCATGCAGGCCCGGAGAGAATCGAACTCCCACCAAGGACTTTGGAGATCCTAGTTCTACCATTAAACTACAGGCCTATAAAATCGTAAAACTAGCCCTCTACCAGGCTTGAACTGGTGACCCCTTCCTTACCATGGAAGTGCTCTACCGCTGAGCTAAGAGGGCATGTTTTGCTATCCGCTCCCAGGTAGGGAAGCTAGAAATACACAGTATTTTTGCCCAGGGTCCCCGGTCAAGGTTTTAGCGTATGTATTCCGAAGAGTTTGGCACTATTTATGCTAGGAGTCGCTAAACTAACCGTTATCATACGACGGATTTCGACATTATGTCTCTTGCGAGTGTGGGGATTCCCACCCTTCCTGGGCGGGGGCCGGAGCGAAGCGGCGGAGTTGCCCACGTAACACGAAAACGAAGGAATTACAACGCTTTTCTAGATTGAAAACGTGTGGGAGCTCCTACAAGGCCTTTGGATAACTGATTCATATCTGCTATGACGATTCTAAAGTGGCTGAAGGAAACTTTCTTAATCAGCGGGAATGCGAACCTGTACCGAGAACTTCTCCTTCCACAACGCCGCAACTCCTCATGATAGGTACGGTAGGGAACGGAAGAAATAACATAAACACTGTCCAAGGAGGAAAGAAATCGATTCCGTCGATATACACGATTGCATTCTTTAGTTTTACGGATTTGTGTTCATCAAAATCGGGATCGGCAATTAGATCGTTCCAGGTAGAAGGGAACGGGCGATGGTACCAAAACAAAACGATGAATGAATACATGCATTTTCGAAATTTGACCTTATTCGGCTGAGACGCTTGCTCCTCTTCCGTCTTCGGGGAACCGTTCGGATCGATCTGGATTCTCCGAATGTATCCTTTCTCATATAGACAAGCTTGGAGCGTTAGGCCGATCAGAATGACGACTATAAATCGACTCATTTCTTTTTTCTTTCCGGAGTGTATTCGATTTTCCAACAACCGTCGGAATGTTCGAAGTGAACGTCGAGGAAGGCTATAATTTTAGGATCCTTTTCCATCTCTTTCTTAAGAGCCTCCCTAAGAACGTCGGTCTTTGCGCCATGAATGCCCACTTGAAACGCATTCAAAAAAGTTTTATCGCATAATTCGGTTTTAATTCGTTCGTTCAACGCTACGGTATGGGTCGCGGAATACTCCGATCCGATTGTAAGTTCGTCGAACTGCCCGAGCACTTTTCTCCCATAACAATCTATCAAAAATAGGGAGGCGACAAAATATATAATCGTGCGCACGTAAATAGGATTCAAAGCCATCTTTATGGTAGAAAGTTCCGCTCTTTATCAAGGAAGTCAAGAGTCATTCTCTCATTCGTATATAAGTCGGATATACAAATAGAAGATAAGAATTTCGTTAAAGCCTATCGAGGGAACGGGAATAGATCGCAATGAAAATGAAACGAATATTTAAAAAAGAAGTTCGGGAAAATTTTCTCAAAAAATTCACTTAATAACTCATTTAATAAGCGAAATATAAGCGAGAGGCTTCCGAAACGCTATAATCTATACTAAAAGGTGGAGCACGATCGTTCTTAAAAGAATCTTCGACGATCGATAATCCAAACGCGAGTACGCTTAATTGAATGCCGAAGCTTGTTCGCACATTCCTGCTGCGACATTCTTCAGGCGGCGACGACGAGCGGGAATCGAAACCGTTCCTTTAAAAGTTTAAAAAGAAGATTTGTCGAGCTTACTCAAAATATCGTCCAAGTAACTTGCTTGGATTTCCTGAATTTCCAGTAGTTTCCTATTCTGATGCGCGATTAGGTAATCGATCTTTTCATGTAAAAGTTTAATTTCCAACTCGGCTTTTAGATTGATTTTGTAATCGTGTTCGCTGCGGATTCTATCCTTTTGCTCCTGACGATTTTGACTCATCATGATGATCGGCGCTTGAATTGCCGCTACGCAGGAAAGCAATAGATTCAAAAGTATAAACGGGTAAACGTCGAAAGGGTGAAAGAATGCATTACCGACATTGATCGATACCCAAATCAGAATGAATGTGAAAAACGAAAAAATAAAGGTCCAGCTTCCGCCGAATTCCGCAAGTTTATCGGAGACTCTCTCCGCAAAAGTAAGTTTATGTTCAATTTCTGGTTCGATATTTTCGGAAAGAATCTCATTCTTTTCGATCGAATCAAGAACCTCTCTCTCCAATAGATCCAATTCGGTGGATTCTTCGTTTATCAAATGGCTCAGATATTTTTTCTGGAATTCCTTGACTTTCGGAATAGAAATGAACGAGTCGGGAGTTAGTTCCGGATACTCGAGCTTCATCTTTTGGAAAATGAGCCTTGGGATCGTACTCGCCTTATAGCAGCTCTCTGAATCTGCCTCCTCCTTTGTAATAGAACAAACGACCTTACCCATCTTATCCCTCTTATCAAAGATTGATAAGAGCCGCCGGGAAATGCAATCCGTTTCGAAAGCCCGATAGAGGATCCTTGATCCGTATGAAGATCGATTTTTATCAAGTTGGGAGATGACGATCCGCCCGTTTCCGCTAATTAGATTGAAAATTAGACTTGCTTTCGAAGTAAATTCGATCGCTCAAAATGCTTTTACTCTACATCTATAATATAAAAGGCGAAAATCAAGTCGACTCTACTCTTCCAAAAAAAATCCTTAATAACGAAAGAAGAATAAATAAGAACGGCCCTCTCGTAAAATGAGAGACTTTATGATATCATATTAAATTAAAATGAACCGGGAATAATCGCTCGATTCTTTCCTTCAGGAATCAGGGATGGGTGGATTACCCAGGATGAATCCGGCGGTAATGACAGAAAGCCGTTGGATGAGTGAAGCGTCCTGCTCCACTTCAATCCAGGCCAAAATAAATTCTGATTTTCCAACCAGCCAATACCTATGGAACTTCGCGGCAGCCCCGACAGCGGCAGCCCCCACCTTACTTACGATTACTTGTTCTTATGGAACCTCTCGAAACACTGCGGTTGATCAATGTGCAACTTTAAGTAATGCTTACTAATCACGGGAAATAATTGACAAATGTTAGGACCTTTACTGAAGAGAAAGGTCCTAACATTTTTATGGATTTTATTAGAGAAGTCAATGTATCCGAAATAAGACTGTCATAGTAATGACGAATTAAACCGAGAGTTTCACCGATTTAACGATCTTAAGCTCCTCCTCCGTGACCGCCACCACCATACCCGTCTCTGGTTTGCGCATTCAAATCGGCACCATTACGAATTAAAAATTCCACGATCGACGGCTCTCCTTCCCTGGCCGCGACCATCAAAGGCGGTAGTTTTGCATAAAAGGATCTGGACTATTAACGGAATGGCCGTCGGAAAGGCTCTTTCTTAATCCTTCCAAATCTCCTCGATAAACGAAATCCGTCGGATGCACCGCTCGTTCTTGAATGCCGATACAATTAAACTTCCCGAAAGTACGAATATAAGAATCAAGGTACGAGCCGGGCCTATATACCACATTCCCGATACGGAAGAAATTGTTTACATAAATCTAAAACTAGTCTCATGAAATCTCTCCAATTTAGGCCGAATTTTAACGGCCCCTCGAAGTAAATTTCCGAAAAAGGAATGTTCATTTTGGATATCTTCTTTCGATACAATCCTATTGAGCTGACTCGTTTTTAAAGTTTCCATAATGGAAATAAATTAATTTCAGACATGACTCATCGTAACTTGGAACGGAAATCGAATTGCAAAGGTCAAATGATCATACGGAAGAGTTTAATACACCCCGTTTGGGATATTATTCTCTCGATCTTCGAAATTCGTTTATTATAATAATTTGTAACTGTCTCGAGCTCAGATATCCTCCCAAAATGCAGATTTTTTCAAGTCAGAGTTTAGGAACTATAATTCCTAAACTTCTATCTCCCAAAACGATGAAAATATCGAGCCGTCATTAATATTCATCTATCCGATATTTTACTTGATCTAAATTATACCATTTTAGAATATTTTATATAAGGGTATTTGTATGTTTCTAAAGGAGATTCGCCATTTTTATGAGTGGAAAGATTTACTCTACTCTCCGGAACATTTCGTCCAGGGTTTTCCGGCGTTTGAGTTAGCGAGGGAATGGCAGGAAGCGGAAGGAATTCCAGAGGGAGTTTCAAATCGATTATCTCGATTAAAGGAATTATCCGATTTAAAATTTATGTTTGGGATTCCCCAGTATAAAATCTCAATGCCTCCGCTTTCGCAGCGTTCGCAAGCTGATTTATTAGCATTTTGCAAAAACCGAGCAGGGCTCTGGATCTTAGCGGTCGACGGGAAAGACTCTTTAGGCCCAATAATCTCTGATTGGTTGGAAGAATCTCCGGCCAGATTGCAAAAACTCTCCGTTCTAATTTCCGCATTGGGAATTCGACTGGAGCGTACGCTTTCATTACGTTACCAACTGCTTCGAAGACTTTACTCCTTGGTTTCCGTAATGGATGATTTTTCAACACCGAGAGGCATTTTTCTCGTCCAAAGATTCGGGAAAAATCCGGGCATTCTAGATGATTTTAATCAACTAATGGAAGCCTTCGAAATCGAACCGAATCATGATTTCATTCCGGAACCCTCGATCATCGGAGGCCGAAGCATCTATTTCGCATTGCATAGCTCTTCGGAATTATAATTTGGACGCGACTTCGTCTAGACTGCAAATACGTTACAGTTTCGGAAGGTCTACAGAATCGGTTAAACGGGAATTAGAAATCTAAATGCCGCTATCGGGTCCGTTTCTTCTTCTTTACGGAAGCAGCTTTTAAGGTCTTCCTGCTTTGACTTTTCAATTTTCCGGATGCGGAAGCATAAAAGAAAAATTCAACAGGTTTTCCTAAAAACCTACTTAGTTCTAACAACTCCAAGACATCTACTCTCCTTTGACAGGATTCGATCTTGGAAACCAAGGATTGCTTTATGCCTAGCGCTTGAGCTACATCCTCTTGAGTCAGTTCTGCCGAAATGCGTGCTTGTCGCACTTTATCTATGATCCGGCGATATTCGTCGCTATATATAGTCTTACTCAAAGTATTCCAATTTTACTTCTATTTTCTTTATATACCAAATCGGAATAGGACCGATTTCGTTGATAAACGAAAAGAACAAAAACCGATTCGATTGACAAATATCTTGTTTTTAAAATGTAAAATGGATTTACGAAGGTTGGAAATTTTAATATAGGCGCGGAATTTCCGAAAACCGAAGGAGATTCCGGAAAGATATGATATCAAATTGAGTTTTTAGGGGGAAATAATCTGTAAACGAACTGTATCCGAGAGCGAGCTATTTCTTTTTTGGAACTGCGGCTTTCAAAGTTCTTTTTTTGGGGCGATCAGTCTCTTCAAACCGGAAAAAGAAATCTACAGGCTTGCCATATAATTTCGCAAACGTCCAAAATTCGATTACGTCTATTCTCCGGTCGCCCGATTCGATTTTAGATATGTAGGATTGCGGCTCGCCGAGCGCATCGGCAACTTCAACTTGTGTGTATCCGGCTTCCTTCCTGGCCCGCTTTAAAAGCCTCTGGAAAGAACGATATTCCTCAGTATAGATTGTTTTTGCCAAAACATAAATATTCTACTTTCCAAACCGGTATATACCAAATCAGGATATGGTGATTCCGAAATCCTGCTTGTTCCCGAAATAGATCCGTTTTTTCTACGGTCATGTCTCAAACTTTTTCCATCGGTATGCTCCTTTTCCCGGGTTTGACTCATCTGGATCTAACGGGACCTCACGAAGTATTTTCTAGAATGCCAAATACGAAAATCTCACTCGTTGCGGAAGAAGCGATTCCAATTTTGGCCGAACGGGGGCTCGCTATCTTACCGGATCTTTCCATTCAAGATTCGCCGAAATTCGACCTAGTTTTCGTTCCGGGTGGAACCGGGGTAAATGCCGTCATGGAGAACGAAAAAATCCTTTTCTGGCTCAAGGACCAAGCGAAGACAGCAAAGTTCGTAACCTCGGTTTGCACGGGTTCTCTTGCACTCGCTTCTGCCGGATTGCTGGAGGGATATTCCGCTACTACTCATTGGTTATCGCTGGATATCTTACGACTCTTTCCCGGTGTCAATGTTAAGGAAGACAGAATCGTACGGGATGGAAATCGAATTACGGGCGGCGGAGTGACTGCCGGAATCGACTTTGCCCTTAGCATCGCCGCCGATTTGAACGGGACTAAAGTCGCGCAAGAAATTCAACTCATGCTTGAGTATGATCCCCGTCCTCCCTTTAATGCAGGTCATCCAAGATCCGCGCCCAAAGAAATTCTGAATTCGATCGAATCAAGTCGGAGGGAAGCTCAAATCAAGCGAAAGGAAATCGCAGTCCGTGCAATTGACCGGCTCAAATCCTAAAAAGCCGCCTAGCTTTCCGAGTTTTTGTCCCCGCACGACCCTTTCAATAAATCTACGAGCTCTCCTAAATGTCTAAGGTCGCCTTTCTCGTTCTTATGAAAGGAAGTCCAACCTAACTCTCGGGTTGGAGTGATGTCCAGCTCCACTTTGTCCCCGCAATAAAATAATTTCTCCGGAGGAAGACCGACCGTCTCGGAAGCCGCTTGAAAAATTCGATGGGACGGTTTTTCAAAACCGAATTCCGCGGAAACAAAGATAGGATTGAAATAGGAAAGGATCCCTACGCTTTCCAATAAGTCGCGCAAACGGTGATCCCAATTCGAAATAATTCCAAGTCCATAGCCGGATTCTTTTACGAACGAGAGCAAATTCGGAAATCCTGGATCGATTTCCCAAACGGAAGGATCGTCGAATTTTTGGAATATGGAAAGAAAGATAGGATCCGGATCCAAATCCGAACCGATCTCTTTCAAGAAAATCCCCAGCAAGTCTCTCCACCAACCTTCGCTTCCTCCCGAATGAGCGTGAAATTTATCACGGTGTTCGGGAAGAGGCTCCTTAGTTAATTCGGAATATGCCTTGCGAAACGCCCGCTCCAAAGAACCTGACGGACGATTTGCGTTGGTAAGCCCGAAATTTTTCAGCACGTCGAAATATATTTCTCCTGCCGGTTTTTTCATCGTCAGGAGAGTGTCTCCGACATCTAAGAAAAGAAATCGATCGGAATTTAAAGATGTTTGCATTCTATTAACATTCAAGATTAGGAAAATTTAGATCCAGGGATCTACGATAACTTTTTTTTCCGCATCGTATTCCATTTTGTAAAAACAATCTTCCAATCATTAGACTGTTCGATAAACGTAAACTTCGCGATTATGGGTGAGAGGGTTGATGCCCCGGCTGAATGGCCAATTTGGTTTCATCCGCCCCGTCTTTTAGTTTTGGATCCAAAGATGATTTACGGGCCAGTTTCAATTCCCTCAGAACCGCTTCCTCTTTTTCTCGAGTCACTTGTTTATCCCGGGATTGTATGGAAGCTTTAACCGATTCCAATACGGATGTAAGAAGTACATCGGAAGGCTTATCCCAAATCGCGGACGTGATTACGATGACGATTTTCCTGTGAGGGATCACATAGATAAATTGTCCGCCCTTTCCGGTGGCCATAAACGTCGACTTACCTTCGAATTCATGAAGCCACCAATGCAACCCGTAGCGATGTTCCACTCCCGGCTCCAGAGTCCAGGCGATCCATTCGGGACGTAGGATCTGTTTCCCGTACCATTTGCCGCCTTCTAAATACAGTTGTCCCAGTTTAGCCATGTCGATCGCTCTCAATCTTAGGCCGAATCCTCCTGTTTGACGTCCCGAGGAAGAAGTATACCATTCCTCTCCCCGAATCCCCAACCAGGAGAACGCTGTATTCTTTGCATATTCATATAGACTCTTACCGGTCTTTGCTTCCAAATAACCTGCGGCAAGTTGCGAATCTCCGTTGGAATATTCGAATTTAGATCCCGGCGGCGAAGATACCGGTGGTTCCCAAGCGACTGCTAACGGATCGGCATCCGTTCGAATCTCTTCTTTCCTAGGAAATGAATCCCAACCCATTCCGGAACTCATTCGAAGCGCATCCTTTAACCTGATGGATTCCTTTCCAGCCAACTCGGATGGAAGAATTCCGGGAAGGTTTTCTTCCGCTCTCGCCAAACTCTCATCTAGATTCACTCCGCAGGAGTTGCTGTAGCAGATACCGAGCAGAAAAGAGAGCATGGACTTGGTTACCGAATACATATTATGATTATGATTTCGAGATATTCCGCCTGCATATCTTTCCCATATAAGATTTCTGTCTTTGAGAATTAGCAAGGAACGAACTTCGGTTTTTTCCTTTCTCAACTTTTGAGAAAGTTCGACTAATGGCTTGGAATCCATTCCCGCTTCCTCGGGAAAATGCACCGGAAAACCTTCGGCGGGAGTTCTATCTAGCGTTCCTGGGTGTTCCCAATTAACTCCGTCAGGAAGCTTTACCCAACCCAAAGCAAGGGCGCTACAATTCGAAAAAGCAATTAGAGAGAATATCGTTATGAAAATCTTAAAACGCAAAATCGAATCCCATCCTTACTTTTTTACGAAATGTACCTTTCTGAGAACCTAACGAAAGACCTTTCAACTTGCAATCTAATTGGACGAATCGACTGGAAATATTTTTCCAAAATTTTCTCGGGAAAAACGGAGAAAATCGAAGTCTTCGATTGTTTTACTAAATGTCTCATTCCGTTCTCTAACGAGAGGCAGGCGAGAAGTTGCGAGCGATCAAAACTCCTCCTGCTAAAAGTAGTCTCTCAATCTTTTAGACCATTGATATGTTCCGTTAATATATTTCTTTTTAGAGGAGTAAGATCGATCTTTTCGCCACATCAAAAGAATCTTTCCTTGCATGAAGCGAAATAGATTAAAGTCTGGAGTCATGTCTTCCCTAGTCTCACTTAAGGGTAAGAGAGTTTTTCTGCTCGCAACCTTCCTTTTCTCGCTCTCCCACTGCTTTTTCGCCGTTGATTGGAGCAGAGGTGCCGGACCGAAAGGAAAAGAAAGGGCTGTTCTACAAAATGTTCCCGATGTGGACGAGGCAAATCTTTCGCACGAAGAACTTAAGAAAGCGGGAAAGAAGCCGACCTTTAAAAGCGAAGAAGAAAGGCGATTATTCGAAGTGATGTCGGCCGAGGGCGGAGATTCGAAGACCGCAAAAAATTGCACGGTTCTGTATAATAGCTGTAAAGATAAGTGCTGGAAGGAATTTCCGATTCCTAGTGTCGAAACCGTTTTTACTGCGATCTCCGTAGATAGAAAAAGATGGAACTGTGTAGGGACATGCCAGAACGTTTGCAACCACTTTGATCCGTCCTCGTCGGGCGGTTCCATGCCGAACTCCGGAAAGGGAAATTACGCAAATCCAAATGCACCTAGATATTAAGCCGTCTCACCTTTAACCGTTTATAATATACCGCCTTTCTAGTTGAGAAAGACTGGACAAACTTGGGCGAGAGCGTAATTTCCTTCCTTTCGGAGGAAAGAATGGCATCCCAAGAAATTCTCGTTTTTACTACACTAGCTGACCGCGATTTGGCCGAAGAGTATATCGCCGAAATGCTCCAGCAAGGAATTATCGTTAGCGGTACGATTTTTCCGGAAGTCGCACTTCTTTATCAATGGGAAGGGAAACTAACGATCGATTCGGAGAATAAACTTCTATTAAAGGCCAAGGCCGAGAATTATCCTGCGATCGAAGAATTCATTATGAAAAAACACCCTTATTTGGCTCCAGAAATCATACGTATGGACGTAAGCTTCGGTTCCGATAAGTTTAAATCCTTTATAAAAGAAAAGATCGCCAAAGGCGGTTGATAGTCCGATAAAATCCAACTAGTAAGACGATTTCCCGAGTACTTATAACTATTCGTATTTGATTAAAAAGGAATCGTCGGTGCCTCCGGAATATGGTTGGCCGAGTAAGGAGGCGCTTGTATAGCCGGTTCCATACACGTTTCCAGGGAAATCGACGGAAATACCAGTTGCATTCGTATTAGCACCGGCGCCTAAAAGTTTTGTCCATTTTTTATTTCCATTGGCGTCGTATTTTACTACGAACAAATCGTATGTTCCACCCGAAAACGGCTGTCCATCCAAAGATGCAGACGTAAAGCCGGTCGCGTACACATTGCCTAAAAAATCCACCGTTATCGAATTTCCTTTTACATTCCCGCCGGGCGTTCCCAACATTCTGACCCAAAGCAAGTTCCCGTTCGGATCGTATTTGGTCACAAGAAGATCGTAATAGGTCAGACCACCGCCTGAATACACTTGACCTCCGATACTCACGTTTGCATTCCCGGCAGTATAAATATTTCCGAATGCATCAACGGTGATACCGTAACCGTATGCCTCGGTTCCCGCCGAAACCGAACCCAGAAGTTGAGTCCAGAGTTGATTTCCGTTCGTATCAAACTTAACCAGAAAAAAGTTTTTATTGGGAGAAGATCCGATGAAAGTCTGTCCGAACAAATTCCCTTGGGTATAACCTGTCGCGTGAATATTCCCGAACGAGTTTGCGGCGAATCCGAATCCATAGACGTTTGCAGGCCCGCCGAATACCCAGCTTGTTAGTTCATTTCCGTTCGAGTCATATTTCACAACGTAAGAATCGGCTGCTCCACCAGTGATAAGAGGATGCGAGTCGAACGTATTGTTGGTAAATCCGCCCGAATAGATATTTCCGAGGGCATCGGCTCCGATTCCGTAAGAGGTAGCGTAATATCCTACGATAGAAGTGATGACTCGGGTCCAAAGTAAATTCCCGTTCAAATCGTATTTGGCGGTAAACATCCCCGTACCGGCCGGTGCCGCTTGTCCCCCGATCGAGCCGGTAGTTTTTCCTGTCAAATAAATGCCTCCGGCAGAATCCGTCGTAACTGCCAAAGCTTCAGTATCGGCAGCGGAAGCTCCGAGTAACCTTGTCCAAAGACGATTTCCCTGAGAATCGTATCTAGACAAAAATAAATTATTATTAGCGCCGCCGGTCGCACCCGTAAATGTTTGCCCGCCGAGATTTCCGTTCGTAATTCCGGCTATATAAATGTTGCCTGTGGAATCAATCGCGATTCCGTACGACTGAGTCGATGCTCCTCCGATCCCGAGCAAACGCGCATAATCCAAAATTCCTAGGTTATCGTGAGGAGGTATACATCCGGATATAGTTCGTCCCGTCGTTGCTTTCAAAACGGTTCCCAATTCGAACATCGTAGTGGAATGGTCACAATCGTTATGCCTATGGATCGCGCAATCGAGACATAGGGGGATACTTGCAAAGATAAATAAAAATCGAATATCTAATCTAGCTCGCCATAAATACTTCATGTTCGTCGAAAAAGTCCGTATTCGAATAAGATCGCTTTCGGGGGAAAAAGCGAATCATTTAGCAATTTCTATTATCTCAGAGCTGGAAATAAATTATATCAAAATAAAGAGGAGGCGAAAATTTAAGAACCTTCGTTTATTCGCACATATTATGCGGCAAAAGATTTACGAAACGATGTCCGTTCTATGAGCGATAATGAATCATTGGAATACCGCAAGAATATAGTGAAAAAACTTAAATACAGAATCCGGCTTAGCGAAAATTGCGTAAGCAATTCCTGCCAAAGCTCCGTAAAGATGTGCGTCGTGATTCACTCCGTCCTGTCCTTTTTTCGAAGCATAATACGTATAGCCGAGATACGCTAATGCGAAAATCGGAGCCGGTATCGGGATCGGAATCAAAAACATATATATACTGGACTGCGGATAAAATAAGACGGAGGCAAATACGATTCCCGAAGTTCCACCGGATGCGCCCAAAGTTCCGTAAGCCGGATTGTCCTTATTTTTGAGAAAAGATACTCCGCTCGCGGCTAAAATTGCGGTGAAATAAATTCCTACAAAACCTAAGCCGCCGATCGTATATTCCACGGCAGGTCCGAAGAAATACAGAGTGATCATATTAAACATCAAGTGGAAAATATCAGAATGCAGGAAGGCGCTTGTAATCAGCGTATAGTATCGCCCTTCCCTTGAATCCCGAAACGGCCGCAATAAAAACTTCTCCAGAAGTTCCGGATTGCCCATTAACGCGTATAAACTGAAAGCCGCAGTGATTCCGATCGTAATTTCGGTCAGCATTTTATATCGTCTCTCGTTACACTTTCAAAGAGAGCATTTTATCTCGGAGCATTGCGGCGCGCTCGAAGTCCAACTCTTTCGCGGCTTTAAGCATTTCCTCTCGAAGGCGTTCTTTTAGTTCCTCTTTGGAAGAAAAATTCTTTTCTTTAAATTGCTTCTCGATACTCTCTAACGCCGCCTCTTCTAAGGTATATTCTTTTTGCTCCCGATCGATCATGTCGTTTATTTCCTTCGAAATCGTTTTCGGAGAAATTCTGTATTTCCTATTATGCTCTTCCTGAATCGTACGACGACGACGCGTTTCTCCGATGGCCTTTTCCATCGAATCCGTCGTTTTATCGGCGTATAAGACCGCCGTCCCGTTTATGTTACGAGCCGCCCGACCGATAGTTTGTATTAGAGATTTATAATTTCTTAAAAATCCTTCCTTGTCCGCGTCCAAAATAGCGACTAGCGTCACTTCCGGAAGATCCAAGCCTTCCCGAAGCAAATTGATTCCGACGAGAACGTCGTATACCCCTTTCCGCAGATCTCGAATGATCTCGACCCTCTCCAAAGTGTCCACTTCGGAGTGCAAATAAGAGACCTTAATTCCGAGTTCCTTATAATAGTCCGTTAGGTCTTCCGACATTTTTTTTGTAAGAGTCGTTACTAGTACCCTTTCATCGCGATCTACTCGTTTACGAATCTCGATCAAAAGATCTTCGACCTGATTTTTCGTCGGGCGAACTTCCACAACCGGATCCAATAATCCTGTTGGTCGAATGATTTGTTCAACGATCGTCTTACTTTTTTGCATCTCGTAGTCCGCAGGAGTCGCGGATACGTACAAGGTTCTTGGAGTTAAACTTTCAAATTCGGGAAAATTTAACGGGCGATTATCCAGCGCGGAAGGTAATCTAAATCCGAAATCCACCAGAGTTTGTTTCCTGGCTCGGTCTCCTGCATACATCCCACCCACCTGCGGAATGGTTACGTGCGATTCGTCGACAATAAGCAAAAAATCTCCGCGAAAATAATCAATTAAGCACGCAGGTCGTTCTCCCTCTTTTCTTCCAGTTAAGTGACGGGAATAATTTTCGATTCCGTTGCAATACCCCATTTCCTGAAGCATTTCCATATCGTAGTTCGTACGGGACACGATGCGTTGCGCTTCCAAAAATTTGTTCTCCTTATTGAACTTCGCTTCCTGCTCCACCATTTCATTCTTTATGACTTCGATTGCGTCTTTTATCATCGGAGAAGACATGATAAAGTGCTTTGCAGGATAAATGAAGCAACGATCGAGTTTGGCGATGACCTGCCCGGTGACCGTCTGAATTCTGGTAATTGCGTCGATCTCGTCCCCGAAGAATTCGATGCGAATCCCGTCCGTATGATATGCCGGGTACACCTCGATAGAATCTCCCCGTACTCTAAAGTTTCCTCTAGAAAAATCGATATCGTTCCGGATATACTGGATATGAAGTAATTGACGAATCACCTGGTCTCGATCGATCGTATCTCCCTTTTTTAATGAAACTACGGATTTCATATATTCCTCGGGGGATCCCAATCCGTAAATGCAGGAAACCGAACTTACTATAATGACATCGTCCCTTTCCAAAAGCGAGGATGTCGCCCGAAGTCTAAGCTTATCTATTTCCTCGTTCACCGACATGTCCTTTTCGATGAACACATCCGACGAAGGCACGTACGCCTCCGGTTGATAATAATCGTAATAGGATACGAAATATTCTACGGCATTTTCAGGGAAGAAGTCCTTAAATTCTCTGAATAGCTGCGCCGCCAATGTTTTGTTATGCGAAAGTATCAGAGTAGGCAACCCCAATCTGGCAATTACTTCCGCCATAGTAAACGTCTTACCAGAACCGGTCACGCCCACGAGTGTGACTTTCTCCTCCCCCTGTTCGAAGGAAGTTGCAATTTTTTCGATAGCTTGAATTTGATCGCCTGCGGCTTTATAAGGGGATTGAAGTTTAAAAATTGCAGGCATACTGTTTCCTCTTGGTTAGAATCCGCTGCGACAGAAATGTTTTCTATTTTGAAAGACTTTACGAATCTAAGAAAGTTTTTTCTCGGCCATAAAGAGAGCTTGCTTGCGTTCCTCTAAAATTTCTAGATCCATTTTATCAAATAGCTTTTGCATTACCATCATACCGCGCATCAGAGTCGCAGTGGAAGAGAATTTTCCTCTTTCGATATCTTCTTCGATATTCAAGTCTCTAAGGTTGTTGACCAGTCGAATTTTAAAAAGCCCGTTCCTCTCTATTCCATAAGAGACTTCTACCGTTCCTCCGTCTCCGTATTTCACGGCATTTTCGACGGCTTCGATCGATCCGATCGTGAGATCGACGATCAAATCTTCGTTAACTCCGTTTTCGCGCAGAAAAGTCTCGAGCCTGCTTCGAACATACTGCATAGGCTGGAACTCCGTTTTTCCGAGAAAGACGTAATCTTCTTTTTTAACGATTTTTTTGTGCAAAGCAGAATCGGGAGAAAGTGAATATTCTCTCGGATCGAATTTTCCTCTGATTGCGTCCTTGGAAGCGACCAAGGTATCAAGAATTTGGGGAATCCAGTCCGGGTGGATTTTAGGATCTTCTCGGAATCGTCGAATGACATCCATTCGGATCCAGGCGTGGAAATCCTGGGAATTTCCTACTAAACCGTTTGCTAGGAGATCCCGTATTCGGGCCTCGATCTCTCCTAGGGAAAAGGACATTCCCATATTTTTCCATAGGATCGTTTTTTAAAATGAATGTAAATCCGATTTTTAGAAAACAACCGCAAACTACTTCAGAGAAACCGGTCATTGGTTTTTTCCCGAACCTTTTTTACACAAAATTTTCTCGGACAAAAACCCCTTGTTCCAAATTCGATCCATCCGTCTTCGGTTTTTTCCGGAAACGCCGCCTCTTAAATTCGTTCTTTTGCAGAATATTTTTCCTCGTCCAAATTTGTCTAAATCTAAGCGCTATTCTTCAAGGAACAGAAATACCCGACCGAGGAGCCAAGTATGTAGAATATATATTCTATTTTTATGATATTTTCACTTTTTTATTTCCCGATCAAGGATATGATCCCGGCTCCGTTTATCGATAACGGAAACGGGATCCGTATCGGATTCGGGAACGCATTTAATTTGGCAAAAATGCAGCGCAGGTCTAACTGGTTCGTCCTGCGATTTCGGAGCCGCGGCGACGTATACCTGGTAAAATGCATTACTCTATTGCGATAGTCTGAATTTCGCGTCCGGAACGGATTGGAGACTTCCGAATATAAGGGAACTAAAAAGTATATTAGATAAATCTCAAATTTCTCCGGCGATAAACCTTTTGCCGTTCTCGAAAACGGCAACGGCAACTTACTTGTCTTCCACAACGTATTTGGGCGATCCTACGCGGGCTTGGATGGTAAGTCTTTTTATAGGGAGCGCTACTTCGTTAAATTCGGGATGAACCGGGTCTTTTGTGTGGCTTCGGAACCTTAATTTATCTCCGAAAATTTCCTTACCATTTTCTCACTTGTCGCAAGACTTCGTAAGCTACGATTGCGACGGCATTACTCAAGTTTAGACATCTGCAATCTTCTTCCATGGGAATTCGAATCACACGATCCGCGTCGACGGATTTCGTAATTTCGGAGGGAAGTCCGGAGGTTTCATTACCGAATAGGAGCGTATCATCCGGCCCGTAATTCGGCTTCGTGTAGGAAGTCACTCCCTTTGTGGAAATTAAATAAAGGTCCGATCTCGGTGGAAGGCCCGAACGAAACTCTTCCCAAGTGGAATGCTGAGTCAGTTTTACCTTATCCCAATAATCCAATCCTGCACGTCTCGCGGCCTTTTCGGAAAGTTCGAACGCAGCTTCTCCGACAATATGCAGTTCCGCTCCCAACGCAACACAGAGCCTAGCTATATTGCCGGTGTTAGGCGGAATCTCCGGCCGGTACAAAGCGATCCGGAGAGCCATATCTCTAACCTTTCTTTTGTCCTTTGCTTAAAGACTTAGCTAAGATCGCGCCGAAGGATCCGGTCGAGGAAGTTTCTTCGGTCAAGTAACCGCTATAATTCAATCGATCCTGCACTTCTTTTGCCTTGGTCAGAGATAAAGAAATTTGTCGTTTCGATAAATTCACTTCCATCACAAACGCATCCACCTTGTCGCCCGGTTTGAAAATTTGCGATAAAGGAACACGATTTAAAATTCCGCTTTCCCGATTCGGAACTAGACCGGAGAAATTCTCGTTTAGTTTGACGAACAATCCGAAAGGCTTAATGCTATCCACGACGCCGGAAACGAGGTCCCCTTCCTTAAACGGAACGTTCTGAGCCCAAGGATCCTTTAAAAAATCCTTAACCGTAAAGCTATGTTTGTTTTCTTCCCAATCCAGCTTTAACACTTTGGCGTGAAGTACCTGCCCTGGGTGAAAATCCAAAGTCAAATCAGTATTTTTTTTGAAAGTCGCTTCCGATGCCGGAACAAGAGCAGTCAATCCGTCCGCTTCCACAATCAATCCGAACGTGTGAACGGATTTAACCCTGCACGTTACGAACATTCCGGGTTTCAATTCCCCTTTTAACACGGATATCTTGGCTTCTTTCTCTTTATCGGCGATTTTTTTCTGGGAAACTACTACCTTACCCTTCGCTCCGACTTCTACGATAAGAAAGCGAACATATTTTCCGGCTACATTTCCTTGCTTACGTAGATCCGAATCCAATTGCGAAAATGGACAAAATCCGGTAACTTCACCTAACTTAACTTCGACGCCGGATTCGTTTTCACCTACGATATGCGCAAGTACCGGGATTTCGGAAGCTTGAGCGACGGAGATTAAATCCTTTTCCAAGGAATCTCCAAGCAAACAAGTCGTAAAGTATTGATCCCCGGAAGACTCTCGGAGAAAATACGCCTCGAACTCTTGACCCGGTTTAGGAGCTTCGGGAAATTCCTCCGCGAGAACGATTCCGGAAATTCCCGTCCCCTTTGCCTTTATAAAAATATAATCTGATTTTGCGCTGCTTACGATTGCGGTTACTTTTGCACCCGGCTCAAGCGCACCTTTCTTGCGGAAGCTTTCATCCAAAAGTTTTTCGAATAATTCTTTCTGGGAGTCTTTCATATTCTTCCTCTCTATCAATTGAATTTCACCGACCGCGTTTAGAAGCCGGTTTTTTCGGCGGGAGAATTTCCGTTCTTTTACGTTCCGTTACAACCGTCTGCAACGAGCGTAATTTTTCCCATCCGCTCAATGGGTCCTCGCTAAAAACGAGGAACTGCGCCGATTTCCCTACACGAATTTTTCCTTCATGTGCGGCTTCAAGGTAGGTACAGGCCGTTTCTGTGGCGGCGCGAAGAGCTTCCTTAGGGCCTAAAATTTCCGACAAGATGGATATCTCTTTCCAACCGCCAATTCCCGGAAAGGTCAGATAATGGCCGGTACCCGAAGCGAGCAGAATCCGTAAGGCCAGATTCTTTCGACCCTTTAGAAAGGCAAGATAGGAATCGTACTCTTTATCCGCCTCAGCCTTTTCCTTTTCTCCTAACGGAATCAGGGTCGAAATCCAATCGAGCGAAAATGCCCTTTCTTTGAATCTTGGACTCCAAGCTAATAGTCGATTCCATTCCTCGGAAAACCCCGGAGTTCCTACTTGCTTTTGATTGTAGTACACTCCGAACATAGGCCCCCAATAAGATTGGACTAAATTTCTAGACACGGGGGCTATCGAAGAAGTTTCCGGAATCGGATGATATAATACCGGCACACCTGCGGACAATGCTTCCCAAGACGCGAATTCTTCCCCAAAGGCGGAAACCGCCAATTCAAGGCCTTTTTCGTCGGCTTGAGTTTTCATCCGATACAAAAGTTGTCCGTCAATTTGAAAGGGTTCTCCGGCATCATGACGCAAAAATAAATGCGCACGACCTGTCCCCTTGTTCGAAACTGCGCGGATCGCCTCTTCCTGATTATGTAAAATTTTGTAACCGCTGAGTTTTGACCCTGCATTTCGAAGTTCAGCCGAATCCGCAACGAGTATCGGAGGAGAAGTAGAGATTTTAGGGAATTCGCCGGTTTTTCTTCTAGATCGAGCCAGATCTTCCACCCAGGAGGCATCTGCAATACTTTGCAGGAAAACAAATCCATGCAGAAGAAACGATCGAATGTCTTCCTGCAGCTCGAATTTGTCTTTTTGACCGCCGATCGAATTTGCCCCCAAAGTGACATGGGCATCGCAAAAACCGGGTAATACGAATAGAGGATTCTGGACGTTTGAGGATGGAGAAATCTTCTCGATGAGCCCGTCTTTTACGAACAAATCTACGGGCCCTTTATATTCCAAAGAGCCCGGCTCTATTACGAATACACCTTTCCAACTCCAACTCTGGGCCTCAAGAACCGAGATTGAGCTGAGGAAAAAGAGTCCCCAAAAAAAAGAATTTTTACAAAGAAAATAATATGAAAAGACCTTTTTTGGGATGGCGAGTATGAGTCTCTTGACAAACAAATCGAGTTCCGGAAAGTTCAAGGTAATGGGTCAGGAAATCCGGGATATATCCGATAATATCCGGCTTACGGTAGAGAACGGAAGAATTCTATCCCTCAAAACACATAGGATGACTCGATCCGTGGAAGAGCATATCCAGGAAGCAATCGAATTAATCCTGGACAAAGTTACGTATCCCACGCTCGTCCCTACGATTTATACTATCGTTAAAGAGTTATCGATCAACGCCTGTAAGGCAAACCAAAAAAGAATTTTCTTCGAGGAAAAAGGATACGATCTAACGGATGCTACCCAGTACATCAAAGGGGTTTCGGAATACCGACAATTATTTTCCGAAAGCATGGCGGAAGAGTTCGGTCAGAAAGCGAAAAAGAAAGGATATTACTGTTTGATCAGTTTCGATTATTCCATGGACGGAATTCGTATCGAAGTGATCAATAATACGCCCGTTACTCCGCAGGAAGAAAAATCCCTAAGAGAAAAACTCGAAAAGGGAATGCAGTATGCTGACATAGCGCAATTTTATATGGATAATGCGGATAATACCGAAGGCGCGGGATTAGGATTGGCTTTGATTCTAATTATGTTAAAAGGGGAAGGAATCGACCCTTCTTTCTTCCGCATAGGAATCCGAAAAGAATCGACGATTGCTCGACTGGAAATTCCCCTGACTACAAACTTCAAGTCCGCTCGCGACAAGGATTTCTCGCGCATATAAATGCCCCTACCGATTTCCGCCTGCATCATAACATTAAACGAAGAGGATAATATTTCTCGCTGCCTCGCATCTTTAAAATTCGTGGATGAGATTATCGTTCTAGATTCGGGTTCGAGTGATAGAACCGCAGAGCTGGCAAAATCCTTCGGCGCCAAAATAGTCCATCGCGAATTCGACGATTACGTAACTCAAAAAAATCACGTTGTATCATTAGCCAAGAATAGCTGGATTTTGAGCGTCGATGCCGACGAAGAAATATCGACCAAGCTGGAAAATGAAATCCGAGAGATATTAGGAGGAAGAGAACCTGAAGAAGACGGATTTCTCATTCCTAGACTTACCATGTATATGGGAGAATGGGTTCGTCACGGCGGTTGGTATCCTAACTATCGAGTTCGCTTATTTAAAAAATCCAAGGGTAGATTTGTCGGCGGAAAAGTTCATGAATCGGTTCGTTTGGAAGGGAAAAAAAGAAAATTAAAAAATCCGGTACTGCATTACTCTTATCAAAACCTGTATGATCATGTGAATTTTATAAATCGATATTCCGAACTTGCGGCGACGGAAAAGTTCGCTAAAGGAAAACGCACGGGTCTTCTCTTCGCCTTTTTAAGGGCTTCTTATAAATCTTTCTGGATGTATTTCGTTCGCTGCGGGTTTTTGGACGGGCGGCGAGGCTTTATCCTTGCAATCATGGGATTTTATTACAATTTTTTAAAGTATACTAAGATATTAGAAATGACTTTAGCCGAAAAGGATCGAAAGCGACGCGAGAATTAAATATACTATGAGTAAATCCTATAGTTTCAGTCTCGACGTTCCTTGTTATGATTGATTCGATTCATGATATATAAAGCCAAATAGCCGCCTATCAGCACCGCAATCAAGTTTACGTTGGAAAGTTGATAGATCCCGACCTTAGGAGATATCAACCAGAACACGATGTCTCGTATGATATCCTGAAAAATGGAAAGAATGATTAGAGAGCCTAGTAATGCGACCAGAAAGGCCACCCAAAATCCGCCTAATAAGTCTTTGCGCTTGTAAAAATAGAAATACCAGGCAAGACCGCCGCTAATTCCGACAACAAAAAGTGCATTAGTAAACGGAGTCCACCATCCAACGGAGAATGCGGCCAAGACTAAAAAAGGTTGAGTGCCGAAGGAAGGAAGAAAATCGTAGAACGAAGCCAGGATTCCCATCTGGTTTACAGGTTTTCCGGGTTTTGGGATAAAGTCGAGAATTTTAGCGAAAAAACGGTCCTACCATCCTTGAAAATCTTCAGAGACACCTCCAAATATTTCGGCGTCATTGGAAATCCACTTTCCCATACGCTTTCTCCCCTATTGCACACCGGGTGGTACGAAGACTTAGGTCTAGATTATGGCTACTTAGTCTTTCCCATTTCGTCTGTTGAAAAACAGGACTTAACCGTATTATATAAATTCGGAGTTAGAGGACTTTCTGTTACGATACCTCATAAGGAACATGCATTTAGGTTGGCGGATACAAAAGATGGGGCTTCCGAAGCCATGAAAGCAAGTAACACTCTCGTCTTACGGGACGGATCGATTAGCGCGCATAATACGGACGGAATCGGAGCAGTCCGGGCCGTATTGGAACAAAATCCCTCCTCCATGAACGGAAAAGTGTTAGTCTTGGGAAGCGGAGGGAGTGCGAGAGGAATAGCCTTTTCACTTTTGGAAAAAGGAAACGTAGAGACCTTGGTTATTGCCGCAAGAAACCAAGATGCGGGAAATGAAATCGTAGATTTACTGAATCGAGTTAGACCGGGAAGGTCTTTCTTCCTTTCGTTAGAAATTGCCGAACGAAAATGCGCCGAATTCTCTTTGGTTATTCACACGACTCCGCTTGGGATGAAGGGAAAGGATCCGGGTCCGGTCTTTTCCCCTTCGTCCTTTCACAGCGGCCAAACCGTTTTCGATATCGTATACAACCCGCTAATAACTCCGCTCGTTAAAATCGCCCAATCTTACGGAGCTATTATTATACCCGGCTCCGAGATGTTATTGTACCAAGCTGCGGAGCAGTTCCTTCTTTTTACAGGAATTCAATTGGAAAGCGAACTCATCGAAAAAGGAAGACAAAGGCTCCGTTCCGCGTTGAGCGGAAATTAAACCCGAATGCCTCTTAATGATTTTCTGAAATTCGGTTCTAGTTTGGTTAATTTGGAAAAGACTAGAAACTTTAACGTATTCAAAGAATATTCTCTGGAAGCGTTTCGAAATTTTTTAGATAAACATAATTGGAGAAAAAGAAGCTCGCCCCGCTTACGAATTTCGGTGGTCGGAACAAACGGAAAAGGATCCGTCTCTCATTTCCTTTCCCAGACATTTTCCAAGCTAAACCAAAGAGTCGGCCTATATACTTCTCCTCATCTCATCAGTCCTGCGGAAAGAATCCGAAAGGGACCGGATTTTGATCCGATTTCATCGACGGATTTGGAAAGTATCGCGAAAATAATTTTTGAGAACGCCGAAGAACAGGAATTGTCCGACTTTTCCTGGTTTGAATGGTTCACCTTAGGGGCTTTTGTCTATTTCGAATCGCAGGATTTGAATATTCAAATCTATGAGGCCGGACTCGGCGGAAGACTAGATGCGACGAGCCTCGCAGAACCGGATGTCGTCGTACTATGTTCGATCGGAGAGGATCACAAGGCGATACTCGGTGACACCAAGGAAAAAATACTTCTCGAAAAACTCAATATAGCGGGGCCAAAGACCAAACTACTATTGTCCATGCCTCATGAGAACGAATTGGATGAGATCGTCCGGTCTTTTTGTTCAGAGAAGGGAATCGAACTAGTATTCTTCGAAAGGAAATCACTGAAGGACACCTATTTAATCTATAATCTGAATTTTGCAGTTTGGGCAACCCGAATTATTTACGATCGGATTTCATCTATAGTATCTTTTCTTAAAATTCCAAATTCGGATGACTGCAATTGGTTCTTTGATGAAAAACCCTTCGCTTCGTATTCGGCCGGACTGAAAGCCGGTTTTCATTCTCCACCGGGAAGATTAGAGGTTTTATCCCGAGATCCTTTCGTAATTTTCGATCCTGCACATAATCCGGACGCAGTAAGAACCACTCTTCGGGACATTTCCGTTCTATATCCGGAAAGGAAATTATCCGTGATTGCGGGGTTTTTACCGGATAAGGACGGAGAAAGCATGGCAAACGATATCGACCTCTTTGTAAAAAATCGCGGAGCGAAAGTCGCATTCCTGAAAGGTCCCAAATTTAAATTACCCGAAGGATTCGAATCGTTTGCATTGGATCCAAACGATTTTTCGAAAAGATTATTCGATTTTTCCCGAGAGGGAGTTCTCGTCTTAGGAAGCTTTCGTCTCTACAAATATGCTGTCGAAGCAGTTCAAAGAAATACAAAATAAGATTCAAAATTTATGTTTGAATCTTGCATAGGTCTCCGTCTCGAACTGATATTCCAACCCTCTCGCAAAATACGGCGTTCTTACCGGCGCGACACCTACGTCTATGGTTTCCGAGTCCAAACCTAAGACATAAAAGGAAACTGAAAATACCAGCATCGCCGCAATTCCGTAAAGCATCAAGCCGCCGTGAACTCCCGTATCTCGATCGATATATCCCGCCAATCCTCGATAATAATTGGCCTTCGACTCCGCCTGACTATGAATATTATACTGATAGTAATAAGCGGTCGCAAACGAATTGAAGTTCGAGGAATTCTGAATTAAAGTCGCCAGGCCGGTAACCGTCACGGCATTCGTCATCGGCCTCGAACCTTCGAGAATCGAATCGGCCTTTAAATTAAAGTAATAATATCCCGCATAGAACAATAAACTTCCGTACAAGGAATAGATCGCGAAATCGTCGTACGAATGATCCAAGAAAACGTATTTTTTATTTTTATAATATGAAACCGAATCACCCTGTTTCAGGGTGCCGGAAACTTCCGAGTTTTGGTCCTTCTTAATCTCGATTCCCTTTAAAATATCCACATGACCTTCTTTTGAAAGTCGAATGCGATTCCAGCCCACCTTAACTGGAACTCTATTCAGCGGAGTTACCCCTAACAATTCCGAACCGAAATAAACGTTCGCACCGGGTGGATCCGATGTTACCGAGAGAAACCCTTCCTTCTTTTCCTTAAACATTTGGATACTGATCTCCTGGGAGGAGGTCCGCATATCCACTTCTCCCCGCCAATCGTTAAAACCGTCTCGGGTAACACGAACATCGTGAATTCCGGGAAGTATATCGTTTCGAACTAAAGGGGTTTTACCTATATAATTCCCGTCCAAAAATACCAAGGAGGATAGAATGCCTTCCGATTTAACCGTTAAGCGAAACGTAAATTTCCCTAAAAGAAAACTTTTTAGGGACTCGATCAAAGGATTCAATTCTTGATAAGAACGTCTAATACTGGTTTTATGGGAAAATTCTTTTTTTGCCCCGTCCTTAAAGGAACGTAAGACTATTCTTATTCGCATTTCATCGGCGGATTTTTTTTCGAATTCGCCGGTAACGGAATAGAAGCAATTATTTTTCCTAGCTAGGGGAATGACTCCTCCGTCGTCGGGAGCAAGTTCCGATTCGAAAGGCTCGGACCTAAGGGAAAGATATCTTGGATCGTTTTTGATCGGTGCCACGAGTTTACCGGATCGAAGTTTCTCGAGGCGATCGGAATCCCATTCCCCCTCCTTTACTTTTCCCTGTTTTACGGAATCTTGATTTCCAAACGGATGTTGAATCGACGTAGGGAGAGCATTCTCATCATATATTTGTACCGTAGTTTTTAATCCGGAATATAGGACGGAAGCGTATCCGGCAGAATAGAAATCCAAAGCGGCATCTCCGGATAGATTTCGAAGAGGAAAGAAACACAATTTACGTTCCCTTTCGAATTCTATCTTTTCTTTGGAAGACATCGAAGGGAAATTATACAGATCTTCGATCGCAAGTAAGGAACTCCCGCCACAGATAGGAAGCATCGAAAATAGCAATATGCCGGCACAAAATCTCTTCGGAAAATGCGACTTCAATTCTTGCGCCCTCCGACGGAATAAACCAAGCCTAGAATTCCAAGGATAGGAACGATCAAGGCCCAAGGCGCAGATTCGGCATAATCTTTCGAGAAAGCGATTTGCTCTCCTAAGCCCGGACCGAACGTATCCCCTCCGGCCGAAATTCCTAAAAATCCGAAAATCGCCAAGGTCATAACGACCGATGGAAGTCCGGTTGTTAAGAGAATTCCCAATAACTGAAAGGCCTGCGGGAGAATATGGCTTCGAAAAATATAAGTCTTTCCGGCGCCGAAACAAGAAGCCGCCAAGACGTATCCGCTTCCGCGGACTTCTTCGATTCGGGTTCGTAACGTTTCATATGCGGGCGCCCAATCACCCAAAAGAATCGCAATAAAAAGAGAGGCTGCCGTTGCGCCAAACGCCTGTATTACGAGAAGAGCAAGCAATAAGGATGGAATGGAAACGAAAACCGACGATAATGGAGATAAAAGATTTTTCTGTAAGAAAGGACTCGAATAGGCGAGTAATCCGAGAAGACTCGCGAAGAGCAGCGTGAGGACGCGCGCCGGAAATGCAAAAAGAAACGTAGAAAGGCTTCCGTAGCCGAGCATCGCCCAGACATCGCGTCCGAGTCGATCCTTTCCCAACGGAGCTCCCGCACTGATAGATCGAAATGAATCATGTAATTCTACCTGAGTCGGAGGAGAATGTAAAAGAATGCCGCCTAATGCAATCGTTAGAAAACTTCCAATGATCGCATATCGTACAGAATCCGAAAACTTCATGCGGATTGCGTCTCCCAACCAAGAAGCGAATCTCGAACTCTTTCGGAAATTCTTGTAAGAATATAAAATACCGTTCCGCTATAAAAAAGTAAGGCGGAGAGTAGCGGAGCATCCATCGTACGAATTGCATGATACATCGATTTTCCGATACCGGGAAAGAAGAATATTTCCTCCACTACGATGGCCCCGGACAACAAGGAACTAAAATCCAATAAAATCAATACAAGAAGTACGGGTAAGATTTTAAGAAGAATATGCCGAAAGAGAATCCTCATTGGCGAATAACCGCGAGCCCTTAGAACGGTCACGTAAGCCGAAGAAGATTCTGTTTCCGCCATCCCGAAGGAAAATCGAAACAATCTGGCCCATACGCGAGAACCTAGAGCCAACCCGGGCAGAATCACATAGGAACTATTCCAAGATTCGTAACCGCCGGGAGGAAGCCACCCTAGAATAAAGAAAAATAACACTAAGAGGACGACAGCAAAGACAAAAATCGGTGTGGAAAGAATGATTTGACTAAGAGTCTCCAAAAATATTCGCAACCAGCTCGACTTCAGGAGTAAGGCAAAGAATGCGAATCCTATTGCGAAAAGTACGCTCCAGATGATTGCGAACGAGGCGAGATGAAAAGTCGGTAAAAATCGGGAACCGATATGAGAAAGAACCGGATCTCCGGATTCGGTAGGCCCAAGATCGAAGCGAAGAATACCTTTCCAAAAAGAAAGATACGAATCGATGAAACTCTTTTGCACCGAAAGCGAACGGCTATCTTCACTTGTGATTCCCGAGTCGGCGTTTAAAAACTCCCGATCCAGAGAGCGCAATTGGGAGAACAACACGGAAACTGCGGACAGTAGAACGATAAAAACGAGAAATCGCCTAGCCTCTTCCAACAAAGTCGCGTTCCTTACGGAGTAAAGGCTTTCCGAATCTCCTCAAAGTCCTTGGAATCGATCAGTTTTTCCCTGTCTTCCTTGACATTCAGAGTTTTAGCGATCTGAGCGAGGGTCTTAATATGTTCTTGGAACTTGGACTTGGGAACGATTAATAAAATAAAAATATGAACGGGCAAGTGATCGATTGCGTCAAAGTCGATCCCTTTCTTCGAAAGGCCCATCACGCATTTAAGCTCTTCGACTAGATTTACGGAGCAATGAGGAATGGCTACCCCGCTACCTATGCCCGTCGACATGGACTTTTCCCTTGCGAGAAGGGACTCGAAAACGGGTTCCCGAACTTCCGGTCCGATTAGTTTGACATCAACCGCCTTTTGCAGTAGACGTGAAATCACCTCTTCTTTCGAAGAACCTTCAAGATCAAATATTACGGTCTCAGGCTTAAGTAAAGCCAGGAGCTGGTTCATGCTTCTCTATCCTATCTCCTAGGAAAATACGAATCAGGAGGGATTCAATGAAAAAAAACGACGCGACCCAAGTGAAAGAGGGAATGGTTCCTGCTGAAATGAAAAAAATTCCGATGGCAATTGGTACCAAGGATAAAAAAGAGACAGGAAGAACCGACTCCAGATTGTGTCCGGGCAAAGCGAGAGCGAGAGCGAGGGCTAAAGAAGCCGCCCAGATCGGTTCCGAAATAAAATCTCTAACTGGAATGCCGAATTGGAAAGTCCAAAACCCTAAAAAAACTCCGAAGGCGATCGGAAGAATTATTGCCACGGGTCTTTTCATAAAAACCGGTAATAACAATAGGATCGAGTAGCCTCCGGAAGACTGCAAAGCGGAAAATCGCTCGCTCGGATTCGCGTCCACTTGAAAGACTCCGCGAGTGTATAAATCCGTAAAGTTCGGATCTTGAAAACCGAGCCCGGGCGTTAGGGACCAAATTTGTATCCCAGGAATGAGATAGAGTAAAAGAAATACTAAAAGCTGGACTAGAGCTAAAGGAAAGCGAGTTCTTAATTTTCTTTCCCCTATCCACCAAAGCCCGAATCCGATTAAAACGGCAAAGGTCGCATGCAATGCAAATCGTTGATCCCTTGGAATTAAAAGAGCAAAATAAAGCGCATGATTAATCCAATAAAACACATACGACTTTCTATCGGTTAAAAAGAAATACGCGATCGCGCCTACTAGCAAACTGAAACCCAAAGGAAGCAAAATATATAGAGTTCCGGCAGAACCTAACGCTAATAAAAATACGCAAAGAACAGCCGAAAGTATATCCGGAAAGAGTAGATCCTTCCTGCGAAAAAAACCCTTTCCGGTCGATAGAATAAAACTAAATGCCAACTGATTCCTCCTTGACCGAACGAATTCGATCTCTTAAGGAAATGAAAGAAGGGCATAGAAAAGTGCAGATGCCGCATTCCATGCAAAGACCGGGCTGGAATTGACCTAAACTTACCGTCAAGGCCATCGGATTTGATTTTGTCGGGCAGTTTAAAGAGCACTCACCGCATTCGACGCAAGGAAATTCGGACCTAGCAGCTTCATGACGGGCTAACAAAATAAGCGAGGAATAAAGTCGAATATCCCAGTAAAAACCTTCTTTCGTGTCGCGAACGGGATAATATTCGAAAAAAGAATTTAAAGTAAACTGGGAATAAGAATGTTCATATTCCTCGAATAGAAATTTTAAGTTTTGTCCGTTTTGAACCCGAAGAGGAGTTCCCGCTTTTCGCAAACCGCCGTTCTTTCCTAAAAAAAAGAGGCTGATCTCTCTCTCAATGAAAGGCATTCCGCCGAATAATGCTCTATAAAGATAATATAAAGTTTCCGGACCTAGATAAATCACATCTTTGAATCGCGAGAAAGGGATTTTTTCCGTTTTAAACGTAAAATATTCCGGAATTCCCCAAGGATACGCGTAATTTCGAAGCGGAATTTTCTTATCTAAAATATAATCCCTGATTTCCGTTTCTGGAAACCAAAGTTTAAGAGAATCTATGAAAGATTTATGACAATCCGGATCGGTTCGCAAACGAGAAGTAAAGTCTATGTCTTGGGACCGAGTATAAGGAGATAAGATAATAAAACGAGGTTTGAATCTTTCTCGAAAAGAATCCGACAAAGGTTGACCAGGAAAATCCAGAGAGACCAATCCGAGCCGATCCATGACTTCGATCGCTTCTTCCTTTTTCCAAATCTTCGGATGCAATTCGTTTTTAACCGGAAAAATTCCGTCCTGGACGATTTGGACTCGGGTTCCGGTTTCGCCGTGGGCTAAGGAGGCGACCCCATTTACCGGAGAAAGTACGGTACCTGAAGATTGTTTAAAAAGGGAATCACCTACCTTGACCCGGGCAGGAAATTCTTTTAGCAGAAGAGCTCCGCCATCGGGAATCAGGGTGTAAGGTTCATCCAGAACCGTCTTACGGGTTCCCGCGTCTTTGACGGTTCTGGGTTTGAGAAGAAACGGTTTTGCGAACAATGCCCTTTAGTTAGGGGACTTAACCATATAGATTTCGTCTTTAATGGGAAGTTCTTTCTTCAAATTTTTAATATAAGGAAGAATTTCTCCCATCGGTTCATAGAATTCACAATCCGTTTGCATACGGCGTGCTACAGTAAAATACTTATACAGTTTTTCCTCGCCGGAACGCTTGGACCATTTCTTTTTGGTGCATTTGACCCGGAGGATGTATTTGTCCGCCTCGGATTCATACTGCCTTACGGTTACGCAATGCAGGCAGTTGGCGCAATAGACTTTCTCGCTCATCGGTTATCCTGTTTCCTGGGGTATTTGACAGATTTAGGCCAAGGCCATGGTAGTCAACCTGTTTCTCCTGTTAGAAGCCCGGAATTAGGCTTCTTGAGGGACTTCTTCTTGAACGGGCTCTTGGGCCGCAGAGGATTTGTATTTCCAAGCTGCTTCCCGGAAGGATTGGAAGGAAACGAAGAAGAATCCGATTCCATATATCAAGAGGAAACCTACGATATAAGGACGCCCAACTAGGAAGGATAAAGCCACGGAAAAGAGACAATAAACTCCTAATAAGAATTCCAATACTACGTGGAAATCTAATGGAACGGTATATTTCAATCGCTCTTTTACTGAGTCGGAATTCTTTTCGATTCTAAGCTTCGGAGTCCGTTTAAAGGAAGATTGAATTCCAAGGACCGCTTCCAGCCAAGCACGGGTATTTACCACTGCGATTCCGGTTCCGACCATAATCAAAATTGGAAGATAGATTAAGCGACGTTTCCAATCTTTATAAAGGGTTTTTTGAGAGTATGCGTAGAAAAATAAGGGTCCAATCGAACCGACGGAAAGGACAGCCGCCGTTCCTGATAATACTTCTAAAGGAAGATCATAGAAACTAAATCCTGACCAATATTCCATTAATAATAAAGGGGCGCTAAAAAGGATATTGATGATCATTAAAGGGTGAACCGAATAATTAATTAAATGGGTTACCGCTTCCGCCTTGGTTTTCCAAGGAAGATCCGCTTTCCAAATTCTCGGTAAAAGCTTCACTGCAGTCTGAATGGAACCTTTACACCAACGGAATTGCTGAGACTTATAAGCTGACATCATCGCCGGGATTTCTGCCGGACAGACAACATCTTTAAAATAACGGAATTTCCAGCCGCGAAGCTCCGCACGGTACGAAAGATCGAAGTCCTCGGTCAACGTATCGTGTTCCCAACCTCCGGCATCTATGATGGTTTCTTTTCTCCAAGTCCCCGCGGTGCCGTTGAAATTCATCCAAAGTTTGGCTCCGTTCCTGGCTACTTGCTCGATCATGAAGTGACCGTCGATACCGAAGCTTTGAGCCTTTGTAAGAATATTATAATCTGCGTTAATATGTCCCCAGCGAGACTGGACCATTCCGATTTGCGGATCGTCAAAGTATGCCATGGTCTTCAACAAGAAGTCCGGATCAGGAATAAAATCGGCGTCAAAAATCGCGATATAATCGCCAGTGCTCTCTTTCATTCCCGCATCGAGAGCTCCCGCCTTGTGCCCGACACGATTGGTTCTATGAAGATGGTTAATATTGAAGCCTTGGGATTTATATTGAGCTACCAGACTTGCGGCTTTTTGGATGGTTTCGTCGGTGGAATCATCCAATACTTGGATTTCCAACTTATCCTTAGGATAATTTAAAGCAACTGTGGAATCAATCAAACGATCTACGACGTAGAATTCGTTAAAAATAGGAAGCTGGACCGTAACTTTGGGAAGATTCGGGTCGGTAATCGCAAAAGTTCTGCTTGGATCCGTATCGCAATTCGAATTATACTTTTTGTAGAGGTACACCATGATGTAGGTGTGAATTCCAAAAAAGAACAAACCTAAGATATCTAAGGCATAAATTGTGAGGAAGAGAACGGTTACCGCGGTCAGCATTTGTGCCAGGTTTTTCTGAAATAGCCGAAAAGTCAACGGATTTTGCGGCGCAACATAGAAACGGGAAAAATCAAGAGGACGGAGGATCCGTCCCCTCGGTTAGAAAGTGAAAATTCGCAGTGGAAGTTCCTCAACCAGGGAGGTTGTGGTCCATCCGCTTAAAGTATCGGATTTCAAAAAGACGACCTTAGAGGAATTCGAAGATTTTTCTTCCAAAACTGCGAAAAACTTAGCGGGATCACTGAATACACCGAGTAAAAAATGCAATTAGAGAAAAGGTTTGTCGGCTTTCGCAAGCTGATTAGCCTGTGGGAGCTCCCATAACAGAAAACGAGTTGCAGAAGCCGACAAATTCTGATATGAGGGCCAATCGGAAAAGCGCGGGGACGGCGGGGTACCACCGATCCGGCCCCCACCCACTAGGGTGGGGGGCACTCCCGACAACAAAGCCACACCGCCATTTATCAAACTGCGCTTAAATTACTTGTCCCTTGAATAGATACCCCTATTTTAGCCTCGATGCGCTCCGCCATTTTAGGACTTCTTGCTGCCCTCGCCTCCTTACTACTCGCGATCTTGCTCGAAGAGGCTCACTTTCTTTCGTTCTTAAAAATTTCCGCGCTTGTGTTGATCTTAGGTGGAACCGCCGGAGCAACATTCGCCAGCTACACTACCGAAGAATTCGCAAATCTGATTTTACATTTAAGGGATTCCGTTTTCCCCCGAAAAGATTATTCGCTTACGGATTTATTTTTAGATTTTGCGGAGCGTGCAAGAAAGAACGGTCTCCTCTCTTTAGAAGATCGCCTTGCTTCCATTCCTGACGCATTTCTAAGAAAAGGAATTCAACTGATCGTCGACGGAACGGACCCTAGAGCAGTCGAAGAAATTTTATTCGAAGCCGCCGAAGCACTAGAAGAAAAAGAGACGCGCTCAGCGAAAATTTTGGAAACTGCCGGCGGCTTTTCTCCCACGATAGGAATCATCGGAACTGTTCTCGGTCTCGTTAGCGTTCTCGAAAATTTAGGCGCGGGAACCAGAGCTCTAGGAGAAGGAATTGCAACCGCGTTTATCGCGACATTCTATGGAATCACGTTCGCTAACTTGATATACTTTCCGTTAGCAAACCGAATTAAGACCTGGGCACGGTCTCGCAATAACCGGAGACAGGCGATGATTCGCGGAATCATCTCTCTGCAAACGGGAGACAATCGGCGCATTTTAGTGGAGAGGATGGCACCGTTTCTAGACTAAAAATTACAGTCTCAACATGAAATTTTTACGTTATCTTGCGCTCACCCATCCGGGATAGAATTTCGCGAATCTGTTTTTCGGCTCCCGAGGGAGTCAAAACGAGTAAAACATCCCCATCTTCCATTTTCGTTTTTCCTGTAGGGACTAAATGGCTATCACCTCTATAAATCAAAGTGATTAAAGAGTTTTCGGGAAAATCCAATTCATAAACGAATTTACCTACGGATGCGGAGCCGTATGGAACGATATATTCCAGTAAGTGAGTGTCGCTTTGTTCCTTATTTTCGAATTCAAAAGGATAAGAAGCGCGTTGCTCAAGAGGAGCTTGCAAGCCAAGAAGACGAACTACATACGGGATCGTAGAACCTTGCAACAACAAGGAGGTCAATACGGTGAAGAAGACCAAATGAAAAATCGCTTCCGATTCGGGAAGCTGCTTAGCATAAGGGAACGTTGCAAGAATAATCGGAGCCGCCCCTCGTAAACCTACCCAAGAAATTAATATCTTTTCCTTCCAATCCACTCCGAATCCGGTCAAAGAGATGAAAACGGAGATAGGACGGGCGACTAGCATTAGAAAAATAGAAAATGCTATGCCGATTCCCGCAACGGGCGGGATTCTAGACGGAAAGACGAGAAGTCCCAAGGTAAGGAACATCACGATTTGCATCAGCCATCCGATTCCATCCATAAACCTCACATTACTTCGTTTATGAACGAATGATCTGTTCCCTATGATGATTCCTGCAATGTAAACTGCTAGGAACGGGTTCCCTCCGATTAATTCGGTGGATGCATATACAAACAAAACGGAAGCTGAGAGCAGGACCGGATATAAACCCTCGTAATCCAACTTAATCCGATTCATCCCGCGATAAATCCAATACCCTAAAAGCAACCCTAGAAGGATCCCTAAGGTGAACTGCTTAAAAATTTCCCAGACCAGTAATTCAAAACTGGGGGCAGAACTCCCCGCAAAACCCAAGATCGTAGTAGTCAAAAGAACCGCAAGCGGATCGTTACTACCGGATTCTAACTCCAGAAGAGAAGTTAATCCTTTTCGCATTCCGGTATTACTCGTGCGTAGTACGTTAAATACGGCAGCGGCGTCCGTGGAAGAAACGACTGCTCCTAAAAGAAAACCGATCAGAGGCGGGAACCCGAGCACGTATACGGAAAATAAACCGACGATAACGCAGGTTAATAGCACACCGATGCTACCGAGAGAAATTCCCATCCAGAGAACAGGTCTAACCTTGGCCCAATCGGTCTCCAATCCCCCGGAAAATAGTATAAAAGCCAAGGCAATAGAACCGACTTTTCGGGCCAATTCCGCATCCGAAAATGGAATACCCAATAAACCGTCGGACCCTGCCAACATCCCGATCGACAAAAAGATGAGTAACGCCGGTACTCCGAATTTAGTGGATACACGAAGTAAGCCGATACTGATAATAATCAGGCTCGATAATGCAAGAATTGTAAATTCAAACTCCATTCGGTTACGAACGATACTTTCTCGGACCTTTCATTTTTTACGAATCGTTTTTTCTTTTCGGAGAGGAAGAAAAATGGACACGAGAAAGGGTTCTTGAATTTTGCGGGAAATCCTTTATCGATCTTCTAGGAAAAAAGTTCTTGTCTACACGACGTCCGAATTAAGCTCGAAAAGAAGGTCTTCTAATTCTCTATCATCAGTAACTTCAACGAGTCGATCTTCGCCATATTCGTCGGCTTCGATTCTAACCGCGAGATAGCCGAAACTTTCTTCCCCTTTTAGAAAACCTACATCCAAATTTATTAATTCTCGATCTTCCTCGTTCGACGGGATCAGCAAAAAATATTGAGCTTCGTCAATCTCCACCACTTCTCCGACCAAAAAAGAATATGGATTTCCGTCTTCGTCGATTAGGTTTAAAATCTCCTCTCCGAATTCTTCGTGCTCTCGCTCCTCGGAACTTGTATCGTACGACTCAAGCATTTTTTTCCCTCCCTATTCTAATCGACCAAAATAGCTATTCGCAGGAAAAGTTTCCCGCCTTTCGGCGACCTCGGAAAAGGTAGACAAGATGTAAAAAAGAAAGATATTAGGTGTGGAACATCGTATTGCTGGAAACCCGCTGAAATGGACAAAAAGAGAAGCTATTTCCTTTCGATTCTAGTTGGGTTCCTTTTATGGTTTGCGTATTGCTCTCCTAGGGATAACCTTGGAATCCAGATTAAAGACGGCGTCTTAGAAGCAGGTCTCTGGAACCCGGAACAAAATACCCTATCCCTCAACGGCGAATGGGAGCTTTATCCTAACGCATTTTTAGTTTCCGAACACGCCAAGATTCAATCTCCCCCGATTCTCACCGAAGTGCCGGATACTTGGAATCGTCTTCAAAAAGACGGAAAGACGATATTTCCGAGCGGGAGAGGATACGGGACGTACCGCTTGCGATTAAACCTTCCGACTCCTCAACCCGCGCTTGTAATGCGTATTCCGGATCAAGGAACCGCCTATGTCTTATATGCCGATCGTAAACCAATCGCCTCGATGGGAAAAATAGGAAAAAATTACGAAAGCTCGATCCCATTTCTTTCCTCTACAATCGTTAATTTGCCCGAGAACACGCGGGAGTTAGTGTTTGAAATTTCGAATTATAGACATATTTACGGCGGGCTTTGGTACCCTCCGCGAATCGGAAAACAGGAAAAGATACTAAACGAAAAATATATCGACCTGGCATTGGAAATAGCGACTTCTTCCTCAGTTTTAGTTTTGGTGATTTACCAAATCGTCGCGTATCTTTTAATCCGAAAAGAACGGGCTCCGCTTCATTTCGCCATTTTTTCCGTAGCCGGAACGTTACGTTTTTTTCTAACCGGCGACAGGATCTTTAATTCGATTTTTCCTGAAATTCCTTGGGAAATTACCCATCGACTAGAATATCTGTCTACCTATGCATTGGCCTCGGCTTTCTTTTCCTATGCCGCCTCTCTCTTCCCTTTGGACTTTCCGAAATGGAGCGAAAGAGCCGCGTTCACATCCTTGTCTTTCTTTGCGATAGTTACGATTTTCTTTCCGGTGGACTACTACGGAAGATTATTAATCCCCTTCCAAAGTATCGTCGTCATCGGTTCTTGCCTCATTCTTTACGGATGCGTCAAGGCTTTGATACATAAAAGAGAAGGCGCCTGGTTATTTCTTATCGGAATTTTTACGATCCTTCTCGCATCGACAAACGATATTCTTGCTTCTCATTATCTTCTCCATACTCAGTATATTTTAGCTCCGGCAATTTTTATTTTCATTTTCCTAAATAGCCTCACTCTTGCGGTTTCATTTTCAAAGACGTTGGAAAAATCGCAAATCGTCAGTGCAAAGCTAACGTCGACGAATAAGGATTTGAACGATCTTAAAATCCAGCTCGAAAGAAAAGTAGAAACGAGAACCAAGGAACTAATGGAGGCGAAAAACAGGGCCGAAGGCGAGGCAAAATATCGATATGATTTTTTAGCGACAATGAGTCACGAAGTTCGGACGCCGTTGAACGGTTTGATGGGAACCGCCAATCTTCTATCCGAAACTCCTCTAAACCTAGAACAAAAAGAATATCTCGATATCATACAGCTATCCAGCGAAAATCTGTTGCAACTTGTAAATCAACTTCTCGATCTTTCAAAGATAGAAAGCAATCGATTCGAATTGGAAGTCATGCCCTTTGATCCTTTTGCGATCCTGCAAAAAGCGGCCAAGGTGGTCAAGGCTCGTGCTGAAGAAAAAAGGATTTTTCTCGATATCCATTATCCGGAACATCATCCGGGCATCTATGTCGGAGACGAAGGTAGAATTCAGCAGGTACTTTTAAACCTATTAAGCAACGCTATTAAGTTCACTGGTTCAGGCGGGAAGATAGTCCTAGGCGTAAAAACCGCCGGAGAAGATTCGCAATCTCGAATATTAGAATTCTGGGTGGAAGATACCGGCGTAGGGATCGCTCCGGAAAAGGCCACGGACCTCTTTGAACCTTTCGTCCAAGCGGATTCGTCCGTTTTTCGAAATTACGGCGGAAGCGGACTGGGCCTTACTATCTCCAAAAAGCTAGTCGAATTGATGGGAGGAAGTATTCGAGTCGTAAGCCAAATCGGCAAAGGTTCGAAATTCATTTTTTTACTCCCGTTCCCTCAAGAAGAAAGTGACGCGCCCGAAAGCACTGAGGAAAAATCGCCTTATCTCTCATTTATACCTAAAAAGATTTTATTGGTAGAGGACCGCGAACCTTCCAGAACCATCGCGAAAAAAACATTAGAAAATATGAATATGAAAGTAAGCGTCGCCTGTGACGGAAAGGATGCTTTATTCAGGTTAACTAACGAAATTTACGACTTGGCCTTGATCGACATAGAGATGCCCGAGCTAAGCGGGATAGAAGTGGTTCGTTCTCTGAAAGAACAGGGAGGAAAGCTCCCTATTTTAGTGGCATGGACGGCCCATGCCCTGCCCGGTGCGGAAGCGGTTTTTCAATCCACGGGATTTGACGCTTACCTACACAAACCTTCTTTACGGAGAGACTGGGAACGACTTTTGAAAACCTATTTTCCGCAGTGAGTTTCGAAAGATATGCTCCTCTATCGAAAGAAAATCGGTTTTTTCACAATATTGATTTTATTAACCTTTTTCGGAACCGCTGCAGCATGCAATAACGGTAAGCAGAATTGTCATCGCCAAGTGCAAAAGGACGCGGATATTACCCAAAGTTTAGAAGTCGCTTGTGCTCTTAATCCGTCCGATAGAAATCTCTGCAATTTGGCTCTAATCCAAGCCGCGATCCCGTATCAATGTTTTTCCGCTCACTGAGAAGATTCGGATCGAAAGTTTAGCAATCATCGAAGCAAAGAATAAAATTAAAAATCTTCGAACGGAAGTTTGTTTTTCTTCGCATTATTACATTCTTTGCAAGCAGGAACCAAATTTGCCTTAACGGATTTTCCTCCCTTTGCGATCGGAATTAGATGATCCATCGTCAGTTCTTCGGGAGGGAATTTCTTTCGACAATAGTAACAAATTCCGTCCGCTTTTTTCTTTTTCCACCAGGGAGTTTTACGGAGATCCTTTGCAATTTGTCGTTGTTTACGAATTTCTTCTTCGCTGACCCATATAATCGGCTCGTCCGGAATGAAAGATTCGCCTGGCATTTTATTCGAAGGATATCCAATCCGATCCGGGACCGGACCAAGAAAGTCGAAGATTCGAAGACAAGGAACGGGCCGAGACACCCGCGCGAATTCCGGCGGCAGTGATCAGCGCCGTATCCCCTTTTTTCAACTCCAACTTCTCGTCGATCGAACATCTACCTTCTAAAACCATTAAAATATGAAAAACCGGTTCTTTTGAAAAGGAAGGCAGACTAAATTCCGATAAACTTTCAATTTCCAAAATTTCCATCCTGAATTTATCGTTTGCCGTAAGCAAAAGACGCTTTCCATGTTTCCAACTCAACGCTTGCGGAGTCAGTTTGCCGTTGGAATGTAGTCCGGAATAATCCAATACGTCCAAAGCTTTCTTTAAATGTAACTCTCTGGGGCGACCATAATCATAAACTCTATAGGTGGAGTCGGAAGATTGCTGAACTTCCATCAATAGGATTCCGCTACCGATGGCGTGAATTTTTCCAGGATTCAACAGAAACGAGTCCAATTCTTTTACCTGAATCACGTTTAAAATTTCTTCGGCCCGATTTTCCGAAACCAAATTTTCGAATTCTTCACGATTTGTTAATTTAGAAAAACCGCAAACTAGCTTTGAATTCGAATCGGCTTGCAGGACCGTCCAGGCTTCCTTCTTTCCGGAACTTTGCGGATCGAATTTATCCGCATATTCGTCGTCGGGATGCACTTGAACGGATAATTTTTCCTTAGCATCGATTAATTTTACCAGGAGAGGAAACGTCTGACCTACAAAAGGTTTTCCTAAAATTTCTTCGGGGTTGGACGTATAAACGTCTCGAAACGTGCGGCCTGAGGCAGGACCGTTATCTATAACGGAAAGATCCTCGCCATAATCGGAAATTTCCCAGGATTCTCCGATTTCCCCTTCGGGCAGATTTCTACCCAAAACGGTTTCAAGTTTACGACCTCCCCAAACTTTCTCTTTGTAAATAGGTCGGAATTTCAGAACCTTCTGCATAAGCCTATTTTTTATCGCCCTTATAGAGTTCAATTTTAACTTTTAAATGCCTCTTTTTGAAATGGGTGAAAGTATCCGGGCGAAATCCGGATAGATCTAACGTATAAATCCTTCCAGGAACGAGTGTGCCAGGTCCTGAACTCCATTTTAAATAGCGAAAGCTCTTGTAAGTTCCTTTTCCGTTGCAAGACCCGCAATTCAAATCGGAACCTCTGCATTCCGGGCACAAAACACGTACGACTAGAGGAATCTCGGCAAGAATTTTACCTGCTAATTCCTCATCCTTCAAACGAAGGCAGATATCATGATAAATTCCGGTATATCTTCTACGATCTCGATTCCGAATTCCGGCGCGAAGCAAGCCTCGCTTTGCAAACTCGACTGCCTGAGCGGAAAATATGATTCTAGACGGGGGAATTAGAAAAGTTTGTAAGGAAGGCTGAGTCGTCGAGTCCTTCCGACGAGCGCGCAATTCGGAGTCAAAACGACTTCGCTCGTCCGGTTTGATAAGAATTTGATACGAGCGTACGATCTTTAAAAAAATTTCAGAGGAACCTGTGATGCCGTTATCCGGATGGAAGACTTTGGCCAATTTTCGAAACCTGGCCTTGATCACTTCCGTCTCAGCGTCGCTCGTTACTCCTAGAATTCGATAATGGTCGATCCAAATTGCATCCATTCGTTCGACCTAATTTCGATCCCTTACCGATCGAAATTCAAAAGAATAATTATTTCGATTGAAATTCTTGGAAAGATCCGCCCTGATCCAAACCTTCCAGCATGGTATCGACGTCGTGCTTGTCCGCTTGGATGGTTCCTTCCACATATTTTCCGATTGCTTGAACGACTTCCACCAAATTATTTCTGTACGATCGTACCAATTTTATTCTTTGGTTGGGGTTTCTTATGTTAGACAAATTATACGACTCTTCTTGGGTTCCCGCATCCGTTTTTTTCTGCACGAGCAAAACGATACTGCTTGGGTCCGAGGCCGGAACATTGTCGTTCTTTAGCTCGCCGATTTCGTCGTTTACGGGTCGGAGTTTCGTAACGAGAGACTTACGAGTTATGAACCGAATTCCTTCCAGCTTTAATGCCCCTTGTCCGCCGGAAACTTTTAGATAAAACTTTTTATCAAAGAGATATTTTTCGCGACTCGGAAATTCATACATTTCCAAGGCGGGAATAAATTGGAAATATTCGTTGTTAACGATTTTCTTCCTCTTATTTAGAAAGGAAAGGAACTCTTCGATCAGTTTATGAAAATCTTTGATATCTTTCGTAAGCCCTTCCAAGTCCTTTGCTTGAGTGGGTTTGTATGGGAGAATTTTGATTTGACCGTTCGACTCAAAGTCTTGCGCAAAGACGGAAGTAGAGAGTAAAAAAAATAAAATGACGGAAGACGTTACTTTCTTCATAAGTTCAGAATCCGAATGTTCCCTCAATACTAATGTCGTCCTTTATCTCAAAAAGCCCGGTTTTTTCCTAAAAATTCGTTGAATTCAGGCCGGATTCTACGAAAAGGGAAGGGATCGATATGGAAATCAGCATCAGAAAATCTGGCGAAACGAACGTAATCGGCTTATCGGGCAGTTTGGACATTTACACGTCCATCGATCTGAAAAACTTTTTCGAACAAAATATAGACCGAATTAATAATAGCGTAGTAATTAATCTCGAAAAATTGAACTACATCGACTCTTCCGGAATCGGGATGTTGATCAAACAACTCAATTATGTCCAAGAATTGAACGGTAAATTTTTTATCGCGAATATGAAACCCGCCATCGAGAAAGTATTTAAAGTCGCCGGATTGACTTCTTATTTTCAAACTTTATCCGAATCAGAGTTTACCGCCAAGTATCCGTAAATTATGTCCCAGCCGCCTAAAGAGTGATTTGCGGATCATTTGTTCTGTCTGCACAAGGAAAGTATTAAGTTCTTCTTAGGCATATTCGGAAAGTTCGGATAATGGAAATTTCTTAAAGTTGAGAATAGGACAAAAAAACGTCCCAAATCCCCCAAAAACGACCCTTATCCCCGCTAGCCGGCTCAAGCCTCAATAATAAACGTCCGTCGATTAGCTCCGAAGGATCTACCGAGATTCGGACTGGCGGAGCCGGCGAATACAAGGATCGGATATATAAAGCGTGATCGGGGAATCGCACCTTCGCCTTCTCCATTCCGTTTGCGAAAATTCGGAGCTCTTTTCTAGGAAGTTCGGCGGCGCTTTCCGTCCGATCAAACAAGGTAAGGTCGAAATAAACGTAGATAGTATCTTTTCGATCCGGGTCCGCAATTAGAAGAATGTTCAAACCTTCTTCCGGAATCATTCTGCATTGGTTATCGAATAGAACGCCGGTCCCGGCTCCGGGCGCAGGATCTTTGCGATCCGGAGCCAATTTTAATCCGTTGTGGAGGGCCCATACGGACAATTCGGGGAAGGTTCGATAATCTTCGGATATATACGATTCACCCCCCATCGGCTTAGAAAAATTCTCGTAATTTTTCGTTTTCCGATTTTCCTCGCTAGCCGGACCCTGGCTCGGAGTGACAAGGAATAGAGATAAAAAAAGGGTGAGCCGGATCCAATACATCCTGTTTATATTATCGACCGCCCATCCGGAGGAAACTTGAAAATTCTTAGGAGCCTAGAGAACTTACGGGAAACTTTACGCAGTCCCACTGTCCTGACTCTTGGAAATTTCGACGGAATTCACTTGGGCCACCAGGCCCTGCTTGAAAGAACGAAAGAAATTTCGATCGAAAAGGGACTTCCGTCTGTCGTGATTACTTATTATCCAAACCCCGCTTTAGTCCTCGGAAAAGATAAGGACCTAAGGAGCTTAACAACTCAGTCGGATAAAGAATCCTTAATCGAATCGTTCGGCATCGACTGGTTGATCATCGCGCCTTTTACGATGGAATTAGCAAGTATGGAAGCGGAAGATTTCCTGAAAACCATTCTGATCGACGAATTGAGCGCAAAGGCAATCCTGATCGGCTTCAATCATTGTTTCGGCAAAGCGAGGCGTGGAAACTATGAATTGTTAAAGGAATACGCGCAACAGTACGGTTACGAACTTGAAAAACTCGACCCGGTTTATCTAGGTGATACTAAACTTTCCAGTTCTTATATTCGATCTCTTTTAAGAGACGGCGATGTTGCGAATGCGGAAGAATGTTTGGGTCGAGAGTTCTCCGTATCCGGACAAGTCGTGGAAGGACATAAACGTGGCCGGAAAATCGGGTTTCCCACCGCTAACGTCAAACCTTCTCCCGAACTGATTTTACCGGGAATCGGGGTCTATGCCGGTAAAACGGAAATCGACGGAAAATATTATGATTCTATGATTAATATTGGCAATAACCCGACGTTCGGCGACGAACAACTTAGTTTAGAAAGCCATATTTTTGATTTTTCAGGTGACTTATACGGCAAAACCGTCCGGATTCTTTTTTCGCGAAGGATTCGTTCGGAAATTAAATTCTCCGGCGTGGACGCTTTAATTGCACAGTTAAAGCAAGATGAAGTGATATCTAGAAAGATACTTTCCGAATATTGAACTCGCTATTTTCTTCAATAGGTTTCGGAATTTCCCGAACTTTTCGGAAAAAAATAACCGCCGAATAAAGGTATGGCTGGACGTCCTAGAAGAACCCCTTCCAGATCGTTCGGAGGAGTATAGCGCAATATATTCGTAAATAATTCTATCGGAATATGTTCCTGCCAATCCGGTACTTTTTTATAAAATCGATCCCAAGTTAAGATCTCGTCTTCGTTCAGTTTCAAATCGATATTCCGTTCTTCTCGATCAACCGTCCTGAACCAGGACACCATTTCACTTAATAATTCAGATTTAGTCAAAATAGGAATTCCATCGGGCATCTGAATTACATAGTTAGGTTCGTATTCACGAAGGCATTTGGTATTTGAGCAAATTATGGTATGAATTTCCTCGTGGTAAGCGGCCCAATCGCGCAATCGACCCCTATTTTTTTGCCAGAGAATCGATGTTCGCTCCCCACAATCGGGACAAATACAGATGGGAATAAAAGAAACGCCTTTGAGAGACAGAATCGGGTCTTCGATTTGGACTAGATCGGAATCGGAAGACATTAGATATGGTGAATGCTTTTCGGAATCAATAGGTTCAACTTTCTTTTTTGTCGAATTCCCCCTATCATCGTTATCCATATTCAATTCCTTTAAACGACCTTAATTTAAAATAAAAGGCGTCTAACGCAACCTATTTTTAGCCGTTTTTTTAGGATCAAAATACGTCTCGGGAAATCCTCGTTCAAACCCTCATTTTTCGCAGGAAACAAGCCCGTCGAGTCGTCAGAAGGGATTGATTTCCGCATCCGATCCGGGTACGATGCCTTTGGCAAAGCCGGTTTATGAATCATTATTTATTTCTTCCGATCTCTGCCTTAATTATCAACAGCCTACTGATTTCCTATGTCTTTGCCCGTAGATTTAGAAGCGCGGTGATCGGAGATTTTCTCCGATTCTCGCTATTCCTAGATCTGTGGCTGGTCTCTTATATCCTATATTGGTCCTTACTGCCGGCAGAGTGGATGACTTTGGTTTTTAAACTGACCTGCTTTACTTGGATTCCGACAGGATTACTTTACTTAGAAGTTGTATACAAATTTCTAAATTTACCTTCGAAATGGGTTTTGCACTTTTTCAGATTCTTAGTTCTCTTATCAATTCTCGTAACAACTTCTACGGATTGGGTAATTAAAGGCTCCGTTCTCTACGATTGGGGATACGAATTAGAGCCGAACTGGCTTTTTTTACCTATGAGTGCCGTCGTTGTCAGTGGTCCGGCTTATTTGGGCCTTTCACTCATCCTGATAGAGCGATTTAAGACGGATAGCGAAACGATACGGAAACAGCTCGATCTTTTGATAATAGGTTCGATAATCGCATTTTCATTAAGCGTTTATACAGAATTGTTAAACTTAGACGAAAACGGTAGATTCTTATCTCCTCCGTTGACTCCTGTCTCCGTTACAATCCAAGCAGTTTTTATCTTTTTAGCGATTACTAGATACGGATTTCTGAACATCAGTTTGGAAAGAATCGCTGTCGAGCTATTTCGGGATATCCATGACGGAATAATTTTAGTTAAGAAAAACGGGGAGTTCTTTTTTGCAAATCAGTCGGCCTTGCACTTACTCAGGATTTCGCCTTCTCAAAACGGTTTTTTCGATCCGAATCAACATTTCGTAAACTACCATGAGGATTCGGATTCGCCCCCCCGAGAATTTCAACTTTCGGGTTCTACTGGACACGTTTTTGTGGAATTGACTAAATCCTCCATCCGTATTTCCGAGGAAGAATCGGGAATCCTATACCTATTGCGCGACGTGACGGAAAGAAAAATTTCCCAAGAAAAGATTCATCAACTCTATTCTCATATCGTTAATGATCTGGAGATAGCGAGAGTGACACAATCTTCCATAATCACTCAAAAATTTCCTAACAAGGAATCGTATCGAATTTATTCCTTCTTTCAGCCTATCGAGAAGGTCGGCGGAGACATGCTTCGCGTGATCGAACATCCGTCGGGACGAGTCGATATCTTATTCGCCGACGTATCCGGGCATGGTATCGCCTCCGCCATGGTCGGTGGAATGCTTTCCATTACGTTTCAAATTATATCGCAAAAGCTCCTATCTCCTAAGGAGAGTTTATTTGAAATTCATAATATACTATCCAAGGTGGTTCTGCATCACCATATTTCCGCGGTATTTGCAAGCTACTATCCCGACGAAAATCGCCTTGATTTTTCGTATGCCGGGCATCATCCGATTCTTATCCTTAGGAACGGAGAAGTGATATTGCTAGAAGGAGAAGGTAGGATCATACTAGCGGTGCGGGAATTATTACTGAATGATTATACTTTCCGGTTACATCCTGAGGATAGAATCGTTTTTTACTCCGACGGATTATTCGAAGTCAAGAACGGTGTAGGTGAAATTTTAGGTTACGAAATATTCTTAGATTGGCTAAAAGATATGGCGACGCGCGATACTTTATCGCTACTCGAGGCATCGCAAAGAAAAGCCGTCGATTTTGGCCACGGAAAGCATAATGACGATTTAGCAATGCTTGTCATCGAAGTAGGCGGACAGTGAACCCTTATCTCCTAATTCCTCTATTTGCTCTCTTCTTAAATTTATACCTATTTATTTACGTCATTGCCTTAAAGGGAAGACATAAAGTGGTCAACTTCTATCTTCTTTATTCGGCGGATTTAAGCTTATGGATCATTTCGACCATCCTGTACTGGTCATTTCTCCCGATAAATTGGATGACCTGGGTAATGAGAGCTACGTCCATTTCTTGGCTGCTTTCCGGAACTCTATTTTTAGAATTCGTATTCTCTTTTTTATCAAAAAATCCTAATATTCTTTTATATTTATTCCGCGGGTTTTCCATAGCGATCTTCCCCATCGCCCTGACGACGGATTGGATTGTTGCAGGCGTAGAGCGAAAATACTGGGGGGATATTATTTCGCCGGGTATTTTTTACGTTACTAGCCTAAATCTATTGATTATCGCTCCGGCAATTTACGCAGTATTTTTACTTTTCGTCGAATCTCGGGGCAAGGCCTCGGCGCTGCGTAAACAATGTTTTTTACTTTCTTTAGGCACGCTCTTATCTTCGTTAATGGGTTATCTCACTACGATTCTTCCCCGGATTCTTTTAGACGGGAATTTGAGTTTTCCGCCTCTGAGCGGCAGCGCTTCGGTAATCCAATCCGTTTGTATATTCATCGCAATCGCCAAATATGGATTTTTGGAAATTAGATTGGAACGAATCGCATTACAACTTTATTCTAAGCTAAGAGAGGGCGTGATTCTCCTTTCCCAAAATGGAGACCTCCTCTATTGGAACCAAAGCGGTCGTGAAATGTTAGGTCTTTCCGCTAACAGTCCACCTCCCGAAAAATTGGATTTATCTTCGTATTTGGAAGGCTTCCCCGTCAAACCTTTCGCAAGAATGGACTTCAGAAGCAAGACGCCGAAAGTGTCCGCTGAAGCAAGCGTCCTCGATATTATGCTTCCGTCGTCTCAAACTAGATTTTTGGAGGTTTCTCGTTCGGAAATTCCTTTATCAGGGAGAGATAAGGGACATGTCTTTATTTTACGGGACGTTACTGATAAAAAGGAAGCTTCGGAGAAAATCAGCTTACTTTATTCAAGAGTGGTTAAAGATCTAGATATCGCTAGAGAGGTTCAGAATACGATCACCACCCAAGCGTTTCCTGAATCCGATAAATATAAAGTTTATTCCTATTTTCGTCCCTACGATCACGTCGGCGGGGACGTATTGAATTGTTCCGAAACGAAGGACGGCTGTATCGAAGTTTTGTTCGCGGACGTTTCCGGTCACGGGATTTCTTCCGCTATGGTGGCAGCTATGGCATCCATAGCGTTTAGTGTCGTTTCCAGAAGAGGATCCCCGCCGAAGGAAGGTCTTTTATTTACGAACGATTTGCTTACATCCGTAGTAACTCAGCATTTCATATCGGCCGTATATTTGAAGTACGACCCATCCTCAAGAATGCTTGAATATAGTTACGCAGGGCACCATCCCGGCTTACTTCTTAGAAACGGGGAAGCTCAGGAAATTCCCGGAAAGGGCGGAGTATTATTGGCGGTGGGAACTCCTATATTAGAAGAATATAAAATAGTATTAAGGCCGGGAGATCGGGTTTTATTTTATTCGGATGGATTATTCGAAGTCCGAGGATCGAAAGGTGTCCCGATGGGAAACGCTACTCTAATCGAAGCCGTTCGAAAATTATCCTTTCAGGACTCGGAAAACTTAATCCGTTCGTTGGTTTCATATTCCGAGTCCTTCGGAGACGGGGTCATGACAGACGATTTAACGCTCTTCTGTCTGGAAATTAAAGGTTAACCGTCGATTTTATACTTCGGTTAACCCCCAGGTCTAAACGGATAATGAATCCGCCTGCTCTTTTACTTTTTCCAGAAACGGAAGTAATTCGTCGATTGCTGTCGGAATTTCGTATTCTATAATATCGCCTGCGCGTATGATATCTTTTTCCTCTAAAGCTACCGCTACACTTGCCAACGTATCGTTTAATTCGTTGGTTTTTTCCTCGAATGACTTACCGGATATCGAAAGATCCGTAAAATTCAATCCCGGCAATTTTTGGCGGAGCGTAATGAAAGAAGTCAACAATACGTTAATTTGCGAAACCGATTGCGTAAGTAGGTGAGTGGCCACCTCGTCCCTGCCTGCTTGATAATTCTCGTTTACTTTCACGAAACTTTGCTTCAATGAGGGAACTGCCTTAATAAAAGTGTCCAGTATTTCCCGTAACGTAGGCAGATCCAAATCCAAGACGGAAGCCCTTGCGATCAGGTCCATCGTAAAAAGCTTAAGGTCTCTAAGATTTTCCAAAAACTCTTCGATTGCGGCGACTCCATCGAGTTTTCCCGCTCTTTGAATCAATGAACTTAGAATTTCCTCGACATTGCTTCCCGTTCCCATAGGCTTAATATGGTCGTATCTGAGTTTTAACATCCTGCCGGCCGAACGCAAGAGTGAGTTAATCCAACCGACGCCGTCCACGAGCTCTTTCGATTCTTTTTCGGTTAAACTGTCGCGACCAAGAAGCGTTGTTCCGACTTTGTCTACGTAAGCATCGAGTTCGTTTAACGAACTGAGTAGAATATCCAATTCCTCTCCCACATAGAATTCCATCTTGGATGCGGAATCGATCGATTTCATTTTCATCTTGTCGGAATGAAATTCTTCTCCGTCCACAAGACATGATAAAAGAAATTTACCGTTCGATTCCACCCAACGTCCGACTGCGTCAAAAATCTCTCCGAGATTTTTTTCGTTTTCCATAGCGCTTTCAAGTCTTTGTTCGTTTACGAATATTTCCACGGTTACTCCTCCGTTTCTACTATGAGTTCTTCATTTTCCGTCATCACCACCATGACCTCGAGAGAGATTATTGTTCAGGTATGATCCTACGGCCTTATTCTTTCCGACTCCCTGCTCCATGTACAGAAACTTTTCTTTTAATTTCTTTTCGTAACTGGATAGATGAGATTCGAAGTTCTTAATTTTCTTATTATTATCAGCGAATTGCTCTTCCAAAAGCTTGATTTTACTTGTAACCAAGCCTCCCGCAAATTGAGTATATGGCTTTAGATGCTCCACGAGATTTACGCCTACGCCCGTATCCATTCTGGAATCCGAATTATTATCTTGGGCGAAAAGATGCCTTACCGCGTCCGGGTTTTCGGACAATCTCTGGGACAATTTCTGCTCGTCGACTTGCAAGAATCCTTCCTGAATATCCGCCCACTTGCTACCGACCGATCCGGTTGAGACGCCGATATCCGTCAACATACGAATCTCCGAACCGGCTAACGGCGAAAAAGAAGAGGTCGTGACGGTCTTCATTCCGGCGACCAATCTAACGATCGAATTCTCCCCGGCAAGAATTCCCGTCTTCGTCTTTCCTTCCCAAAAAGAACGACTAATATCCGGATCTTCGCCCTTACCGTCGGAAACTCCGCCTTCTCGATCTACCGCCGTCGCTTCCTTGGAATACTTTAAAACATTATTATATGCTTCTATGAATTCCTTTATCATCTTGATTCCCTTCTGAGAATCTACTTTGATATCAACGACGATCGGACCTTCGCTTTTCTTATGTAAATTCAGATTGATTCCGTCCAGAACGTCGGTTAAACCGTCGTTCTTGGAACGAGTAACTTCGATACCGTCGACGGTAAATAGAGCGTCTTTTGCCTCGACGATCGTCTTAGTCGGTTTTGCTCCCTTAAACTCCGCCGGAATAACAAGACGAAAATCCGAAAATTCTTTCTCTTTGCCGGATTGATTGACTAGGATGATATCGCGAATCTTCTTACCGTCCAACGCGGACTTTAAGATAATCTTGATCTTGCCTTCTTTATGTATCGCTGTGTCTAAAAAAATCTTTTCTTGTTCATCGACTTCGTAGACTACTCCGAGAGAAATCGTTTCCCCCTCCGTCAGCGGCTCCGATAAATTAACCTCGATTCTGGAACCCTTCTTGGCTTCCTTGGCATCGGTATGAAATTTGTACGCTTGCTTGGAACCTAGTTTGACTTTTGTAGGTTCTTTCCCTGATGGATCGGTAATGAAGGAAGGCTTGGCATCCTTATCCATGGAATATTTTTCCGGTTGAAAAACGTTGGTTTGTAAAGGTTCCAAAGCAATCGGAAAAACTTTCGGAGGTTCCTGAGGTAACATTCCAGCGACCAATCCTGCTTCTTTTAGTACGCCGTTCGGATCGTCGAATTTAAGCAAATTCTCCTTTCCGGATTGCGAAGCAGTTAAAGTAAGGACTGTCTTATCTTGGTCTACTTTGACGAGAGCCGGCTGAGCTAAACCCGCTGCTCCCGTCCGAATCATGATCGAAAGGTCGCGTATTGTTCCACCGGAGAAATCGATTTCCTTTTCGTTCTCTCCGGAAAATATCTTAAATATCCCGGCAGGAATCTTTCTTTCAGTATCGATCGGTTCGCTGGATATCTGATGAAAAGTTGCCAATTCTTTAATATCGATCTTTCTCTTTCCGCTTGCTGCAGAACGCGAAGCGTCTCCGGTAATAACTCCTTCGGGCTCCGAGACGATGGACTTAGTCGCAAATGGAGCTGTGAAAGAAGTAATTTCCCGGGTCTTATTTTGCAGTTCGGTCGTTAGTATTTTGAGGTCATTCCATGCTTTGACCTGCGCCTTATTATAACTGTTCTGCCTTTCCAGACGACGGATCGGCTTCGCTTCCAATTCTACAAGTTTCTTGACGATCTGGTTCGTGTCTTGGCCGGAACTAAGTCCCGGAATAGTAAACGCGGGCATGGTCCCCTCCTCTTATTTCCATCGGTCGTTTTCAAAAAAGCATAAGCCTTTAGAACAGGAAATATGAGGATTACGGGAGCTTTCCTTGCATAGTTATAGGACGTTAAAAAAATAAATAAAGGGACATAAAACGAGTCTAGCCCCGTTCAACGCGATCTTGTCCCATATCACATAATGGAAATCGTATATGTTACGGTTGCACCTCCGGGAACGATCAATTCGTAACACCGATAGCTTCCTGAACTCGTCATGACGCTTCCATTTGAATAGGGCGCTTGAACGTTAAATGCATCGAAATTCGAGGATGTATTCACGTTTGCCGGAGTAACCGACACATTCGGCTTCGCGATATTCAGCATTCCGCCGGAACTACCGGATGGAGAAGAGCTAAAGGTCACCGAATCGGTGGTTCCACCGCCCATGTACTCGAAGTAGAGCACCATTACGTTTGACATCCCGTAATAACCGACAGGGTTCATAACGGTGGCGGTCTTCGGCGTTCCTTTTATTAACATGCTTTGGCTATAACATGGCCCGGTTCCTACGGGAGATATTCCGCCGGCCAAGGCTACTGCCAAAAGATACCCAGGATCGGTACTTTTACTACTATAAGAGGAATTATAGCAGTTAACAAGAAAAAGCGCTCCCAAAAGGACGCAGAGGAAGAGAGGAAACTTTAAGAAGAAACTTTGCGATTTCATATATCGGTTCTCCAGGATATTACAGGCAAGAGGAATGTCTCCGCCCATTTGCCAAATCCACTTCGGCAACAATTCTTTGAAAACTAATTTGAAAAACGTCCGTTCCAGATTTAGTATTGATCGTTCGCCTCGCATTTTCGACGAGTAATTGGTTAGGCGATCTTGTACCTCGACATAGTATTCAATATATTTAAAGTATCATTGTACGTCGCTTAAAAGCGGAATGCCCGCACTGAAATCATATTCCGGAACATTAGTGGGAAACTGTAACGTCTTGAAATAAAATCTTAAATGTTCCGTTCGGCCCGTTTCTTTCCAAAGAAAAGGGTATGGATCCGATCGTTGCGTATTCTTCCCAACTCGTAGCCCGAGTCGGTTCGGAAGCGCCGTTCTTATGGTAAGTCCAATAACGTATTTTATAATCCGAATCGTAATATAGACGGTATAGGTCACCCGGCGTAAAACCGCCTTGTTCCGGATATTTGATCGATAGTCTTCGCAAGGGCCCTTTCCCGTCCGGGCGAGGCTGTGGGCCGTCGTAAGTAAGCGTTACTCCTGAATCCCAAGCCAAATGAAAAGGGAAAAGCAACCAGTAACTATCGTTAATGAATTTCGCCTCCGTTTCTTTGGAAGCGTCATCGATTTGATTTCGGTTATATCGAAATTCTTTTTCTCCATCAAGAAAGGAAACATCCTGGGTTTTGGGAGCCCATGTCCAGGTTCTCCGCACCAATTCCTTTTCGGGAGTCCAAACTACGAAGGTGAACTTCAGCTCCTTCACCTTATCGAATGAAGTTCCGCCATGAGCTAAAAATATCTTGTGAGCGATAATTTCCGGCGAGACGGAACATCCGAGCGAGGTTACCGTTAAGAACCAAATCGGATATAGAAATCGAACTTTCATAGCTTAAGCTACTTTAGCTGAAGAGACTTTTGCGCGCAATTTCGCCTTCAAGCCTTCCGTAAACGCCAAGCTATCTAGACAATAATCTTCGACATGCGCGAGTCGTTCGGATCTTAACTCCTCCGGTGTGCGCAATGTGGATTTATAGAAGAGCAGTCCCGATAATAACCTCGCCGTCGCCCAAACGATTTCATCCGCAATTTCCTCACGCTCTTCGCCGGATGGAAGTTCTTTATATAAACCTAATATATCCTTGTATCCGTCCCAGACTTCCGACAAAGTTTTAACTTCGTCGGTTGCGAAATGATTCCATTCGTTTTCGACGTATTCGCGTAGAAATCCGTGAGAAGCCATTCCGGTCACTATGCCGCCGATTGCCGCGTTCACTTGGATTTGAGAAGTTCCATCATAGATGGTAGTTATTCTCGAATCCCTGTATATTCTGGAAACGTCATAATCTTCCGTAAATCCGGCTCCTCCGTGCAATTGCACACCGTCTCCTGCAACCCGAACACAGGTTTCCGAACAATAAAATTTGGAAATAGGAGTCATCAGGCCGGCAAGCCTTTCCCAATATTTTAAAACCACATCGGATTTCAGGTCGCGTTCCGACGCGCCCTTCTCTCTCAGATGTTCGCCTCTAAAATAATACAAATCCATACTACGAGCGCATTCCATGACGAGGCAGCGCATCGCCATTGTCTCTCTCTCCATTCTTCTCAAAATCTTACGAACCGCAGGAATCTCTGCTATCGGCTTTCCGAATTGAATACGTTCCGAAGTGTATTTTTGCGTTTCGGATAACGCGGCCTGAGCGATTCCGACACCCTGTTGAGCTATGCCGACCCTTGCGCCGTTAAGCATACCCATCGTATGCTTAATTAGGCCGTGCCCTTCTTCTCCGATCAAGATTCCTGGAGCATTTTCCAAGACTACTTCGCAAGTCGGAGAGCAATGTAAACCCATCTTCTTTTCGATCCCGGCGATTTGAACGTCTTTCGATTGGACTAAAAAGAAAGATAACCCTCTCGCTCCGCTACCGGGATTTCCGGTTCTTGCCAATAAGAGTAAAATTGCAGGAATTTCTCCCGTGCCGCATCCGTGAGTGATAAAGCGTTTCGTTCCGTTCAAAAGATATGTGTTTCCTTCCTTCCGAACCGCACGGGTTCTCAGACCTGGAAGATCGGAACCATGATCCGGTTCGGTTAATCCCATCGCACATGCGAATTCGCCAGCAGCAAGTCTGGGGAGCCAAGCCTCTTTCAACTCTTCGCTTCCGTTCTTCTCGATAATTTCGGCAAGATTCACGCATCCGATCGCTATACAAACCGATGCGTCCACTCTATAAAGAATTTCTCCGAAAAAGGCCCTGACGGTCCAAGGAATTCCCAAACCGCCGTACTTTCTGGAAAATCCGGTCGGCTGAAGTCCTGCGTCACGCGCCTTTCTAACGATTTCCAACATTTTTTCGGGAAACGTAACATGGCCGTTTTCATATTTCACTCCAACTTTATCCAGTTCCGAAACATACGGCGCGATTTCCTTGCCGGCAAATTCCCCGACGGAGTCTAACAAAGTTCTATAATATTCCAACGCCTCGTCGTAAGAAGAAGGCGCAGTTGCAAATCGCTCGTCCCCTGCTTTGTATTTTTCCGCATCGGCAAAGCCGTTTTCGTAGGAATCAACAATCTCCTTCCAAGCAATGAGATGATCGAAATGCAATCGGAGATCCGGAACGTCGTTAAAGTAATTATTTTGGAGCATACGAATGAGGTCCTTGTGACTCATCAGTATGTTACGTTTGATAGTTCGGTCAATCCGTTTTCTAAATCGGCTATTTCCCTATCTAAGCTAAAATAAACACATGTTCGGTTAAACGAAGAAAGGATTCATTTGATCGTCCAACTAAAAGCGCTTTGCAAGAATCGAAGGGCTTTTTTTACAAAGAGAATCTTTTACTAAAAACGGGTTCGATTGAAAAAGCGCCTTATCTATTTAACGTGCTTATGATTGTGCAAATGCTTTTCACAATATTCATGATCCGTACATTCCACGCAATATCGAAAGTCCATTTGCGGATCGTCTTTTTCCGTAATGCCGCAAACGAAACATTTATGAACAGTCGGAAGAGAATCGACTTTGACCGATTTCATTTGAGTTCTAACGTTTCCTCTAAGATCGCGCCAGATATCCTTTCCATAAAATAGAATTAAATTAGAAAGACCGATCAATATGCCTAGTAACGGAAAGGCGGAACCGGTGATCATCACGTAAGTGATTCGGGTATAAAGCATGATTCCGGCCACCAAGAAACCCAACCATTTGATTCGAACCGGAATGATAAAGAATATGTAAATTTGCATGTTAGGGTGCCGATATGCAACCGCTAGAAACAGACATTCATAAAATAGGCTTGAGTCAACGGCAAGAGGCACATACAAAGAGAAGATCGCTCCAGCGGTGATTTGAACCGCGCCTAACCACAGATACATATTAAAGCGAGGAACGCCCAAGTCATCCTCTAAAATTTTACCCATAAAAAAGAACACGTAAACATAGAAGATTAAACCGATCCATGGGTTTCCGAAAAAGCTGGAGTTTACTTTGAATACGTAAAGAAGTATGCTCGCCCAATCTCTTTCTTTTAGGGTTAAGGGAGTGATATTCCCGAAATCCGAATCAAAAAGTAAAGAATATGCGCTCACGACCGCCGTTACTGCGGCAAAGTAACCGGTTAAGTTTTCAATGTGGAAATTTTGTGAGAAGTTTTGTAGGAAACGCTTCAATGGAAAAAAGAAATCCTTTGCTGAAAGTGCAAAATCTAAACGAGTGAATACTTTCAGTCTCTTCTTATATCGTATGAGTTTGGAAAGTCGTATCGTCAACCAATTAAACCGATTTAATCGATGACTGGAACCGCAATCTCTGAATGGCCTAAAACTCTAATCTATTTTACCGAGTGATATATCGGATTCCAAGGAATATCCGTGACGCCATAATCGAAACCGGATTGAAACAAAGCGGTTGAAATCTGACTACGATGATGAGTCTGATGATTAAAAAAATGCGTCACTAATAGCCAAACAGGCAACGTAACTTCTTTAGCATACATAAAGCTATAAAAGGTAAGGTCTTGCATTAGGAATTCCGAGGAAACCTCTTCGGTCCAATTCGAGATCGATTTGTCCAATTCCCGCCTTTTCTCTGCCAGTTCGTCAAAGGAACTAAATACTCTTTCTTTAAAATTCGTAATTTGAACGGGCCTTTTTTCAAACCTATCCAACCAGGCTAAGTCTATCAGGATTAGATGATTCCAAGTATTAGCAATGGACCCGAAAAATAATTTCCTATCCGCCTCCAATTCCTCCGCCTTTAAACTAGCACAAACGATTAATAAAGAATCATTTTGCCACCGATTATATGACGACATCGCCTTACAATATTCGATTTGAACCATAACGAATCGTGAAACTTAAACGCCCGGCAGTCAATCGATTTCCAAGAAGTAAGTAGTTCGATATGATCGTTAAGTATTTGTAAGAAATCATAAATTTATTATTAAAAACCGGTTAAGATTTTTTTAAAAAAGGTTTTGATTTTTTGGAATATTTAGGAAAGTTTTTTAGGTCTAATCCCCAATGTTGAGACGAGTTTGCATAAGTCTTTTTGTCTTGAGTTTGGCCAATCCGCCTTGCTCGGCCTCTGCATGGAAAGACATAGTGCCGCTGACTAAAGCGCAGCAAATTTCCCGTACGGAAGAATCGTCTAAATTCAAAATTCACGACGCAATCAAAACCGAACTTCTTGCAATCTCAGAATCGGAATCCAATTTTCCGAAAATCGAGACGACTGGGAATGTCGCCAGAGTTCCGTTCGCATCTTTAAAAGCATTTGAAGATTCGATCGGGAACGCACGACCCTTCGAATCGAATGATTCTAATTTCTTCACGCCTTTAAATACGATCCGCATTTTAACCTAGAGCATTGTTCCCTTTTTTGGTCCGCGACACTACCATTAGGAGAATTTATATGCGCAATGTATTTGCTTATTTAGCAGCAGCCTCGATTATCACGGCGACCGCCGTTCCGGCAGCGGAAGTAAACTTTGAAGAGAAGTTATTCGAGCGTATGGCTCGTATCTATGAGGAATTGCTTTCCAGCGAAGAACGAAAAATAAACGCGAAAGGGATCGCTTTCTTAGTAAGAGAAGCTAAGAAAAGCTCGCAAGAAACAAGAGTCTTGTATGCGAAAGCCCAAACGTTTGCGGAGTTGCTGGAAAAAGCGTCTTCCCGCAAAGACCAGGAATTTCTTTACGGCGAGCTTTCGTTGACCTTAAGCAACCTAGCACCTAAATATTCGCTTCACGCTTTTCATTGCCCAACGAGTAAGAAAGGTTGGATTGCTAAAGTTGAAACTGTCCGAAATCCATATCTGTCGGAAATGCGCGAAATCGGGGAGAAACTTAATTAAAACTCGTAATGAAACTCGGTTGTAACAACCGAGTTTCATTGATCGATCGATCTTTTTAGGGCGGTTTAAATTTCCGAATTTAGTCTCATTCGACGGGTAAACTCGCCGCTTTCTTAGCGTCGGAAGGCGACTTGACGCCCGCAACAGTACTTCTAAACAAAGAAGAAAGAAGGATTCCAGCGTGGCCCAGAAAAGCAAATCCGCCGAAACTCACCCGATCGAAAATGGAGCTCACAATTCGAAAGATCCCATCCATTTGGGGAATCCCGACATTTTTTTCGATCGAGAATTATCCTGGATCGATTTTAATCGACGCGTTTTAGAGGAAGCAAACGATCACGATAATCCTCTTTTAGAAAGATTAAAGTTCCTTTGCATTACCGAATCGAATTTGGACGAATTCTATATGGTTCGAGTGGCGGGAATTCGCAACATGCTTGCGGAAGGGAACGACGAAAATAGTCTCAACGGCCAAAGGGCTTCCGAAATCCTTTCCGAATTATCGAAGAAAGTTCAAGTTTTCGTAAAGGATCAATATGAAACTTTCGATCTTACCCTTCGGCAATTGAAAGATAGCGGAATTAATATCATTATCGATCCGAAAGAGCTCAGCGCTTCGGAGATCGAACAGATTCGCCAATATTATAAGGACGATGTTTCTCCGATCCTCACTCCTCTCTCGATCGACCCGTCTCATCCTTTCCCGCATATTCTAAATCGATCGTTGAATCTCGCGATTCTACTAAGTACAGACGACGAAAAAACCGGAATGAAAAAGGATTTATTTGCGGTAGTGCAAGTGCCTTCCGTGTTACCTCGATTTTTTCAACTTAAGAGTCAGGGTAAGGTCCGCAGGTTCTTTCCATTGGAAGCCATCATTACTCTTCATGTGGATGATCTATTCTATGGGATGGAAGTAAAGGAAATTTACCCGTTCAGAATTATCCGAGATGCGGATATCTCGATCGACGAGGAAGCTTCGGTGAAGGACCTCCTCATCACGATGAAAAAGGAAATCCGAAATCGTATATGGGGCGATGCGGTTCGGATGGACATCCACGAGGGTACCTCCCCGTTCGTTAAAAACACACTCAAAGAACTTTTAGAATTACAAGACAATGAGATGTTCGACGTGCCTTCATTATTGAATTTGAACGACACGATGTATTTCTACGGTTTGGAACATACTTCGAAATTAAAATACCCTTTCTTTCAGCAGAAACTGACTTTAAAATTCGACTCGCCGGAAAAGATTTTTGAAGCGATCCAAAGAAAAGACAGACTTCTTCATCATCCCTACCAGTCTTTTGCGGCTATCGAAGAACTTTTACGAATTTCCAGCGAAGACCCGAAGGTATTGGGAATCAAGATGACCCTATATAGGACGAGTGGAGATTCGCCGATTATTCAGCATCTTGGACAGGCCGCTGAAAACGGTAAACAAGTAACGGTCTTAGTCGAACTCAAGGCTCGCTTCGACGAGGAGAGAAATATCAAATGGGCGCAGAAGTTGGAAGAACGCGGTGTTCATGTGGTGTATGGCGTCGTCGGTTTAAAGATACATTGCAAAATGCTAATGATTGTTCGAAGAGAAGACGAGCATCTGATAAGATACGTGCATCTGGGCACGGGTAATTATAACTCTACTACGAGTAGATATTATACCGATCTAAGTTTCTTTACCGTTAACAAGGAAATTACCGAGGACGTCGCTACGATATTTAATACCATCACTAGCTATGCCAAAATGCCGCATCTGAATCAATTGGCGGCTTCCCCGCATAACTTGAAAGCTACTTTCCTGGAACTCATCGAAAAAGAAACCGAAAACGCAAAGGCGGGTAAACCGGCGCGGATCGTTTTCAAAATGAATAGCCTGGTGGATCCTCACATTATACTATCGATGTATAAAGCGAGTAAAGCCGGAGTGATAATAGAATTGATCATTCGGGGAATCTGCTGTTTGAAACCGGGGCTTCCGGGAATTTCCGAAAATATCACCGTAATCTCGATCGTAGGAAGATTCCTAGAACATACGCGTATATATTATTTCTTATCCGGCGGGGAAGAGAGTATATTTCTTGCTTCCGCCGATTGTATGCCAAGAAACTTCGAGCGACGAATCGAAGTTTTATTTCCGATCTTGGACGTAAAACATAAGGACCGTATTAAAAAAATCTTAGACGTTCAATTGAAAGACAACGTAAAAGCCCGCATCCTCCATTCGGATGGCGTATATCGTAAGCGGGAGCGATTGGAAGGGGAAAAGCCCATGGATAGTCAAATCGAGCGTATGAATTTTGCTGAATAGAAAATGAGCACACTGACACAAGAAAAACGCGCACAACTAAGGACCCTTGTCGGAGAGGAGAAAGTATTCTTTCGAGACGAAGATAAAATGGATACGGCTACTTTCTTATCGTTTGGAACCGATCGAACGAAAGTATATCCGCCGAATTTCGATATTCTTGTTTTTCCCAAAAATACCAAAGAAGTAGCGCAATTAGTGAAATTCGCGTACGACAACGATCTGAAAATCGTTCCTTCGGGTGGACGCACAGGCTACGCCGGAGGAGCCGTCGCAAGGAACGGAGAGATCGTCATCTCCTTGGTAAAAATGGATCAGGTTCTGGATTTTGATCCATTCTTCGGGTCTTTAAAAGTACAAGCAGGCATGATTACCAAGAACCTTCATAAAGAAGCGGAGGATCGAGGTTTTTATTTTCCCGTAGATTTCTCTTCCACGGGTTCTTCTCATATCGGCGGCAATATCGCGACGAACGCCGGCGGGGTTCGAGTCGTACACTACGGGTTGATACGTCAATGGGTTTTAGGATTAACCGTCGTAACAGGCACCGGAGAAATTCTCGAATTTAACGGGGAAATTCTCAAAAATAATACCGGATACGATCTAAAACATCTGTTTATCGGATCGGAAGGGACGCTCGGAATCATTACGGAATGCACGCTGAAATTGACAAGCAAGCCTTCGGACAATCGAGTTCTGTTTAGCGCAGTGCCCGACTTTTCTTCTATACTCGAGTTATTCAAGGAAACACATAACGTAAAAGTCCCGCTTTTAGCATTTGAATTTCTTACCCGTTATTGTCTGGAAAAAGTAATCGATCATTTGCATGTCCCTGACGCTTTTCCGGAAAAGAGTCCATATTATGTTTTAATGGAATTTGAAATAATGGATGAAAGGGATGAGGAAAAATTATTCTCCTTCCTGGAAACAGTGGTTGAAAAAGGGCTGGTCTCGGACGGAAGCTTGGCTTCCAATTCCCGCCAAGCTGAAACTTTCTGGAAGTATAGAGAAGGAATCAGCGAATCCATTTCAATCGATTATACCGTGCATAAAAACGACATCTCTCTTCCATTACGAAATATGAATTCTTTTTTAGAAGACATGCAGGCTTTATTGAACAGTAAGTATCCTGGATTCGAAATCGCGTTATTCGGCCATATCGGAGACGGTAATTTACATTTGAATATCGTAAAGCCTAAGGGTCTTTCGGATGCGGAGTTTTTTTCGCAGTGTAAAAGCGTAGACCCGTCCATGTTTGAATTGTTGCAAAAGCACCACGGTTCCATCAGCGCCGAACACGGAATCGGGCTTTTAAAAAGGGATTTTCTACATTTTTCCAGGACCGATGCCGAACTTGAAATTATGCGACAAATAAAGAAAACGCTGGATCCAAAAAATCTATTAAACCCGGGGAAAGTTTTGCTTGAGTCGAAATAAACTCGGACCTTTTCTTTCCAATGCATTTCGCGGTTTTACCGCACTGACTTGGGTCGTATTCGCAGGTCTTCAGTATAACGACCCGGATCCTCAAGTCTGGATTCCCGCTTATCTATCAGTAGCTGTACTTTATTGCGCCGAATGGTTCCCTTACTTTCGAGAACCCGGACTGCGCAGTTTGATTTCGGGGATATCCAGAGCTTTGGCCGGAGGTTACTTTCTTTGGGGTATTTATACTTTTTTAGAGGACCCTCGTGCGGATTTCGATTCAGAAATCTTCAGGGAAAGTTTGGGATTAGGGCTGTCCTCCATCTGGCTATTGCTCCTTCCTTTATTTCAGGGACGTGTCACAAAATGAAGATTAGATTGGAGGCGTGGCTCTCCATCTTATTTCTAAGAATCATTTATCTGACAATCCGATGGAAAGAAATTAAAATTCCAAAAACGACAGAAGACTTCTTTCGAAAAAAAAATTCTTTTCTCTTGGCTCTTTGGCACAATCAGATTCCGTACGCAATCGATCTCACCTCTTCTTACTTAGTAAAAAAGAGGGGAATGCGCATCGTCCCACTTGCATCTCGATCGGAGGACGGTGAAATGATCTCTATAGTTTTGGAACATTTCGGCATAGAATCTCGACGAGGTTCGAGTCGAAGAGGAGGCGCCGCGGGATTAAGAGCTCTTGTTAAAGAAGCTATGGACGGCGCAATTTCCTTAATCACGCCGGACGGCCCTACCGGACCGGTATACGAACTTAAGCCGGGAATCATTCAACTCGCATCTCTAACCGGCTATCCCGTCATTGCATTTTCCGCCGATTACGATCGGTTTTGGAAGGTAAACAGCTGGGACAGAACTAAAGTTCCGAAACCTTTCTCTAAGGCGATATTTACATTTACGGACCCTTTCTTTGTTCCTAAACTCAAAGGAGAAGAGCAGTTGGAGAAATGGAGAAAGAAGTTAGAGATTTTGATGTTGGAGAATTGTGGAATCACTTCGACCGAGGCGGAGAATGTCCGCGCAGAAGTTAGAGAGCGGAAGAATTAAGATCTCTTTTTAAATTTACTTCCTCTGCTTTCTTCCCGAATTCCATCGGCGGTGTTCGGGGGAATTCGCATTTTACTATTACGTTTTTTTAATTTTATTAATCGCGCAGACGATTCAATCGGTCGCGATTTCAACGATCATTCGAGCATCTAAATCGATTCGAAGAATCGTAGCTTTGTTCGATAATATTATGTTACGGGGGGAATCTCTTCCTTCCTAAGTCGGTAAAAGCTCCAATGGACGATAAATATCCGCGAAAGCAGTAGATATAGAGATTCACCGTAAGTTCTCTCTGTGGTTTCCGCCATCGCCTCGAAAGCTCCGATTAATTCTCTTAAGATTTCCCGATCTCCCGCATCCGCGACCAGATTCAGATCGACTTCCGACAAATCCTCATCGGCGGGAAAAGAGATATCGTTTGATTCCAGCAATATTTCTAACAACTTTTCACCTTCTATCACCACCGATTCCGCAGTTTTTTCGGCGGATTCAGGCCCGTTTAATAGCGAAAAAACACCATCAGATAATTCTAATATAAGCCCACCTAAAACCATATCATTTCCCGATTCGAAAGTCGCAGTTATCGTATCGAACTTCTCTTTCAATAAACTGCGAACTTTCAGAAATGAATCGGCAGCATAACGCATCTCGCCTTCATCCATCGCCTCTTCGAATCCTTGCAACCAATCAGGACCAGTCGGATCGAAGCTTTCCCAATCGGCCCACAACGATTCGCATGCAAGAAATATTTGATCCGTAGTAGTGCCGACATGTCTGTAAGTTGTGATAACCACCGCTAACTGTGCGATCGCTCCTGACCACTCCGTTTCCTTAACGTCGTTCATAGCTTCCATACTAACCTAAATAAAGTTTAGAGAAAGCACGATTCCTTTGAACAATGATGAAACCGCTCTTTTATACCCAAGGGTGTAGCAGTAACTACTTAGATCGAGGTATAAGATAAACGGATTCAATCGTAATTCTTTATGATAAAGTCTATAAAAGAAAGTGAGACTAAGAATATTTACGAACTAGGTCCAAACGAGAATTCACTTTTAATTTTCTAAAAATGCTCTTTATTTGAATTCTAACAGTCCCTTCTTTCGTACCCAATTTCAAAGCGATCTGTTTCGTTTTAAAACCGCCATTAATATAATCCAAAATCTCCCGTTCTCTTGGAGTTAATGCAAAGATTTCTTTTCTCGGAGTCTTTCTGAAGAATTCCATGACTCGCACGGCTAACCCTGGCGAAAGAATTCCTCCTTCCTTTAAAACGACTCTGGTTACGTGACTAATATCTTTGAGATCTTTCTTTAAAAAATAGCCGACTGCCCCGGCTTGCATGGATTTAAATAAGGCCGCATCGGATTCGATCCCGGATAGAACGATGAAGCGAGTCGCAGAATTTTTGGGAAAGTTTTCCCGAATAAAATCGATTCCGTTCATTCCAGGAAGTATAATATCGACAAATACGATATCATACCGAGTTTGCCCGTTAGCGAGAAATTCTTCGCAACTAGTAAAAAGATCGGCCACCGAAATCTCGGGCATCTCGACTAAGGATTGAAGACAACGAGAACCGAACTCCGAATTATCCTCGATCAAGGCGATCTTAATGGATTTTTCAATCGCACCCGAACTTTGAATATCTTCCATATAGAAATCGTTGCCTCTTTCTATATATCTGAGAGTCGTTCGACTCAGACGGAATCTTGGTTTTTTTTATCGGAAATCGATTGGGATTTTACAACCAATTGTTGATGGCAGTCGCTACTTCGAACGGTTTTTCGATGTGCAATGCATGCTTTGCCGATGGCACCCACGTGATTTTACTCTTTTTCATATAAGAATGTAGTTTCTTTACCATAGTGGGATCGGTAATCGGATCTTCCTTTCCTGAAACGATTAAGGATTTTAATCCGATTGCGGACAATTTTTTCCCGAGAAAAATTTCCTCTTCGCGATCTAGAGTGTTGTGGGTCAGATAACGATTTGCGGGTCCATTCCAAGTAGAAAGCAAAGCCTTCTTCGCAAAACCTCCTAAATTGGGCGCCGACTCGAAATACAGGGATGCAAAAAGCCTTTCAATCTGTTGCGTATTTTTCGGAAACAATAGATCCTTCATTTCGTCCCGTTTTGGATGGGGAATACCACCCGGGGCCAATAAAACCAGTCTCTTAATTCTATTTTCTTTCTGCCTGTCCCTCAACGCTATATGCATCGCAATCAGACTTCCCATGGAGTGACCGCCTAACACCACATTCTCTAGTGAAAGCTCCCGGATGGATTCGTATAATAAATCGGCAAAGATATTAACTTGATACAAGTACCGGACGTTCGGTAATTTGCTCCATCCGAATCCGGGAATATCCGGGAGAAGAACGGTAAAGTCTTTCCTCAAATATGGGGCTAATTTTCTGAATCCGGAAGCGCTATCTAAAAGGCCGTGGATCAGCAGAAGAGTCTTCTTTTCCGGCCCTTCTCCCTCGCGCTTTAAATAGAAAAGTTTGTGTCCCCCCAAATCTACGAACATTCTTTGAAATCCGAGTTCGGACTCCATGAACCGGATTTTGCTCCGCATATAATTTTGTAAGAAGAAATGATATATTAAGTTCATTTTTCCGCTATGATTTATCGGGGAACTAAGTTATCAAGGATTCCCGCGAGTAAAGAATCTGGTTTTTCCAGATTAAAATCCGGCCACATAATTTCCGATATTTAAACATCCCCCCATGCAATTAAAGGAACTTCTTCCCCTTCTGGAAAACGCATTCTTTCCCGCGCAAGAAGGCATCCTAGTCCTGGAACCAAAGTCCTACAGTATACTTAGCGCCAATCCAAAGGCTCAAGCAATTCTCGGCTACTCTCGCCAGGAACTCGGAGAGCTTTCTTTGAGCAAACTCCTGTCTCGTCCGGAAAGAATCGGCGAACATGTGATCGGAGCGGAGGAGTTAGGGATCTCCTTACTTTGGAACCTAAAACGAAAAGACGGTAAATTAATTTTAGCCGAGTTTACGATCAACACTTTGCTTCCCGATCCGGAGTCCCCGCTAATCTTTCATATATATCAAAGATCCGAGGTACGCGAAACCGAGTTAAGACTCTATTACCTGCAAAGCATTCTTCGAAGTCTTCGTTTATTAAAACTCAATCTTCGTTCCTTAAGATTAAGTTCCGAAACGACCCTTTTTCAAAAAGTTTGCGATACGTTGAAGGAAAACCCTCATTATAGTTTAGTCTGGGGATTTTATCGCAAGGAAGACGGCACGGATCAGATTTTAGTGCAATCGGATTCGGAAGAAGATTGGAAGGAAACTTTCGAATCCGCCTGGCTTAAAAAAAGATACCCTTCCCCTTTGCTAAGTTTAGTGGAAGGAAAGGAGCCGTTTATCATTCATGAATTCGGAGGCTCTACGTACCGCGAGTGGGAAATCGCGTTGGGAACTTCCGAATTTCGGAGGTCTCTGAGCCTAATCATTCGCGACGACGGGAAAATCGTCGGAGGAATAGAAATATTATCGAAAGAAAATATGGCCTTCGATTCGGGGGAGAACTATCTCTACTTCGAAATCATAGAAGATTTATTATCCTCTCTTCAATATTTACGAATAGAGCGCCAACGACGAGATACCGCTAAGCTACTCCAATTTCAAGGCGCCCTCTTAAACTCGCTGGAGGTCCCGCTTTTATCCACCGATGAGGAAGGATTCATAACTTATGCCAATACGAATATATCGAACTTATTAAGCGTGCCTAAGGAGGAGCTTCTAGGCCTGCAGGTTCGAGACCTGTTGCGGCTGGATGCCGAATCGACCGACAGAGTGCTCTTAGGATCCAAAGCGGAAATTCAAGTAGGGACTCCCCTTGGAAACGAGGTCCCGTTTTTACTGGCCTCTTCTTCACTGAAAGACGATTACGGCAATCGAATCGGCACTATTTTACTTTTACTTGATATCACTGAACAAAAAAAGAACGAAGAATTAATTCGAGCTTCCGAATTGAAATTGAGAAACCTTTTCGCTTCGATGAACAATGGGATCGTAATATTGAACCCGAAGGGAATCGTGATGGAAGTGGCCCCTATCCTAAAATTCTTTCTCTTTCAATTTCTCAACGTTGCTCCGGGCGATAAATTCCCTGAACTTTTCGCGGAAGAGATAAAAAACGAAATATACGAAAAATTAGAAGAGTGTGTAAGGATTCAAAGACCTGTGTACTTCGATTTTTCAATGGCCTTATTGGGAGAAGATGAAAATTTCTTTTCCATTAAGTTCATTCCGTTAAAGAAATACCAAGAGCTTCCGATTGCGGCAATGTTGATATTTTCGGATGTGACTCAAACCAAACTTCTTGATCGTCAGCTTTATGAAACGGCAAAGTTCGCATCGATCGGAGAAATCGCGGCCGGAATCGCTCACGAAGTAAATAATCCTCTTCAGTCGAGCCTTCTATACTTAGAGGATCTAGTGGAGCACGAAGATCCCGATCCGAACGAACGGAAAAAGGTGTACAAGAGAATCGAGGGAGCTGCACTTCGCATAAGAGATCTTATTAAAGGACTACTGGACTTAGGAAGAAGATCTCCTCGAAAGAAAGAATTGGTCTCGCCGTATTTCATTCTACTTAGAGCCTGCGAATTGATCGAAGTAAGTTGCAAAAAAGGCGGAATCGAACTAAAGCGAGTGACGAGCCCCGAACTTCCTCAAATATACGTCGCGTGGCAGGAAATCGAACAAGTGCTTATTAACTGCCTAGTGAATGCTGTTAACGCGATCTCCGAGATGGAACATAAGCCGGAATTCCCCAGCATACAAGTTTCCGTACGGAAAGAATTGTATTTGAACGGTGAAACGGTCAGTTTTACCATTCAAGATAACGGCCCGGGTATGAATCCGGAGGTTGCTGAAAAAGCTTTTCTCCCCCTGTATACGACTCGTAGAACCAAGCAAGGAACAGGATTAGGACTTACAATTTCGCAGAGAATCGTGGCCGATCACGAAGGTTCCATTCAATTGGAATCGAATCCTGGTCAAGGTACGAAGGTTACGATTAGGATTCCAGTAGGAAAGGTATGAAGGACTGACAGAAAGAAACGACATGGCCCAAAATTACCCGAATGTTCTCGTAATCGACGATGAATCAGAAATACGAACCGCTTTAGAGCGGGTAATTTCAAGGGAAGGTTACAACGTTTTTATTGCGGAAGACTTTGAATCCGCGATGAAGATCGTTCGAGATAAACCGGTCGATATAGTTATTTCCGACATACTGATGGAAGGAAAAGATGGAATCGAAGTCGCAAAAGAAATCAAAAAATATAATTCGAATATCCCCGTAATTTTGATAACCGGGAATCCGCAGCTTCATACCGCAGAAGAAGCATTGCGTAATCGAGCCTTTGATTACATTTCTAAACCGGTAAGTCGACAACAACTTTTAATCGTCCTCGAAAATGCTCGACGAGAAAAAGAGGAAAAAGACAAAAAATCCAGAAGAATACTGAAAACCGTTCGAGAGAAAACCCATCTCGCACAGCAATACAAAGATTTAAATTATCGTAATAGTCTTATATTAGAGACGACCGGAGATTGCGTAATAACTTTGGACGAATCGCTAATAATTCGAGCGGTAAACGAAGCGACTCTTAGCCATTTCCAATACAAAGAAAACGAGCTCGTCGGCTCGAACGTTAGTCTTTTAATCGCGGAAAAAAATCGGCGAGCTTATCTGGACCGCGTCGAAAAATTGACGAATCGAAAATCGGATCACAAAATCGCACGGTTGCATAATGCTGAGCTAGTGAATCGAAAAGGAGAGCCAAGAACCTTCGATATATCGGTCTGTCGATACGTAATGAACGGTAAAACCTATTATACGGGAATTGCCAGGGACGTGACGCAGAAGATTGTTATTTCGGAGAAATTGATCGATGCGGAACGGCGGGCTTTTTTAACCACCATTGCGGCAAGTATAGGACATGAAATCAACAATGCATTAACGGCAGTTCAAGGCTTTATCGAAGTAGCTAGATTACCCGATTCCGACGAGACCCTCAAAGATAAAGCCATTCAAGTAACTTGGAACCAAATCACCAAACTAAAGAATTTAACCTTTAATCTGCTGCAGCTCGGAAAACCTGGAGAAGTCGGAAAAGATAAAGAAGTCCTGGATTTAAACGAAGTGGTGGAATCGGTCATAGAAGTTTTCAAAAAAGCATCACGATTAAAAAACTGTGAGATATTACTAGAAAAAGCGAAAGAGAACGTCCAGGTTTTTTCCAATTCCGATCAATTGAGCCTACTTGTCTCCAATATCGTATTGAATTCTGCCGATGCAACCGCCAACAAGGGAAAAATTCAAATCGGCATTTACGAAAGAAATCGGCACCCTGTGATTAAAATACGAGACAACGGCGTAGGTATGAGCAACGAAGTATTAAAAAAGATATTTCAACCCTATTTCACCACGAAAAAATCGGGTCAGGGCACGGGGTTAGGGATGTTCGTTGCGAAAGAAATTGCCGATTTGTTCGGAATTAGAATCGAAATCGATTCGGAACCGGATAAAGGGACCGAATTCCGCTTGGTCTTTCCGGATAAAATGTCGAACTAGGCCAAGTTAATATGAGTCAATTAATTGGAGAAGCCGAACTCCGATTCCTTGCCAAAGACGGCAAATTTCCGAGTAAGGTCGAATCTTTAACTCCTGAAGCTTCGACCCGCAGATACTACAGAATTTTTTATCCGAATGAGACTTTGGTCCTTTGTAAGGATGCGCAGTTCCAGCATGATTTTATCGATGTCGGAAATTTTCTTCGCTCCCATGGATTCCGCGTGCCGGATGTATACAAGACCGATATAATTCATCATTTAACTCTGCTCTCCGACGAAGGCGATAAGGATTTAAGTTTTATTAAAGACGACGGAGAATATCGTGATTATCTCGTGAAATCTATCGAGCTTCTTGTGAAACTCCAGAAACTCGAAACGGAAGCTCCTGTATCGGGACGGGAATTCGATTACGAAAAATTGAATTACGAGAACCAATTTACCGTTTCGGCCTTCGGTAGATTCTCGAAATTGTTCGGAATCAAATCGGAGCTACGTCCGGAAGTAAATATATTCATCGAGGAAGCGTCTTCTTTCCTATCCGATTACAAAATAAAGGTATTCTGCCATCGTGATTTCCATGCTCGAAATCTAATGCTTAATTCCGAACAGCAAATTACTATGATCGATTTTCAAGATGCGAGAATGGGAACCCCTTTCTATGACTTATCCAGTCTGCTCTACGACGCATATCGACCGATCCCTTTTGCGATGAGAAAGGGATTATTTTTACTTTTCTTGAAACTTTCAGAAACTAATTATCCTAAGCCTAAGGAATGCTTTTATCTACAAAGCCTCCAAAGGTCCTATAAAGCGTTAGGCTCTTACTTCATGCTCGTCGCCGATAAAGGGCAGGATAAGTACCGCTCAAGCATCATTGCTTGCTTGGATAATTTATTAGAAATAGTGCAAGTAGGGTTATTTCCCGATCAACTCTTCGTATTCTTTCACTTCCTCCGAAAAGAACTATTAGCCAACCGCTCCTTCTTGGAAAAAATCGATTGCTGAACCCATGAACGATAAGGCTTTTTTTCCTTGCGCAGGTTTTGGAGCGAGAATGCAAGAATGGACTAAGGAACTTCCGAAACCGCTTCTCCCCGTCTCGGATATTCCTCTCATCTACTATTCATTTTATTGGGCGAAAAGATGGGGAGTTAAAGAGGCAATCGTCAATTCGCACTATCAGGCCCAGAAATTGGAATCCGAATTATGTTCATTCAATCAATTTAAATTAAAAATTTCTAATGAATATCCTATAATCCTAGGCACCGGGGGAGGAATCCGAACAGCCATTGGCCGATTTTGGGACATTGATGATGAGTTTCTCGTAATGAACCCGGATTTTATCTTATTTCCTGAACCGGATTTTTCCCCTTGGCCAACCGACGAGGAACGAAATCGATTCGATTGTATCCTGTACTTATCAAAAAAACCTCCGAACGCAAGTTACACCGGGCTCTCTTTAAACGGTAAAAAAGTCTCCTTTAAGAACGGAGACTTTTTTTATTTGGGACTTTCTTGGATGAGAGGAACCTGCTTATCCGAGCTTAGGCAGAATGTACCCTATGATCTCGCCAATACGTTCAGAGAGTTAGCCGAAAAAAATCGTCTCGGTGGAAAGATTTTCCCTGGAGAATTTCTAGATTTGGGAGAAAAGGATCTTTACGAAATGTACCGTAAAACCGATTTCGAAATTCGCTTAGGAAACGACTGGAAGAAGTTTATACAAAACCTAAGGAGCGAAACTTAATCGAAACGACAACTTTTCCAAATTCAGTTATTTAAATTTTAATAATACTCAATAATATTATAAAAAGCTATGAGGAACTCATACACTTGGATTCGGCTGGAAAAATAGCTCGAGGCATGCTTACTTACAGTTCTCAGAGCTGGCCTTGATACAAGGGCCCCACCCTTCCTGGGTGGGGGCTGGTTCGGTGGTACCCCGCTCGTATTTCATAAAATTTAGAATATTACAAGCATTTTATCGTCAAAAGTTATGTTGGAGCTCCCTCATAGCTTTTATCCGTTTTTTGATCGACAATTCGGCCGTTCTATGATAAAGAAATTTCTCCGCTAGAAACCGCCACCATCCCCCACCCAGGAAGGGTGGGACCTCGAACCCAATTCGCCTATCTCAATTTCATTATATAACTCCGCTCTATGCAATTCCGGATATATACTTAAAATTTCTAACCCTATTCGAAATAAATATACCAAGCTCGGTTTTCGATGATCGGAACCTAGACCGTCGACCAATTCCCCGGAACCGGTTCTGAAAAATCGAAAAAAACAGTACACTGGATTCGTCTAAAAAGGGACCCTAAAACAGATATGCGCGATTTTACAGTACTAGTAACCGAAGCTGCCAGAGGGGAAGAAACCGCCTTTACCGAATTGGTTTCCCGATTCGAAAAATACGTCCAGATCGAAGCTGAGAAACGAATTCGGGACGAATCCAAAGCAGAGGATCTCACACAAGAAGTTTTCTTGGAAACCTGGAAGGTTTTACCGAACCTTCGTACACCCGAAGCTTTTCCTTTTTTATTGCGCAGGCTAGTTTTGAAACATTCCGACCGTATTCTTCGGCGAAAAGATCTCGTTTCGGCCGAGTTCAAACCTGAAACCACGATGGCGAAAGCCCGATCGGACGGAGACGAAGAAGCTTGGAGAAAGGAAGTATTGCAGGCTTTGGAAGAACTTCCTAATGAAGAGAGGGAATTACTCAATTTACGATATTTCGGCGAATTAAGTTATGAAGAAATCGCTGAGAGAACCGGAATCACCGGCAGTAATCTTAAAAATCGCTTAAGAAGAAGTCGCGAATTGCTTAGGCGAAATCTATTAACAAAATCTGATAGAAGAGATTGGCTGGACGTCCTTCACGGACCGATGGCGATCGCTTCCTAAGGAGAAAAATATGGAATCACCTGTATTACCCGATTTAATACTCCCGGGAGTCCGTCTGGATGAAAATAACTTAAAGGAAAGGAAGATTTTTCTTTGGGGACAAGTTGATGATGCTTCCGCGAAGCACGTCATCGATCGACTTCTATATCTATCTTCGGAAAATTCTACAAAAGATATCACGTTAATCATAAATAGTCCCGGCGGAGCTAATACTTCCGGAATGGCGATTTTAGATACAATGAATTTAATCTCAAACGATATCCGAACCGTTTGTATGGGTCTTGCGGCGAGTTTTGGCGCGTTATTACTCCTTTCGGGAACCAAAGGCAAACGGTATGCTTATCCGCATAGCAGGATCATGCTACATCAACCCCACGTTCCCGGACGATTCGAAGCGCAGGCTACCGATATAGGTATTTTTGCGTCGATGGTGGAAAAAGAAAAAAAGGAAATCAATCGGATCATTGCGGAAGGAACGGGGCAACCTCTAGAAATCATCGAAAGAGATACCGATCGAGATTTTTGGCTATCGGCGGAGGAAGCGGTAACCTACGGAGCTATCGACTCCATCCTTCAAACATGGAATTCATCGGAAGCGTCCATGTAGAGAAGTATTCGTACGAAATATTTGCGATTAAATATAACTAGATAAACACCAGGCGCAAATGCCGACGTCCATAGGCAGGTCTGAAACGATCCGTAACGGGACATCAACTGGAACAACCGGAAAGAAAATTCGATCGTCGACCGTTCTTCCGCAATGCTTACAAGTCGATAACTTCCAAGGCTCGAGAATTTCATCCTCTTTAATGAAGTATTCGGGAAATGGCAATACCTCTTCGTCCTTTTCGATACGTTCTACTAAGGATTCGTATTTCTCGCCGAACGGAAGCTCAACTCTGAATACGTGCATTCCCTCGGGTGTATCGTACCGAAGCATATTGGGTTTGATACCGATTTCCTTAAACTGAACGAGCGAAAGAGCAAGACCTATTTCCTTACCCTCCTCGTCGAAAGGGTAGTCTTCGTAATACTCCGATATATTTTGATATGATTTCGCTCTAGATAAGTATTCCGTTAAGTCTTCTTCAGATTCTAGCGGAATGATCGCGTTGTTTGAAATCTCTACTGCAAGACCGGTTTGATTATGCGAAATCGTCGTCTTTAGATAGAACCCTTGCTCTTTGAGCACAGGACGAACCGACAAAGGATCGGAAAAATCCCAAGTATTTCGAAACTCTTCCTCTCTTTCTGCGAGATCGTCGCCTACAGCATCCCAACCCTTACTCTTAAAATACGAATCGAGACAATTTTCTCGGTACGCCCTCTCAAGAAGCGTCGAAAGAAGACTGAGTAACGGCGGTAAAAGGTCGGTCTTTTTGTAGAATTCTAAGCAAAAGCGAAGGTAATTTTCAAGATTGGATTTATAAAAAGAGGAAAGAACCACCCCGTGTAAAACGATTCGTTTCCGGGCCTCCATTGCCTGAATCAGGCGATTCCATTTGGCAAATTCGAGGTTCATCCGCTTTCGAGAAAGTCGAAACTTTCCCTTAAAAAGTATCGGGAGTCTTTCTAACCTGTCTCTTCTTTTTCGAGGAAAAAAATCATAAAAAACCCCGACCTCGGCGAGGGGAAAACCCCCTACCGAGATCGGTTACAATACGGTGCTACGTTAGTTTTGATATGTACGTGGAAGTCGAACTTCCGAGCGCTGAAACCGGATTTGTGAAAATCGCAGCATTGAAATCATTTTAAGTCGCCTTGTATTTCCTTCCGTTCGGTTGATGGGGCAAAATCTAAATGGAGTTCGCCCCCTTAGTTCTAAAACCCGCTTTTTTATCCCATCAATTACGATGAGAGTTAAACTCGTTAAACGAATTCAGGAGGAGGAATATTCAGCAGATATTGAGATAGGAGCTTATAGAAATGAAATTGAAACCTATCCTGACGGGAAGCTTTCGAATCGAGAAATGCCGAATTATGTATCTTTTCAAGTGAAAGCGCGTCAAAGGAAAGTTCCGAGTTTTCCGAACTTTCTACGAAATTACGATCACCTTGATATTCGGTCTCGACACCCGTTATGCTTTGAGCAGGAACGGGATATTTTTTCCCTGGATAAGAACTGAAGTGTGATAAATGGAGAAAAAATAATAAAGTAGAAAGTGTCAAAGAAGCGGACACAATTCGAAAACCGTTTAACCTTTTCCCCATTCCCTCAATGCGACTCACAAACGATGGCTTGTCAAGCATTCTGGAAAAAAGTTTTCGAAAGACAAATAGAAGACGGTAAAACGATACATTCCGACTCGGAATATATCGTTTTTGAAACAAAATCTCATTGGAAAGACTATGCGGTTGATTCTGATAGATAATTCATTCTCCGTCGTATCAATTCTAAGAAAATCGCAGCATTTCAATTAACAACTATCTTTAAATGCCTTTGCTCTTTAAAGATTCCCGAAGGTTTTCGAAGCCTGATTTACCTAAAAGAGCAAACATATTTCGTTTATAAGCTTCCACCCCGGGTTGATCGAAAGGATTGACATTCAACAAAGTTCCGGAAATACCGCAGGCTAATTCGAAGAAATACATTAAACTTCCTAGATTCTCCGGGCTTGTATCCGGAAAGCATAGCTCGATGCAAGGAACATTTCCCTCGGAGTGTGCACTCAAGGTTCCGAGTATCGCTTGGCGATTGACTTCTGACATCGACTTCTTCGCAAGAAAATTAAGACCATCCAAGTCGTCCTTGTCCGTCGGTATGGTTACGCCTTCTTTAACGGTTAGAGGATGTAAGAAAGTTTCAAAAAGTCGACGTTCTCCTTCCTGCAAATACTGACCCATCGAATGTAAGTCGGTGGTAAGATTTACTCCGGCTGGAAAAATTCCTTTCCCTTCCTTTCCTTCGCTCTCTCCGTATAATTGTTTCCACCACTCGGTGAACGTTCTTAGCGACGGAGTAAAACTGGACAGAACCTCGATGATTCTACCGGAGCGATAGAGACAATTTCTTAGCGTTGCATATCTACATGAAAGATTTTCTTCGGGATTGGTATGTGTAAGTAATTGATTCGAAGCTTCCTGAAATCCATTTACGAAAGCGCGAATATCTATTCCTGCGGCTGCAATCGGAAACAATCCTACAGGAGTCAAAACCGAATATCTTCCACCCACGTCGTCGGGAATGACAAAGGTAGTAAACCCCAAAGCATCCGACATTTTTCGTAAGGCGCCTTTTGAAGAATCTGTCGTAGCAATAATTCGTTGTTTTGCCTTATCCCCGTATTTTTTTTTAGTCAAGTCCCACAAGAGTCGAAAAGCAAGAGCGGGTTCCGTAGTGGTTCCGGATTTAGAAATCACGTTGATCGAAAACTCTCTCGTTTCAAGATACTTTAAGAGTTCGGCATGATATCGACTATCTAGATTATGACCGGCATAAACAATTTCAGGAGAACCTAGTTTCGATTTCGAAAAATACGGTTTGGATGCGTCGATAACGGCTCTCGCTCCAAGATAAGATCCACCTATTCCCACTAAGACGATCGTATCCGATTGTTTTCGAATTCGTTCGGCTTCGGAAGAAATTTTCTCGATCGACTCGGATCGAATCGTTTGAGGCAGATTGACCCAACCTAAGAATTCTCGCCCCTTTCCCTTTCCGGAAATTAAATTTTCTAGAGCGGCTCCCGACTCTCGCAACAGCGCTTCTCTTTGGTTTGCCTCTAGAAATTCGGAGGCAAACCGATCTTTTAATTCGAGTGCAAAGGTCATATATCCTCCCGACTCACGCAGAATACTGACCCTGCATCGAATAGCAAGGAAAAGATAAGCGTCTACTGTTACGAGTTCTTGACTCGAATGACAAAACCGACTTGCATTTTGAGAAGCGAAAAGGATTTTATTCTTCCGATTCCCCGGTATGCCTAATTATTCATTCGAAGCGTTAACCTCCGTCCTAAATTCTTTTACTCCAATTTCGATCGAGAGCGAATTTCGTTTCTTTTCAGCACCCGCAAGAATCAATATTATTGGAGAACATGTCGACTATGCCGGCGGAATCGTATTGCCGGCAGCAATAGATTTCCGCGTGTACGCTGCAGTTAGAAAAAATGGGACCGATGAATATCGCTTGCATTCTCTAGATTTTAAAGCCTCCAAAGTCGCCAAAGAAATAAAATACGACGAGGACCGCACTTGGGCGAACTACGTGTTAGGGGTCGTCTCCGAAGCTAAAAAAAGAGGGTTATCCGTGCCGGGTTTCGATCTCTCTTTCGGCGGAAATATTCCTCAGGGTGCCGGATTATCCTCCTCAGCGGCAGTAGAAGTTGTTACCTGCTATGCACTCTCCGAACTTTTCGGGTGGGGACTTTCTCTTAAAGAAATCGCTTTGTTAAGTCAAGCAGCAGAGAATAAATTTGTCGGAGTAAATTGCGGCATTATGGATCAGTTGATCATCTCGGTCGCTAAGAAAGAAAGCTGTATTTCACTTAACACGAAAACTCTAGATTATGAATTCCATCCGTTAGAATTACGGAATTGTGAATTCTATTTAATCGATTCCAAAAAAAAACATAGCTTAAAGGAAAGTGGATATAACGAACGTCGAACGGAAGTCGAATCGGCGACAGAAAAAATCAGACAACTACATCCGGAATTATCCAACCTCTATGATGCGGAAGAAAAATGGGTGGAATCTGCGGGATTGAGTATTTCGGAAAAGAAAAGAGCCCTCCATGTTATCGGAGAGAAGGAAAGAACGAATAACGTTATTCGAAATTTAATTTCCGGAGACATCCGGAAAATAGGGTCCGAACTGTTTGCTTGCAATGATTCGCTTTCCCGATTGTTTCAAGTCACTTCCCCAGAAACCGACTTCATCGTAAATTGGCTTAAATCGCAAAAAGTGATAGGCGCGAGGATGATTGGAGGCGGATTTGGAGGATGCGTGCTCGTTCTAGACTTTAGTGGAAGATCCGATTCTCTTTTTTCTCAATTAAACCCCACATATCATCTAAAATTCGGCCACCCGGCAGAAATCTATCATTTCCAAATTTCGGATGGAGTGCGTGAAGATCGTTGATCCGAAAGAAAAAACGGTCGAAAAATCCTCGGACAAACCACAGACTGTTCGATAGACTGCAGATTCTACTCCCGTAAGGGCTACTTAGAGTCCGGAAGCATTTGGAAACTATGGCGGAAACTCCACTTAATTTAGATAGTCAGGAATTTGATCATGATGCCCCCGAATTGGGGGTATTTTTGGATCCGAGTAATAATCCGTCTGGACTTCCCAAGGAAGCTATCGTCATAAAGATAACCGGGGAAATAAATCTATATTCAGCTCAGATTATGAAGGAAAAATTCTTTCATCTACTCGACCGAGGGTTTCTCTATTTATTGGTAAATATGGAAAATGTAAAATACATAGACTCTTCCGGTCTAGGTGTGTTTATGGCTACTCACTCGAGACTCGTGAAATCGGGAAAGGGAGGCATCGCGGTTTTTGCTCCTTCTTCCCAAGTGAATAAAATTTTGGAACTAACAAAACTTAAAAGCCTGATTCGTGTCGGTTCAACTTCTTCCGAAGCTTGGAAGCTACTCTCTCCATAATCCATAACGGATGCTCCCTCCTAAAGAATTTCAGAAACATATAGACACGCTTCTCCATTGCAGACTTTGCCCAAAAATGGAAGGTAACCCGGTTCACGGTTGTGTTCCTGGATCTAAAATTCTTAGTCTTGGTCAAGCGCCTGGAATTCACGAAGAAAGATTCGGAAGGCCGTTTGCATATACTGCCGGAAAAACATTATTTAAATGGTTCGCCTCGATAGGAGTGGAAGAGGAGCTCTATCGATCCAAAGTAACCATGTCGGCAGTTTGTAGATGTTTTCCCGGAAAAGCAAAAAGCGGAGACCGCAAACCGGACGCGTCCGAAATCGAAAATTGCTCGAGGTATTTGGAATTCGAAGTCCGCTTTAACCGGCCGGAGTTAATCATTCCGATAGGTAAATTAGCGATAGATCAAATGTTGGAAGATAAAAAATACAAATTGGACGGTGTGATAGGAAAGAAATTTCGCAGAAAATTCCATGGAGTGGAGTTGGATTGGATTCCACTACCTCACCCATCCGGGTTGAACGTTTGGAATCATACTGCAGAGGGAAAGATTTTGATCGGCAAAGCTTTGGATTTGATTCGCACTCATCCGATCGTAAAAAAAGAGCTGCTCTGAAAATCGCAGTAAGAAATACGAATTCGCTTTAATCCTTCCAACTCCACCATTTCATTTTCTCCGGTTCGGGTAATTCCGTAGCGGAAACATAAACGGCACAACGAAATACGTAAAGCATACATCGATCCACTCGGACTCCCTGAAGTTTACAAAGTTCTTCGTATAGAAGATCCGGATTTTTCATGGATAATTCCTGCTTACTTCGTAGACCTAGATTCCATAGATCCTCGGCAATAACCTTACCCACTCCCGGCAAGGTACGAAATTCTTTAAGAATGAAACTTTTTTCCGAATCCACAGGCCGTAAGATATCTTACCCATAGATATTAATCAAGCCTTTGCGGAATTTTAAAAAGTCGGAAACGGATGAATAACATTCCGAATTTCAGATCTCGATCAGTGCTTTCCGTTCAGGTCATTTCCGTGAAACAAAACCGGAAAGATATCGGCCCCCGATACTTTAAACTTAAACCGTCCCGGCAATAAAGTAAGGATTCTATCAAATCGGCATCTTTTTTCCGAATTTTTATCCGCGTTCCGAAACGTATCTAGCAAAGATATTTCTGAAATTGCATAAATTAAACGACGAAGCCAATAAATCCTCGATCGACATAAGATTCTAAATAAAATGATTTTAGTGATTTCTCTCAACAAGCTTGCATAAGCGAAGCAATAAAGAATTATTGAATAATACTAATAACCGTCGTATATATTTGCAAAATCTCTACGACTTATGAGTTAGAAGCCCAATGGATGTTCGAGTACCATTAATCTCAGTTTCAACTCTGATTGCTTGCGAATTTTTTTCCTGTTCGAGTGCGCCTCCCGTACGTCCTAAAGAGGGAATTCGGGGAAATTCTGCCTTCGTTCGAGATATTGCACTCTACAAATCGCGAGAGCGAATGAAATCGGAGGGAATCGTCGGATTAGGGATCACTATCGTCGATGGTGAAAGGACCGTAATAAGCGCCGGACTAGGAAAAGCTTCCGCAGAAAACGAAGCCTCCGAAAATACGATTTTTAAAGTAGGTTCCCTTTCCAAAATATTTACCGGGATCGCAATTTTACAATTAGCGGAGAACGGAAAAATAGTATTGGATGACCCTGCAGAAAAGTATATTCCCGAACTCAAAGGGTTATCCTCAAGATTTCCCGACGCGAAACCGTTTACGATTCGACAACTTTTAACGCACCACTCCGGCTTACCTTCGGATATTTTCGAGGATTGGAAGTTATCCGACCATTCATACGAGAAATATCCCTACAACGAACTTCCTCCCTTATTGCAAGGAATTCACTTAACGCGAAAGCCGGACACTGCATTTGCTTACAGTAATTTAGGATTTTCCCTATTAGGAATTATCGTAGAACGTGCAAGCGGTTATCGTTTCGAAGATTATATGAAGGTATATATATTCGGACCGGCCGGCATGAAGAATACTAGCTTTTACGACGATCTTCCCGAGAACGGAAAGGCGATCGGATATGCGGGGGGATTTTGGAAGTCGGAAATGAAAGTACCGAAAATCCGGGATATCGCAGCAGGATCTCTTTCAACGACTCCCAGCGACATGGGGTCGTTTATCAAAGCATTATTTACGAGAAATAGATACGGAAACAAACTTCTAACTAACAGGAGCTTTAACGAATTCTACGCTAAGCAAAACAAAGGAATAGAAAGGGATTTAGATTTCGAGATAGGATTGCCTCTATGGAGATTCAAGGACGATAAAAATAATCTAGTTTTTGCCGGACACGGTGGAGATTTGCCTCCTTTTTCTTCCTATTTTTTGTTGGATCCGGAAAGAGAAACCGGGATCTTTATAGTTTCCAATACTTTAACGTCAGGATCAACAGGATTAGAGGATCTCGCGATCGACTTGTTATCTCTTACCTCCGAGGCAAAGTCCGGAAAGATGATATCATTGCCGGAAAAGACCAAATTACAAAAAACTCCGAATAAAGACGAAATTCTATCCTGGAAAAGATGGGAGGGATACTATGCGTCTCCGCACGGTTTACACAAACTTGAAATCGGAAATAAGAATCCGAATTTAAATCTATTCTCTTTCAATATTTCGCTTAATCCGCTTCAGGACGGAGATTTCGTTCCAAAGCTACCCAGATTATTCGGCTTCTTCGAGTCAGCGAGAGATAACCTCGAGCAGTTCAGAGTCTCGTTTCATGAATTTTCCGGGCAACCTGCTTTGGCATTCTCTACGATTCGAATCCCGAGAGGAGGAATCTTGGGAATTGCCGAGAAAGTGGAGCCTTACCCTCTCCCACCCGAGTGGAGAGATCGATTGAATCTATATAAGCCCGAGTGTATGGACCAAGGCGACATATTAGAAAAAGTGCAATTCGAGTATGACAGCGAAGCCGGATTCATTTTAATGCATTTATTTCTGAAATTACCTTGGGCAGACACCGAGGAAATATTCCCGGTCAAACCCGTTGACAAGGACTCGGTGATAATTCTAGGGCACGGGAGAAATCTAGGAGACACGTTGAAGTTCGGCGGGGATGAAAAAGGGGAAATCTTATACTATTCCGGTCATAAAATGCGACGGATCAGAATCACCAGCTCGGATTCGCATAACCGCGCGAAAAACAAAAGAGGTTGTCCGGCGAATGTGCCTTTATCGAATCTCTTAAAGAATCTGCATTTCTTAAAGCAAAAACAAAAGGAATAACCCTATTTCTCAGAGTATCCAAGAACTTCCCAGCACCATCTTCTTTCGAATTCACGATTCGAAAACGAAACGGTTTCGGGATCCGCAGCTTTTACCAGTGCCGCCCAGGCTTGAGCATGAAAATCCTCTTCGACTATCCTGGCAGCAGGGAATTCTCCACCGAGTTCTTCCGCCTTCCGAACCGCTTCTTCCCAACTCATCTCTTGAAAAACCGGTATATATTCTCGAGCTTCTTCTACCCATTCCTTCGGAAAATCGGATTCCTTGGATAATACTAGAACTATACGGTGAAGCATATTCTCGCCTCGATGGGCCAAAGATCTTGACAAATAAGACGCAGGAATACTTGAAAATTCCATTATAATTTCGTTAATTAATTTTAAAGAAAATGGCTGCTCAGGATAAAGGATCAGATCGGTTACTGTAAACGGGTCGGTTTGTAGCCTTTGTTTCAGTTTCAAGAAAAACTCGCTTTTACCGGTTTCTAAATTTCTCGATTTCCACCAAATAGCAACATGTCTCGCGCCGGGCCTCGCTAAATCCGAAATGCCGCAATCTCTCCTTTTCTCGGGTGAAAAGCAGAATACGTCGTCGAAATTCGGATCAAAGTCCGCCAAAAAGGGTCTTGGCGTCTCATCCAAACGACGATCCAAGCGATCTTCGGAACTAAATAAGGTCGAGCTCAGATCCTCCGCGGAAAAATTCGGAGTCCGAATGACCCGATAGGGAGGTTTCGGTAGATAAATTAATCCTTCCCGCTCGGCGTCCTTCCGCATAGCCGTACCGGGTAAGACGGATAGAGGAAAAACCTGCACCCATTCTCCAAGCCCATGTTCGTAAAAAAATTCGATCCCGTTCAATACGTCCGTCGGAGAATCTCCGGGGAGACCTATGATTAGATCCAGAAGAAGTTCTATCCCTCGATCGGCCAGCATTTTAGCCGCCTCTGCGACCTTTTCAGGAGTTCCATAGCGCTTCACACGCTTTAAGGTTTCCTTATTGATCGATTGCATTCCCAATTCGATTCTGTTGAAACCGGCCAGAGCAAGTTTGTCCGCAATTTTCTCGGTGATCCCTTCCGATCTTAATTCGCCGAACATACTCATTTGCCTATCGGAATTGACGTCTATAATCGCATCCAAGAAATCTTCGAATCCAGGCCGATGATTAAATGTCGGATCCAGAAAAACGAGTTCTTTAGCGCCCTTATCTTTTAGATTCTTTAAAAGCTTTACAGTTTCAGGAATATCTAAAGTTCTAAGTACGTTGCTACTTTTAGGATAGAAGCAGTAGGTACACTGCGATCTGCACCCTCTGACCGTTTCCAGGTAGGTCGACCTGGCCGGATCCACAGGCACGAATCCTTCCAAATAAGGAGAAGGATAACTGGTAAGGGGAAATGAAGCATTCTCTTCGGGAGAAAATTCTCCCATTCTTCCGTCTTCCCTTCGTACAGCGATATTCGGCAGGGATCTTGGATCTTCTTTTTTTAAGAGAGCTTCTAAGAGATAGGAAAAAGTATGTTCGGCTTCGCCGGACACGGCGATATCGTAACCCGCTTCGGAAAGTATAAACGGATTGTCCGAATTCACTTCGGGGCCGCCGATGAGAATTTTCGTATTAGGAGATCGAGCCTTCACTTCCCGAGCAAGATGAAGACTCCTTTCCGAATTCCAAAGATAGAGGGAAAAACCTACGAATTCAGGTTCGTCTTTTGCAATGCGATCCGCCAATCGGCTGTCGCCTTCCTGGTCCGTGATCAACGGGTCTAGAACTTCGACGCTCAGACCTTTTCTTTCCAAGCCGTTAACTCTTGCGGACACAGCCAGGCAACCCGCCGCCAAAGGAACGTTCCCAGTCGCGGCAAAGGCGGTCGGAGGAGGGACCGGAAGTTGCACAAGTTTGAGCTTAGACATGAATCCTAATTACAGGATTTAGACTAAAGCAACTGGCGACAATCCTTAACTGAGGACTAACGGGGGACGTCTCCCCCGCACTGCAGCCGCGTTACACGCGTCTTCCGCTACCAAATCGAGCGACCCTTAGGGAGCGAGATTCCCGAAGGGTGACTGAACGAAGTGAAGTCAAATTTTCAATCAAACAAACTGCATTCGAATTAACTCCATCTCTCCGGGGAATCGTCTACTCCAAACCCCCGGACCCGAGGTCTCTTTGTATGAGATAACATTTAGTTTTTCAACTAATAGCAGCTTCTGTCTAGCGTGAGCAAGCGAACGCATCTGTCTTCTGAATTAACTGCCCGCTTTAGCTTTCGGGTCCGAGTTTTCTATTTTTTCATGCTGTTTGCAAGATTGCAAATCTCCAAACTTAACCGCCGAGAGCTCGCACTGAACTTGTTTCAATGTTTTGTTCTGAACGCAGGTTTTAACGATTGCTTCGTTAGTTTCCGGTTTCAATACGCTTCGAAGCATTAATGCCTGAACCTGTTTGGGCATACTTTCATCGTCCGCGATTAATTTCACGATATGAACCTGGGCGTCCATGCACTCTTCCGGATTCGGTTTCGTCCTGCAGCTTACGGCGAAAAGCGCTAAGATACAAAAAAGAAAAGCGGACGTTAAACGTCCGCTTTTCTCGCTTCCAAAAAAGCAGGAAATCCGATCACTTATCAGTGTTATCATCGACGGCAGCGGCCGCTTCAACACGTTTACGAAGTTCTCTGATATCGTTTTTGTTAACGCCTTGGAGTTTCATTGCGTCTTCGTAGTATTTGATCGCTTTATCAAAATCGCCTACGGAGAAATAATATGTTCCCAAGTTAGCTTTTGCCCCGCCAGACTTTCCGCCAGCTTTCTTATCGGCTTTTTCCCAAGCTTCTTTGGCTTTCTTAAAGCTTGGAGTCTCTCCGGTGATTTCTTGGTATCCATCATCTAGGAATCCAGCAACGTCCGGATCTTCGTCCTTAGTATAAACTTTAATTTTTTCAGTTTTAACCTGTGGAGATAAACGGTCTTTAATATAACCTGCAGCTTGGTCTAAGGCCTTACCGAAAGAATCGAGGACCGAAGGACAATTCAAGTTACCTACACCGGCGTCGATTTTTGCAGGATCAGATACGACCGCTTTTTTAACTTCTCCAGTTTCGACTTTGATCAAAGTCGCATCTAGAGGAATCAACATATAGCGAACAGCAGTCGGTTTGGTGATAGGAGCATTGCCAGTATCGACATTCTTACCTGAAGCCATGGAAGCGATTGCGCCGCCTACTTTAAGCGCTGCCGCTCCGTAATCGACCATCATTTCGCTACCGCACTCAGTATAAGGTTTTTGGTATCCGATATACAGAATTGCTTCGGCTCCCAATTGGTTTCCGAGTTTTACGCGACTTTTTGTGATTCCGGCAAGAGTAAGAGTTGCTTCGTTTATAGAATCTGCACGCTTGCTCAAGTCGATCAGTTTATAATAAGATTCTTTATCAAAAGCTTCGAACACTTTCGAAGGCATTTGATCGATAAAGCTGGAACCTGCTCCGAAGACGGTTTCCCAAAGACTTTTTTGGGGTTTTTCAACGGCAAGACCGACGTTCCGAATGGTGCCAAGGAATTTTTGAAGTTGGCGCCCTTCCTTTGATTTCGGGAATACGGGATATTCCACTTCTATGCGTTCTCCGCAATTAGAAAGTGACAATACCAACGCTCCAGCAAAAAGCAGAGAAGCGATTTTTTTCATTGGGTTAATACCAATCCTTTATGGATGATTTTAGGAGTAACATCGTATTGATTCGGAGAATTCTTTTCCTGTCAATTTATTTTGTGAACGAAACGGGTTTAAAACGAGTCTGACCTGTTTTAGCACAGATTAACCACTTGCAAAACCCGATAGGAAACAAAACCTAATCTTGAAATTTCTCTGTATCCGAAAACCGATCGGAAGAGGTCGAAAAGGAGAAGGGCGTCTCAGACACCCGGGGGCAAGATGAAAACGGTAGATGAAATCCGCAAAACGCTAGAATCTACGTATATGGGCCATGAGATCGAGGAAAAACTTCCCTTAATCCAGGAAATTAATCGACTCAAAAAGGAAAAAAACGCAGTTCTCTTAGGCCATAATTATATGACTCCTGACGTTTTTCACGGCGTTTCCGATATAGTCGGCGATTCACTCTATCTGAGCAAGGCGGCGGCCGAAACAAATGCGGATATTATTGTTTTCAACGGCGTTCACTTCATGGCAGAAACCGCAAAACTTATGTCGCCCGGAAAAAAAGTACTGATAGCCGATTTGAAAGCCGGATGTTCCTTAGCGGAAAGTATCACTCGCGACGACGTGAGGAAATTAAAGGCCGCACATCCTGGAGTTCCGGTAGTTACGTACGTAAACTGCACTGCGGATGTTAAGGCGGAAACCGATATTTGCTGCACATCGGCAAACGCTGCAGATATCGTAAATTCGCTGGATTCGGATACCGTCATTTTTTTACCCGACGAATATCTAGCAGGAAACGTAAGAAACCAAACCAAAAAGAATATCATTTCCTTTCCTGGACGTTGCATGGTCCACGAGATGTATACTGCGGAGGACATTCTTTCCGTAAGAAGACAATGGCCCGGAGTCACGGTGATTTCTCATCCGGAATGCAACACGGATGTCGTCGCCGTTTCGGATTTTGCAGGCTCTACGTCTCAAATGTCGAAATTTATTAAAGATTCGGGGGCAAAGGACGTCTTCTTAGTCACCGAATGTTCTATGGGCGATAACTTGCGCTCCGAATTTCCAGATCGACAATTCGTATCTTCATGCCGAACCTGCCCTCATATGAAACGAATCACGTTGGAAAAAATACGCGATTCTTTATTGCACGAACAATACGAAATCAAGTTGGATCCAGAGGTCATAGAAAAAGGAAGAATGGCTGTACAACGAATGCTGGAGCTTAGTTATAAATAATGTTCCGAATAGGACAAGGATTAGATTTTCATAAATTAGAATTAAACTCCTCCCGTCCCTTAATACTAGGCGGAGCAACTATCGATTCGGAATACGCATTAATCGGTCACTCGGACGCAGATATCATTTTACATGCGTTATCCGATGCTATTCTGGGTGCATTAGGGTTGGGTGATATCGGGCAATATTTTCCGGACAAGGATCCTTCTCTCAAAAACATGGACTCCAAGATAATTTTAAAAAAAACCTTGGACCTAATGGGAGAAAGAAACTTCTCTCTTATAAACATAGACTGTACGATTATCGGAGAGCGCCCTAAGATTGCTCCTCACAGAGAAATAATCCAACGTACCTTATCCGGTCTATTAGGAATCCCGCAGGATTGCGTTTCGGTAAAAGCGACAACCACCGAAAAAATGGGAGCGTTAGGAAGAGTAGAAGGAATCGGCGCGACATGCGTCATACTTCTGAAGTCCAACTAGGAATCTAAACGACTACTCCACTCCATTATGATCGCATCGTCTCCGAACGCGTAATAATTTTTTCTTCTTCCGATTTCTCTGAAGCCGAAAGAAGAGTAAAGTTCTATGGCGGAGACATTAAAATTGGAAACTTCCAAAAATACCCGTTGGAAGGCGAAGCAAAGCCTATGCAATATTAACTTCGCTTCTCCTTTCCGGCGTTGAGAAGGAAGGATTCCAATCCGTAATAACTCGGCTTCCTCGCCTAAATCCAAAAAAAACATATACCCGAATTCATCTCGAAGCCAAGCTGAATAAGATTTTATATGACTTTCTATCCCATCCTTCGACCAATAAGAATCTGGAAAGCAGAGCTTCTCCAATGCAAATAAATATTCGACGTCCGTTATATTAGCTTCTCTCCAACCCGGAGAAAGAATCTTTTTTTTTCCAAATGGCAAACCGTTTTCTCCTTGCAGGCGTCAAAAATAGCAATATGAATTGACGGTCGCTTTCGGGAAGGATTTTCCCATTGCTATCGAGCAAGGCAACGGTTGATTTTTTGCGAATGGACACTTTCTTAGGAGAATCTCATTTATGAAAACCGCAGGTAAATACCTATATGCAGTTCCCTTTTTGATCTTCGGGATCTTCCACCTGATCTATGCACCGGGGATGGCGGGATTAGTACCTTCTTACATACCGTTTCAAGTCGTTTGGATTTATTTAACTGGTGTGGCAATGATAGCGGCTGCAGTAAGCATCTTCATCAATAAAAAAACGAAGCTCGCGATGACATTATTGGCGGTTTTACTCGGTTTGTATATCGTCCTAATTCATTTAGGCCCTGCAGCCGGCGGAAATCAGCAGGAAGTCGCGGCATTATTGAAAGACTTAGGATTGTTAGGTGGAGCTTTGGTGATTGCAAGTATCTCCAAAGATAACGATTAATCGGTTTGAATTTCCAGTAACGAGGGAGGGAATTGTCCCCCCTTTTTATCCTCTAAAATCGCCATTCCATTTGTTTCTGCCTTACTCACCTCACTGAATGGCGATTCCGCCGATGAAGAACCGCCGGCCCCCACCCTGGTTCGGGTGGTGGAGGAGGGCCTCGTGGGAGCGCTCGACCCTATATCATATTTGTGGAAAACACGCAAGTCATTTACGATATATCTTTCGTGTTGGAGCTCCCACAATAAGAATAACTCCATTTTGATAACGGAGCGGATTTTTAAATTCAGAAAAGAAAATTCTTCTTCATATTTTGATTTTCCATAGACCAATGCGAGGTTTACTTACACCGTATTCACTATAACCCGATGAGTATGAAAAAGATAAATTTGAACCTTCCCGCCTTATATTCGGCTCTTATCATTTTAAGCCTAGTTTCCGCGTGCAAAAATTTAAGCAAATTCGCATCGAAAAGCACGTATAAACCTCCGACTGTCGAGGATTTGGATGCCTGGAAGCGACGCTTGGCAATGGATGAAGCGGAAATCATCGAGTTGGAAAAGAAAATTCGAGAACTCGCCTCCAAGACCCGGTCAGCGGGAGCTCTGAGTTGGAAGATCGCACAAGGATATATGAAAATCGGAGATTATGATCTTGCGGCCAAATATTATAATAAAGCCCTCAAGGAAGAGTCGGAAGGAAAACGATCCGAAGTGGTTGGAGCGGATGTTCATTTCTTCGAATCCGCACTTCCTTATTTTGACAGGGCCTTGTTGCAAATGCCTGTAGATCAACAATTATTATTCGAAACGGGATTAGCTTATGCAAATGCGGCCAAAGATCGAGGTTGGGAACCGACGCGCAGACAGTCTGCAATCGAAATCTTTCAGGCTTTAACTCGACAAGATCCTCGCGATTCGCGGTTTCCGTTTCAATTAGCATTGATCTATTTCGATTCTTCCATGGTGGATTCTGCATGGGAAGGAATCAGTGCCGGGTTTCACGACCAGGAAAAAGCGTTCGTAATTTTGGATTCGATTCTAAAAAAAGAACCCCGGAACATTCCTACTAGATTCGCAAAGGCCAATTTTTTATACAGGCTCGGTCAATCCGAGGCGGCGAAGGACGAGTACTTGTACATTAAGTCTACATTAGAAAGTCTTAAAAAAGACGGATTCATTAAGGAAAACCTGGAAGAGAACGATTCTTATCGAAACGTCCAGGAAGACTTAAAAAAACTCAGTGTGCAGGAAAAATAATATTCTTCCATATTGATAAATCCTATCCCCCGAATTAAGAATGGATTTTCTCGCTTTAACTTCCCCTAAAGTTTATTCGTTCGTAATTCGCTCCCGGATTCTTTTTCTCTATTCCTCGCCTGAAGAGGTAATCGAGACGCTTATTAAAAGATTACCGATAAGCGTAAGGACGGAAGCGGAAACGGACGCAAAACTATATCGATCCTATTTAGAAAAGCTGAATGTTTTTATCGTAAGCTATTATGACCCGATTTACCCTCGCTATCTTCGGGAAATCTACGACCCTCCTCCCAATTTGTTTTGTATGGGAGATCCGTCCGTTCTAGACAGGAACCTGCTTGCAGTCGTAGGAACTCGGTCTCCGTCCCCGGTGACTCGCCTAGCTTGTAAAAATTTAACGTCTACGATATCATCGCGAGGTTACCAAGGAATCGTTTCGGGACTCGCAATCGGCGTCGATGCTTCCGCTATGGAACATGCTTTGGAAAATAATCTTTCCGTTCTCGGCGTGATGGGAACCGGACCCGACCGGGAATATCCGCACGAGAACAAAAATTTGTATCGAAAAATGAAAACCACCGAGGGAGCTCTTGTCGTAACCGAATACCCACCCGGATTTCAAATCAGAAAATATGCTTTTCCGAGAAGAAACAGAATCATCACAGGTATCAGCGATTCTTTGCTCGTTATGGAAGCGCCCGAAAAAAGCGGAGCGGTTTCTTCAGCTTTTAGTGCAGTCTCGCAGAATAGGGAAGTTTATATTTTCGATCATCCGGCTCAATTTTCCAATCAAGGCGGAAAAAAATTGTTATCGGACGGTGCGAATAAAATTCTTTTTCCACTTTTCTCCGGACGAAAAGAAAAGTTCTTTCACGCAAACGACATTTTACCTACTAATTTTCAGGACCTGCCGGCAACGCTCAGCCGTCTTGGAAAAGAGACGTTGGACGGCAATTGGATTGATTTAGGAAATGGGTTTCTAAGATCCGAAACATAGGAATCGGTACGAATGAAATCGATGTCTTCATTATTAAATAAGATTCGAACGGAGCTATCGGGTAATTCGCCTGCATGGTCGGTGGGTTTATTTAGATTTGTCTTTGGAATTCTTTTGTCCTTCCTAGCGTTGAGATATCTCGCATACGATTGGGTGGAAAAATATTTTTTGCAGCCCGAATTCCATTTCAAATATTACGGATTCTATTGGGTTCCGGTACTGCCGAGCTGGTTATTATATACTCTCTTCTGGACATTGATTCTAGCCGGAATAGGAATCTCTCTTGGGATACTCTATAGAATTTGTCTTATCATATATCTGATCGGTTTTCTTTATTTCAATTTACTAGATGTATCCACCTATTTAAACCATTATTATTTAGTCGTCCTCTTGCTTTGGATTATGATCTGGATTCCTGCGGATCGATGCCTATCAGTCTCTCACTTCTTGCAGACTTATAGAACCGGACGCTGGTCAAATCCAAAGATCCAAAATTGGTCGCTCTGGCTTTTGCGATTTCAGATAGGTTGCGTTTATTTTTTCGGCGGGCTGGCAAAGATCGTCCCGGATTGGCTTTTTCATGCCCAACCTTTAAGAATTTGGTTGATTCGGAACACCGATTTTCCGGTACTCGGAAAGTTCTTTACATATCCCATTGCCGGTTACGTTTTCAGTTATGCCGGATTATTATTCGATCTCTTCGTTCCGTTCCTTCTTTTAAAGGCGAAATTTCGTATATGGGCGTATTGTCTCGTGATTATTTTTCACGCGCTGACTTGGAAACTTTTCCCGATCGGAATGTTCCCCTGGATAATGTCGCTTTCAGCCACACTTTTCTTTTCTCCGTCCTGGCCGTTAAAGCTCAGAAACTTTCTAAAAAAAAGGGGAATCTTTCCTTACGGCGAACTAAGAAATCTTTTCCAAGAAGTGTGGCAAAAATTGCCGATTCCATTTCGCTTCAATTCGGCGGGATTTTTTCTAAAAGCGCTTCTTTACCTGGAAAAACCTGATCTCTGGGGACGTAATCTATATTATAAATTTCCAAAGTATGATCCAAAAACGATTAATAAAATAGGAACCTTGTTCTGGTCCATTTATATTCTACTGCAGATTTTTTTCCCGTTAAGGCATTTTTTATACCCTGGAAACAACCTTTGGACAGAACAAGGATTCCGATTCGCATGGCATATAATGTTGATTCAAAAAAACGGAATCGCATCTTTTCGGGTAACGAATTTAAGATCGGGAGAAGTCCACTTCGTTCTTCCCGAATCGCATCTCACCGAATTTCAAAAAACCATGATGAGCACCCAGCCGGATTTGATTCTACAATTCGCTCATTATTTGGGTGAAAAAGAGAGAAAGAAAACCGGCGACGATGTCGCTGTATACGCCGACATAACCGTTTCTTTAAACGGGGAAAAAAGTAGAACATTCATTGATCCTACAAGAGACCTTATGAAAGTTAAAGACGGGTTTTCGAATAAAGATTGGATTCTTTCGGACGAAAAATAGATCCTCTTTTTCCCGTTCAAAATTCTGGAAAAATATTCCGAAGTCAAAACTATTTAATTTGCCACACCTTTGTGTCGCACGTCATTCGACGTTTCATGAATCGCAAGCAAGCCTTCGCGTCTTTTCTTAGAAAAAAAATCTCGAACTATACTTAAGTGATACTCGATTCAAGAATGTATGTCTCTTTAAGAAAATATAATAGAAAAATAACCTATCGTTTCTATTATAAACGTATAATCCTTTTAATTTATTTTTTTGTGAAGTACTATATACCGGAAAATCGTCCGATTAAATACTACGGCGTTAATTAGGGAGAAATTAATCCGAAAAGAGAAATAGAATGTACAGCATTATCGAAAATACAAAGCGAGCAAGCTTTCCAATCCTTTTATTTTTCCTGCTCGAAGGATGCGCCGCATGGCCCTTACTTACGGGTGCCGTCGGACTAGCAGCCGGGAAAACGGGAAGCGGGCCTCTCTTTTTTTTGCCGGGGAGCGCAACTTCCCAACCGGCCACGCTGAATAGAGTCGAAATCTCTTCCCCCTACTCAAGCCTTGCTAAAACGACCACGATTCCTCTAAAAGCCACTGCGATTTATTCGGATAACACGAATGCAGATATAACCGGCGATGCAAATTGGTCGTCCGCGGATTCTTCCGTGATTCAAATGCTTTCGGGAGGAGCGGCTCAAGGAATGCGAGTCGGCTCTACCACGATAACCATCGAATACCAAGGCAAGACAGCCCAGATTCAACTTACCGTTTCTCCGGCACCGCTATCCACTTTAACGATAACTTGTACCGATCAGAATTCAAATCTTCCCAAGGGATCTTCTCGACAATGTTCTCTTACAGGAAATTTTGCGGATGGAACGACTCAGGATTTAACTCTCGATCCGAACACTACTTGGAGCATCTCGAATTCTTCCATTGCAACCGTCGATACAAATGGATTAGTACATGGAGTTACGGTCGGTTCAACTTCGATTCGCGCAGGATACCAAGGGCTTACAGCGAGTTTACCCTTATCAATCAGCCAAGCGTCCCTTGTTGCTATCTCGGTGACACCTATCAATTCCTCATTGCCGTTAGGCAAAACCCAGCAATTCACGGCCACAGGAACCTATTCGGATAATTCCACTCAGAATATAACTTCGCAAGTAACCTGGACATCCTCCGACACTTCGATTGCTCAAATCGGAAATGCGCCCGGAAACAAAGGGTTTCTTTCGACTCAAGCGCAGGGAAGTGCAACAATTACGGCGGCTCTGGGATCTATCAACAATCAAACTCAGATTACAGTTACTGCGGCCCTATTGGAGAGTATTTCGATTACCCCTGCAAATCCTTCTATCGCTAAAGGTCGTACCCTCAACCTCGTAGCTACAGGGATATTCACGGATGGTAGTAGTTCCACGATTACCACACAGGTGACCTGGTCGAGCGACAACGCTGGCTTCGTCTCCGTAGATAACGGCGCCGGACTCGAAGGACGCGCAACCGCGGTGAATGTCGGAACAGCTAACGTAACTGCTGCAATCGGTGGAATTTCTTCAACAGTATCTTTCCAGGTAACCGCGGCAGTTTTGACTTCCATTCAAGTAACACCCGACGACTCGTCGATTCCGAGAGGAACTTCGACAACCGTTCTTGCATCGGGAATTTACTCGGACGGCACTTCTCAAAATATCAGCGACCAGGTTTCCTGGATGACTTCTAATACGTCCACACTTCAATTAGGATCGTTAAACGGCGTTCCGAAAAAAGGAGTTCTTTCCCCAAATACTGGAAGTTTCGGCTCCGCGCGAATTACCGCAACGTTAGGTAGTATCAGCGGATACGCGGATATTACGGTTACTTCCGCAAGGTTAATCTCGATTCAAGTTGACCCGACAACTCCTAGTGTCGCCAAGGGATTGACGAAAAACTTTACGGCAACCGGTACCTACACCGATGCTACGACTCAGGACCTTACCACTCAGGTTACTTGGGCTTCTTCGAGTACAGGTATTGCAGTAATCAGCAACGCGTCGGGCGCCCAAGGAACGGCTACGGGGCTATCGATCGGAACTTCTAATATCACGGCTATTCTCGGATCCGTAACTTCTCCGGTAAACACATTGACCGTCACAGCGGCAACCTTGCGAAGCATCACGATCACTCCTTCCCTACCGAGTATACCTAAAGGAAGAAGTCAGAATTTAATCGCGACCGGAACTTATTCCGACGGAAGCACTTCCGATCTTACGACCCAAGCGACTTGGACGAGCTCGGATTCTTCGATCGCAGTAGTTGACAACACTAGCGGAAATCAAGGTAAGACTTCGGGTATTTCACAAGGCAGCGTTTCAATCGGCGCCGCTATCGGTTCCATTTCGGGTGCAGTCACATTCACTGTGACGAGCGCCATATTAGATTCGATCCAAGTTTCCATCGACGATTCTTCGATCGCAAAAGGAACTTCCACCCGAGCGGAAGCGGTAGGAATTTACTCCGACGGAACTCATTCGAACGTAAGCGACCAAGTCGTTTGGACTTCTTCTCAAACCTCGATCATTCAACTCGGTATTCTCTTATCAGGACCTAAAAAGCAACTGAACTCTCCAAGTAGCGGTAGCCAAGGATCTTCGAGAATCACGGCGACTTTAAATTCCATTAGCGGATACGCGGATCTTTCCGTCACTGCACCGCGTTTAGTCTCGATTCAAGTGGATCCGACCAATCCGACGGTAGCGGACGGCTTGACTAAGAATTTCACCGCCACCGGAACCTATACGGACCGATCGGTACAAGATCTAACGTCGCAAGTTACTTGGATTTCATCAAACACAAACGTCGCGACGATCAGTAACGTCTCCGGCGCCCAAGGGACTGCAACTACCTTACAAACTGGAACTTCGAATATTACCGCCCAATCAGGATCCGTCGTATCACCGGTTAGCGTACTTACAGTCGGAGCCGCGACTTTAGTTAGCATTACGATCGCTCCTTCTCCGACATTAAGTATTTCTAAAGGATTAACTCGGAATTTTACCGCAACCGGGCATTACTCGGATAACTCGACTCAGGATATAACGACTCAAGTAACCTGGTCCTCTTTTGATCAAACAAAAGCGACTGTAAGTAATGCAGCCGGAACTCAGGGAACATTAACCGCATTATTGGAAGGGAGCACACAAATTTCCGCCACTCTAAATTCGATCCAAAGTTCCGATACGGCAGTCACCGTAACTGCCGCAGTACTTCAATCGATTCAAGTTACGCCTGCAAACTCGAATCTTCCTAAAGGAAATACGACCGGATTTACCGCAAACGGCGTGTATTCGGATGGAACGACATTGGATATGACAACTCAAGTCACTTGGAGTTCATCCAATACCGCCTCCGTAACAATTAGCAATGGGAACGGGAAACAAGGGACGGCAACTGCTGTGGCTATAGGATCGGCGACAATTTCAGCCCAATCCGGATCCGTAACTGGATCAACCACATTAACTGTAACCGCGGCAGTATTAGTTTCCATATCGGTTGCTCCGAACGGTTCATCGGTTTATACCGGAAACACGAAGAATTTTACCGCAACCGGAACCTATTCCGACTCAAGCACACAGGATTTAACCTCTCAAGCGGTTTGGGCTTCATCCGACACTAGTAAAGCCACGATCAGCAATGCTAACGGAACCCAAGGTCAAGTTACCGGGGTAGCTGCAGGAACAGTAACGATATCTGCGACGTTCGGAAGCGTTAGCGGAAATACCTCTTTGACCGTTGTATATCTGGATACGACACCGCCGACTGTATTAAATACAGTATCTCTCGGCCCGACGACGGTACGAGTCACGTACTCGGAATCGGTGAATGCGGCTCAAGCTACGACTGCTTCCAATTATAAACTCGCATTGACCTCTTCGGTCAGCGGATCTTGTTCTGACAATAGTAATTTCTCTTCGAGTTCTGCGCTCGGTATTTCATCGGTAACCGGAACCGGATCCATATTTACGATTACATTGTCTAGCTCTCAGGTTTCCGGAACAAGTTATACGTTGATTGTAAACAAATCGGGAGTTCAAGATTTATCGGCGATTCCGAATTCGCTCGCATGTCCGAATTACGGGGATTTTATAGGACAGGAGCAACTCAAAGTTAGCTCTGCTACTTGCGCTTCAACCTCGTCAGTCGTTCTCAATTTTTCCAAGCCGGTACTTTCCGGAAACAATTCTTCGGGGTCCGCGGAATGTAGTAACAGTACGGAATGTGCCAATCGCTATAAATTCGTCGGAACGACTGATCTGGGATCGATTTCTTCCGCGAAAATTCTAGATGGAACTGTATGTAACGGAACTCCCGCAGACGCCGCAAAAGTTTGCATTACCCACGCCCTACTCCAAACCGGAGCTCAATATACGATCATATCGGCCAATGCTGTCGACGGGGATGGATTCGATAATAGTAGTTGGGGATCCGTGCGCGACGCGGGAAATTCCGAAAACGTCCAAGCCTCTCCGAGGGACAGGGCCACCTTTTCAGGTTGCGGAACGTCTCCTGTGAATTTTTCGGACGGTCCGGTATCGGTAGACCCGAACGGATCCACGTTCGGTTATCTAGCCGACTTTAATAGCAAGATTTACACCGGACCGAACAACGGTGGAAACGGTGCACTGAGATTTGCGTATGACGGCTCGGTTCCGGAATCGGTTCAATTTACGTTCACGCAAGATACGATTGTCCAAAACACAGGCTCGGGAGACAATCCAAGGACCAGTACGAATTCCGCAACAAGTCGAGAAAATAGCATAGCAGTTCCTCCTTACGTTACCTTGGGACATTCGGGATGTACTGCCAATGACGCGACTCTTACAAACGGATGCGGGCCGGATAATGAGAGTGGTCGCGGGGTATTTACGACCGGCACTTTGAGCGGGTCGTCTTACATATTCATTGCTGCAGCGAGAACCACTCCCGACGGTAGCGGAAACTATTATTTCGATTACTTATACTACTCTTCGGATACTTCCTCAAACCTAGGATTCAAATACATCGATATGTCGACGATTACGGGAACCGTGACTGCCGGCACTTCCGCAATTACGGTTCAAAACGATCGAGTCTTTCCGGGGTTTGCAAAACCGAATTATAATGGAACTTCGGGATTTAATGCACCTGATTTCGGTTTTATAAGTTTTAATTCCGCCGATTCCGGTACCGGTAATTGTACGGCAGGTTCCAATTGTGACGCCTACGATGGAAGCAAGGGTAGAAGGATCCGAATTGATTACATGCCGTATTTTGGCGGGGCCTCCAGTTCCGGAGGAAATAATGCCAGCCCGAACTGGGCCTATTATGTAGGGGTCGATTCTCTCTTCGTGTTTAATAACCGAATTTATGCTGCAAACGGCGGCCTACATGCGGTCGGCCATAACGGATCCATAATACGTTCTAATACCGCGGATCCTACAACTGCCTGCTCCTCGCATGATACATGCGCGAACTGGACTGAAATCGGACCAAGAGCAAATAGCAAATGGCATAATAGCGCCACCAATAATTGGTTCTCTCTGGAACTCGTCAAATTCTACGATCTGATTCCGGCCGATCGTGCATTTGCGCAGTTCGCCGAATTTAACGGAAATTTATATGTGACACGTACCCTTTGCGTCCAGGGAACTCAAGCTACGGATTTTAGAACCGGTGCAGGAACGGTCGCAGGATGTACCGATGGAACGGATACGAATCGAAGAGCACAGCTCTGGAAATGCGATCCTACGATAACTGGGAGTGCGACCGACTGTGATTCCGGGGATTGGAGCGTCGTTGCGGACGATGGAACAGGTCTCACGAATTTCGGAGATTCTACGAACCGCACAATCACCATGGTAGCTAAAAACGGTTCTTACTTATACGTAGGGTTCGATAACCCATCGGGAGCTCGAATTTATCGGACTAATACCACAAGCCCAGGTAGCTCCTCCTCATCCTGGACTCAAGTGGCCGGAAATGGATTAACGGATTCTACGAATGTCCAACAGATATTCTCCGCCGTTTCCGTCCCTGTCGGAGGTTTGAATTACTTGTATCTGAGCGTCGGTAAAAACAATACTCCGGTCCGAGTTTATAGGCAACAGAACCAATGAGAATCCAATCGCACAAAATATTCGGCTTCATATGGCTACTAATTCTACTCCTGGGATCTTGCAGACATGCGATGGTGGTTTATCCCCCGATGACTCCGGAAGCTTGTCGCACTTCGATTACCTCGCGGGAATGTAAGAAAGCTCTCGAACTCCGAAATGCCGATCAGAACCAAACAAGCGAGAAACATAGGATTGTACAAGATTATTACTTTTTCGGAATCTATCCGGGCGCACGGGTTCTTGACACGGCAAAATTTTGTCCTAAAGGTCCCAAATTGGTCCATCAATATACGAGTTTTTGGAACGGGGTTTGGGAGCAGCTAAGCTTTACCGTATATTCACCTCAGACAGTGGAGATAGAATGTTATCTTTAAAATACTTTCTCTGTTTATTCACCGCAGCGGTGCTTCTTTTTAATTGCCATTCAACGATCCTGGTGCATAAGGAAGCGGACTCCCCTCCGGCCTCTTTGGCGAAGGACGCACCTGACCGGAAATTTCGCCAAGCGAGCTTTTTATTTGGAATTTACCCTTCTGGATCTGCGGCGGAAGTGTCTTGCACAAACTCGCATCCGGAAGTCCGACTGGTGACCGGATTTCTGGATTCCGTCATTCATTTTTTGATCGGACCTTTTTACACTACCAAGACCGTCGAAGTGCGCTGTAAAAAATAACAGTGTCCTCTGTAGCATTTCTAACTTCGAGCAGCTTCAGTCCTCTGACCTCTGTCTTCTGCACGTGAGGAGTTCACGGGGGACCCTGAGTTCGGAGAGCCGACTTCACTTAATAAACCCTGTCCTCAGTCTTCTGAAAGAGTTCCACAAGGACGGGACCCGGAGAGTAGAATTTACTTAAAAAACCCCGCCCTGTGGGTGGGGGCCGGAGCGAAGCGGTGGAAAAATTCCTCTACCGCAAAACGATTCCCCCGACAACAATTTTTTCAAAATGAATTTGGTAGGAGCTCCTGCAGAGCCGTGAGCCCGGAGATCTGTCCTTTGCGAGTGGGCGCAATATTTTATACATGGAATCGATTTGACTTAAGGCAGCAATCCCTCTACCTTCTAACCCCTCGAATAGTACTGGCATAACTGTTCGAATTCTATTTTAATAGAAAGCCATGCCACCCTGGGCTTTCGAATACCTGATTCTCCCGCTTTGCATCTATTTTGCCCGCGTCACTGATGTAAGTATCGGAACTGTGAGAATCATATTAATTTCCCGAGAAAAGAAGGTTTTAGCGGCTTTCCTCGGTTTTGTAGAAGTTCTCCTTTGGCTCATCGTGATAACTCAAATCATACGGAATCTCAGCAATGCGTTCTGCTATATTGCATATGCGGGAGGATTTGCCACCGGGACGTATTTAGGGATGGTGGTAGAGGAAAAACTGGCGATTGGACATTCCCTACTCCGGATCATCGTTACCGGAAAAGGGGAAAAAATCGTGGAAAAACTCACCGAATCCGGCTTTAGAACCACCAGACTGGATGCACAGGGAGCCAGGGGACCTGTAACCGTGATTCTCTCTTTCTTACGTAGAAAAGAGGTTCCTTTTGTTTTAGAGATCTTAAGACAAACTGCCCCTGGAGCCTTTTACACGCTCGAGAATGCACGTAAGACCAGCGATCCAGGGATTTGGAAGGAAGAGCCAGGAGGAGAATTTTTAGCCAGCCTCCTTTGGCGAAGGCAATCCAGAATTAGAAAGTAAAATGCCCGGGAGGGAACTATACCCGGGCAAAGCGCCAAACCGGTTATGCCGGAACTTTTACCAGGAACTTTTTAATTTCTTTGTGCATGAATGCCGGGAAGTTCAGATGATACTCCGGCAGAAGTAATTTCCAGTCGTCCTTGCGAATGAATTTTCTGCAAGCTGCGGCTCCACAGCGACATTCGAAGGTCTGGTCAAAGTTCACGACGAAATTAGCATAGTCGATGGTAAGCTCTTCTCCCGGTCTAATATCCCGCTTAGCAATGATATTGTCGTTCTGATCATACCACATATTCGGGTCACAAGAATGGTTCATGAAGTTGGAATGGTTAATGACGAACTGGGGTCCGGTAGGACCGGTTACGAGGCCAAAGTCTACATCATATCCGTATTTCATGAAGATTTCCTTCTCAGATTCGGGTAAGTCTTCCGCTTCGGTAACGGTCAGTACTTTCCAGCCGAACTCTTCGTCCTCGATCCACTCGCTATAGCTAAAAAGGAGAGTCCCTGAGGCTATAGGTGACGAGGCGAAAATTCCGTTCTCCCCGAATTTGTTCGTGCGTCTTTCGATCATGCAAGATCAACCTGCTCTTCCCCCGGAAGGGGGCAAAATTTTAATCAGTCAAGACCGGGATCGAAAAAAGTTCAATTAAAAATATGAAATACCCCCCACCTAGAACCGGAAAAAGAGATTTCTTCTTTTTTGAGATGGGATGCGACGCTCAGAGTCGCTTCCCAAAAAAAATAAAGGCCCTGAAGGAACGGAAAAGTTCCGGATGATCCGACCGAATCGGGACTATAGTCCGTCTTCGGACCCGAAAATAAAATTGTTAACGGAAGAAAGAGCTAGATGATGTGTCTTTGGCTCTCAAGGCACGCAAAAATAATCAGCAAGATTTAAATAGGAGTATATGTGTCAAGCTCCGGCCCGCCGAATTTCAAGGAACGCTCTTCTCTTTTCGACTCGGAAACCCTCACTCTAAGCGGAGTGAGGAAAGAACCTCACCGGTCCACTCGATTGGCGAAGAAAAATTCTCTTCCCTTTTCAGAAGGCGAAGTTTTCCGAACCCGACTTCGGCAACAAGGGAAGATAACTCGAACAAGGAGGTACGTCCGCTCGCCTCCGCAAGATGGGAGGGATCTCTTCCGAACTCGATAAAACAAGTGAGCGGAAAGGAATTTTCCCAATCTTTTTCCAAACCTTCCAATTGATCGGAAAAATCTTTGCCCCTACTATCCGACTTCAATCGAGTAGCATTCAAAAATACCGGCAAAACTCTAGGAACCGTTTGTCCCAATTTCCCTTTCTTCACTTCCTTACAAAATGCTTCGGCTTGTGCCAACGACTCGGCAAACCCCAGCAAGATCGGGACGGACGGTCGCGAGAATTCGGAGAGAAGCTTTCCCAATTTTAACCCGTCCTCCAGACTCAGACTTCCCTTAGGCAGAATTAAAACCGGTTGCACATTTCTTTCCACGAGGCGAGTGAGCCACCTCAGCAGGAACAAGGGTCGTCTTTTATCGAACGAGAATAAGGTAAGTAGCATGGCTCGAACCTCTTCTACCAATACCTACTTTTCCGTATAGTATTTTCCCTCGTTTACGAACAAAAACCGAGAGGCTTCTTCCTACCGTTTTTTGTTCGAACGAATGCTCATTAAAACGGAAAGCTACTTTGTCCTATCGGGTATGCTCGGCCCTAAACCGCGATTCTCTCGTTATTTAGGACTACCGAGGAATAGGGAAAATAGACGATTAATATTACAATTTATTAATATACATTATCAACCTACCTCCAACATTCGGTTAGAATTTACCGCTGCAGTAAAAACGGAGCATTTGCTATGTCTCATACTCACTCGTTTAAGTGAGTAAATACATAAAAATTGAAAAATGCTTGAAGCGTATCCGCACGCTCTTAGATTTCGAACTTAACTTTTCCACATTGCTACCGGGAGGTGAGAAGTTCTATGAGCGCGAAACGGCTTGTAACGAAACCTGATCATCAAAAAATCCTTTCCACTTTAGAGAGTCCGGAGCTTCCTCACCCAGTCCCTCCTTACTTCATTCAAAGTTTAAAAAAAGAACTCTCCAAGGCCAAAAAGCTGGATCCTAGGGAGATCCCCCAAGATTTGATTACGATGAATTCGAAATTCGTTCTTCGGGATTTAGGGAATGCCGAGGCCTTTCAATTTACCCTGGTCTATCCCGAAGATTCGGGAGATCATACGCCCACTAACGGAAAAATCTCCGTACTTTCCCCTTATGGTAGCGCCGTTTTAGGCGCGAGAGTTGGGGAAGTCGTTCGCTGGTTGATCGACGGAAATGAAAAATATCTGAGAGTTCAGGAACTACTTTTTCAACCACAATAATCGCCTGCCGTCCTGTAGGAATTCGACTCGAAGCGGACGTAAACCATATCGAGTCTTCGATAAAATCGCACTAGTTATGATTTTGTCAGAGCTGATCCAGTTCTATTTCGTAAAATCCGCCTAATTCTTTCCTGAGAAGCGTCCGGTATTCTACTTCTTTCAGATTCCCCGTACCGAGGTCGTACACCCAACCGTGAATTCGAGGGAAGCCGTACTTCTTCAAAGCCGATTGGACTAGACTTGTCTTATACAGATTGATCACTTGTTCCGCGACATTCAATTCGATTAGCTTTCGTTCCCGCTCCTTTTCTCCTAGGGCGTCCAGCTCATAGCGATGTTTTAAATAAATGTCTTTGATATGAGTGATCCAATTATCGATAAGTCCCGTAGATCGACCCGTCAATGCGGCCTTTATGCCGCCACATTCGTAATGCCCGCAAACGATAATATGTTTTATGTTTAAGACTTCGATCGCGTACTGCACTACGCTAAATAAGCTAATATCGTCCACCGAAACTATATTAGCGATGTTGCGAGTAGTAAAAATCATTCCAGGATCGGTTTTGGTGATAACGTCGATCGGAACCCTCGAATCGCTACATCCGATAAAAAGAATTTGCGGTGTTTGTCCTTCTGCCAGTTTAGAAAAGAACATAGGGTCCTGATCAGTCCTTTCCTTGGCCCAATCTCGATTATTGTTCAGAAGCTTACGATAAGAGCGATCCATTTCTTCCTTAAGGTCCTGTATATCATTGTTCATATTCGGAATGCCTCCTAGAATCACTGAAATATTCTTACGCGCTGCCCGATTCCGAAATTCATGAATTAGTTCCGTAACGTCTTGGTCTATGTGTAAGGTGCGACTTCCGTCGATTTCCAACGTAATGCCTACCGGTTGCTGCTCTAATATTTCCCGGATCCTCGCCTTATGGAAAAATCCTAAATTTTCTCCCAATACGATTCTTCTGAATTTTCCATGATCCTCGATCCTAATCACGACGGTCCGGTGGTCTTCGTACAGGACGAAAACCAAGGAAAGGATAATCCCACAAAACGTTCCAATAAGGAGATCGCTGAATAAGGTAATGATTACCGTTCCTAAAAAAGGTAACCATTGAGAAATTCTACGAGAGAGGATCGTTCGAAAAATTTTTGGCTTCGCTAATTTGATTCCTATCACCACTAAAATGGCTGCAAGGGAAGCCAAAGGAATCCGATTCATCAGAGTAGGAAGTAGCAATATGCTGAGCGCGATTAACACACCGTGCAAAATAACCGATACTTTGGATTTAGCCCCCGAAGCGATATTTACCGAACCCCGAACGATCACGCTAGTCAACGGAATCCCGCCTATCAATCCGCACGCGATGTTTCCTACGCCTTGTGCTAGTAGTTCCCTGGACATAGGTGTCTTTCTCCCTTCTTCATCCAAGCGATCGATAATTTCGACGCAAAGCAAGGATTCAACGGAAGCGACTAAGGCGATCAGCAGCCCCAAACTCCAAACACTTGGATTTCTCCATGCAGAAAAATTCGGATACGTGAGTTGGCCGAATAAGTCGGAAGGATTTTTTAAGATCGGGAGCTGAACCAAATGATCTCTTCCTAACGCAAATTCCGGATTAAATCCTTCCAAACATACGTTCAACAATACACCGGTTCCGATAGCGATCAAAGAAGCAGGTAGAAATCGAAACTTCTCGGCAATTTTTTTCTCCCAGATAACGTAAGCGACCAAGGAAAGAAAACCTATAACGAATACATTGCTTCGAAAATTTAGGAAAGAATGTAGTAAGACGGTAAACGTATTTTTTTCGATAGGTTCATGGCTATCTTGGTAAGTTTCATTAATATCCTGCTTCGTAAGATCGAATTCTTCCACTCCGAATTCTTCGATATCATAACCCATTAAGTGAGGAAATTGCTTAATGATAAGAATAATCCCGATCGCCACGAGCATTCCGGTAACTACCGCAGAGGGAAAGTAAGCGGCGAGTTTTCCGGACCGCAATATTCCTAAAATAATTTGGATTCCACCGGCGATAAGAAGGGATAATAAAAACGTTTCGAAATTTCCTAAATCACTGATTCCTGATAAAACAATCCCTGTCAAACTTGCCGTTGGTCCCGAAACGCTAAAAGAAGAACGACTTAAACTACCGACAATGATTCCGCCAATAAAACCGCTGATGATTCCTGCAAAGAGAGGAGCTCCTGAAGCGTGGGCAATCCCCAAACAAAGCGGAATTGCAACTATAAATACCGCCAGCCCGGCGAGAGCATCAAAGAGAATATTCTTTCGAAATGTATCTATTTTGGATCGCATCGTTTAGAAGTTCTAAAAAAAATCGGAATTATAATTCCGTAAACGCGTTCAAGTGTAACGAACAACGAGTGCGCTACGAATCCTTAAATGAGTGCTAATTATCTTAACGCTTTGTAAAAAGCCAGGATTTTTTAGGCATTCGAACACCGAGGTTAATCTATGAAATTTCGAATCATTCGAATAATATTACGTTTATATTTGTTCTTAATATTACCGTTAGTCCTCATTCCTGGAGAATTCCATGCAAAAGAAGACGCTAGATTCGAGACGGCGATTTTTGCAGGAGGTTGTTTTTGGTGTATGGAAGGTCCGTTTGAAAAACTTCCCGGAGTAATTTCAGTCGTCTCGGGATATTCGGGCGGGAAGGAGAAAAATCCTACATATGAAGATGTGGGATACGGCAGGACAGGTCACCGAGAATCGGTATTAGTCACTTACGATCCTAAAAAAATAAAATACGAGACCCTACTGGATACGTTTTGGAAACAAATCGATCCGACGGACAACGGCGGCCAGTTCGCCGATAGAGGAAACCAATATCGGACGGCAATATTCTATAAAAATGATATTCAAAAAAAATTAGCAGCTGCATCGAAGCAGGCCTTGATCTCATCCGGAAAATTTTCCAAGCCGATCACGGTGGAATTATTACCGGTCGGAGAATTTTATGCCGCCGAAGAATATCACCAGGATTATTATAAAAAGAATCCGGAACATTATAAAGCCTACCGAAGGGGATCGGGCCGAGAGGAATACCTTAAGAAAACCTGGGGTCAAAACGGATCCTAAGCCATCGATGAAACCGAAGCCGGGAATTCAAACAGGAGTTTTGCAATCGATCGGAAGTTCGAAATAAAAGCAGGAGGATTTGCCGAATTTTTCCGCGAGTCCGATACTCCCATGATGGCTTTCCACAATTTTCTTGCTAATGGCCAATCCAAGTCCCGTCCCGCGAGATTCCTTAGCCGTAAAAAACGCGTCGAATATCGCGCTTCGGATAAATTGGGGAACACCCGGACCGTTATCCCAAACTTCGAATCGAATTTTTTCCACGATGCCCGATTGCCCTTTGATACCGAAGATATCGATGCCCAATAATTTATTCTCCGTTACTTCGGTGCAAAGTGCGTCCTTTGCATTGATTAACAGATTGAGCAGGACCTGCTTAATTTTCTGACTTTGGCACAAAATAAGAGGTAGGGATTCGCGTTCTCGCGCTTCCTCCACTCTGATTTTCTCGATCTGCAAAAGTGGATCCGCTAGAGCTAGGGCATCGTCTCGGAGGTTATACGGATCGACCTTCTCGAAGCTTGTCCCGTCTCCCTTCGCATATAATAGTAAATCCTTAACCAGTTTTGATAAGTGATCCGTTTCTGCCGAAATAATATCCACGTATTTCAGAAGTTTGGGATCGACTAATGATTTTGCCAATAGATTGGAGTAGCCCAGAACGATCGTAAGCGGATTGTTAATCTCGTGAATCATTGCAGCCGCAATGAGCCCGATGGATTCCAATTTTTGGCTCCTACGTAAAATCGATTCGTAGGAATCCTTCTCCGTCTCGATCATTTTTCGTTCAGTTTGATCCAACAAGAATCCTTCCAAATAGCCCGGATTCTGCGAGTGTGCAAATACCCGCAAGGTTCCATAAAAAGGAGAACCGTCTTTTTTCAGTAGGTGTACTTCCTCACCTTGTATTTTACCTGTTTCGGCTAATAGCCCGTTAAGAACATTTCTCTGATCGCGATCCACTAAAATGTCGGCCACGCGAATCAGTGCGGAAGAAGAATTTGGATCGTAACCGAGCATTTTGAAGAAGGTAGGATTCCCGTAGATGACTTGGCGATTATAAACCGCAAAAATACCTTCCAGCGCGTTATCCAATAAGGATCGAAGCCGCTCAGTGGTTACTCGTAATGTTCGTTGCATTTCCATCGGTTCGGTTACGTCTTTCAGGATGGAAACGAAGGAAATGATCTTACCCGCGGAATCCTTTGTCGAAGAAATCGTTTGATCGCAATAAAACAAATCGCCGTTTTTCTTCTTATTTACAACGGTTGCCCGGAAGGTCTCCCCGTTCAAAATCGTTTCCCATAACCGTTTGTAAAAAGTCTGATCTTGTAATCCGGATTTTAATCGATTGGGCGAGCAACCTTGGATCTCGTATAAACTGTATCCCGTAAGTTTTTCGAATGCAGGATTTACGAATTCTATATTGCCGCCGGAGTTTGTTACAAAAATCGCGTCGGCGGTATCGTTTACTGCTGCCGCCAATTGAAGATTATGCGATTGCACCTTTTTACTATTCGTTTCATCAAAGAAGGAAAGTAAAATGTACGATATTTGTCCGTTATCGGTTTTAATAGTATCGAATTTACAAGAGGTTGAAAACGAAAGTTCCGATGCGGTAACGATTTCTAAATCGGGAAAACTTCCCGCTTCTTCTCCCAGAATTTTCTCCAGAAAATTTTCCTTTGGAAAGGGTATTCCGGCTGCCCGAACGATCCTCCAGGGGGATTCATAGAAATGGTGTCCGATTAAATCGTTCGACGTACCGCCTAACCATTGCAAGGCCCTATCATTTGCAAACATGATTCTTCCCTTGCCATCTAAGAGATAAATCGCTTCCTGCAATAAATTAAGGGTTCGATAGTATAAATTCTCGGGGGGCGTGCTGTCTCCTATAATGGGAGAATCTTCGCTCGAAGATTCTCCACCGAATAAAGTCATCGAAAATTTCCTAGCGCTGAAAATGACATTTTAACAGTATGATAGAGAATTGAGAAGAAATATTGTCCCTTAAGCGACAATATTTAAAGAAAAGCTAGTCTCCCAGAAGGCGGAATAGATAAATCGTCAATCTTTGCAATTTATCTCGTTCAGGCCCGGGAATGTCTTTTTCGAGATCTATCGTTTTTCGATAGATCGACTTCAGGTGATTTTTCATGGTTCCTTGATGAATACCAAGTTCTTCGCAAACTAGACTCTTATCTTTTCCAGAGGCTATCCCGGCACATATTTCGGTCTCCTTTCGAGTAAGCTTGGTTTTTTCCCGAAGCATCCGTACGAGAGCCGCTTTGTCCAAGCCTTCGTATCTACGAAATATATCCGGAGGTGAAATCGGTTCCGTTCCGATTTCCATGGACCCCCGCAATTTTACAAGGCCGCCCACTTCATTATTAGAAAGAATCATACTAAGGAAACTTGAGATCTTTCCTTCTTCGTCCTGAATTGGGGAAATGACCTGGTTCCATTGTACATATTTTCCGGCGTGGTTTCGATTCAGAAAACTGCCATGAAACTCTTTCCCGCTCAGAATCTTTTCCCAAAATTCATCATAGAATTCCCGTGACGTTTGGCCAGATTGAAAGATTTTAGGGGTCTTTCCGACCAATTCCTCCTCTTTAAATCCTGAAAGCGTCTCAAATTGCCGATTAACGGCGAGAATAGTGCCGCTTTTGTCCGTTAAAAACATCGCATTACGCGATTGTCTAAATGCCCTATAAATCGCCTCGTTACGCATCGAAGCGCAAGCGGATCCACCTTTTAAGAAAAGAAATAAAGAGAGTCGTTTTTGGGAGTTGGGCAGCACAGGAGCGATTTGCAATACGGGAATTTCTTCCCCGCCTTTTTTACGAAGATAGACGTAGCCTCGCCATTCCCCTTCCCGTAAAGTTGATGGGAAGACCTCGGACGCGATATAAGCACGATCCGCATCGGAGAAAAAATCCATGAATTTTTTTCCGAAGAATACGTCGCCCGAATGAAGTCCTAAAATTTCCAGTCCTTTGCCGCTTATATGTATAATTTGGCCCTGCAAGTCGCAGATCAGTAGGATGTCAGGTAAGGTTTCGTATTTTAGAACGTATTCCTTTAAATCTTCCAATCTCTCGATCCTTCTAGCTCCCGTGAGGTTTCGGGAAACTATATTAAACGGACGCGAAATTTCCCAAGAAAATGAAGAGGGGGAAAACTCTCGCCTTCTTACACTACGTAGGACAAAAAAAACCTACAAAATCCAACAACTTTGGAGAATTTCCTGCGCAAGAAAGGTGTTCTAACTTGTTATTTTATGACGACTTTTTCTTTAAAATCATTGCGAGTAGAATTGCAATTTTTCTAGGAATAGTGAAGCAATAGAACGGAACCTTTTTGATACTGAAATCTAATCCGATCTCCGGAAGGAAACATCGAATAACGTAATCGGTTTCATATTTATAATCACCTACTCCGTTTCTGGCGCAAAATAAAACGAATCACCGCAAAAATCAACGAACGCGCTCTATATATCCTCTTTACCGGCGCAAACTCAGACGTGAATCTCTTCTTTAAACCGGAAAAACTCCTGTTTTGCAGCGTAGATCTTTCTTGCAACCGATCTTGGACGAACGAATCATAACTTTATGAACGATCTCATTTTGGTTATTGGAAATAAGAATCTTTCTTCTTGGTCGTTTCGACCTTGGATACTACTTAAACAAGCCGGTGTTCCGTTTCGGGAAGTTTCGTTAAAACTTTTTACTCCGGAATACTCCTCGGTGATCGAGAAATACTCTCCCTCTAAAAAAGTACCGGTACTCCACGATGGGGATTTATGGATCTGGGATAGTTTAAGCATTAGCGAATATATCGCGGAAAAATTCCCTCAGCTTTGGCCCAAGGATCCTTCGACAAGAGCTAAAGCAAGATCCGTTTCGGCGGAAATGCATTCCGGTTTTACCGGATTGCGTAGCAATCTCGGTATGAATTTTACCGGAAGAATTAAAGGAAAAGAAATCCCCCCGGAGGCGCTAAAAGATATTGATCGAATCATTCAAATCTGGACTGAAAACTTACAGTCGTTTGGCGGACCATTTTTATTCGGAAAAGATTTTACTGTTGCGGACGCGTTCTACGCGCCTGTTGTCTCCAGATTTATCACGTACGACGTAAATCTTCCGGATCTAGCTTCCCAGTATGTTCGAACAATTTCCGGACTGCCCGCATATAAAGAATGGGAAGCGGAAGCAGCCAAAGAATTAGAGAGCGCTTAAGAAATCCTAGGTATCGTAAAAAAGCTTCTCACCACAATTTCAGCGTTTCTTAAAAAACGATCTGGAATCCGGAATTCCTTACTAGAACTAAATACATCCGCTCTGATTGGAAAAATAAATACTATACAAATTTTTAGTTTACATATAAATAGCTAAATTGTATTCTTTTCCCGAAAGTTTAACTTCGAGATAGCAGATGAAAAAGCAACGAAGAGGTACGATTTCCGCACCGGAAGGACGATTCGATTCAGTATCTCGAGAGATCTGGAATGAAGATAGAGAAGAAGACGAAGGAAATCGAACTACTCAATTTTTTTCGGAAGATTCTAAATCGATTCTCACTCATAACGATTCTCCCGATATCCCTATTGACGCGAGTATCAATCCGTATCGCGGTTGCGAGCACGGGTGCATTTATTGTTTTGCGCGTCCAAATCATGCGTATGTGGATCTCTCCCCCGGGATCGATTTCGAGTCCAAAATTTTCGTAAAGAAGAACATAGATCGCCTACTGATCAATGAATTGAGAAAACGCAAAGGCCCGGTAGAAACGATTACCCTCGGAACTGCAACCGATCCGTATCAGCCCGGGGAAAGAACCTATCGGAATACGAGAAAAATTTTAGAAGTCTTACTCAAATTTCGACAACCCACTGCCATCATTACCAAATCATCGTTAATTCTACGAGATATAGATATTTTGTCGGAAATGGGAAAATTAGGCATCCTGAAAGTATATGTTTCGGTAACTACGCTAGATAAAGAACTTTGGTCGACGCTCGAACCCAGAGCCCCCGCTCCTGGAAAGAGATTGGAAGCGATTCGCGGTTTATCAAAGGGATCGGTGCCGGTTGGGGCGATGTTCGCTCCTGTGATTCCTTTTTTAAACGATTCGGAAATGGAAACAATTTTGGAAGAAGTAAGGAATGTCGGCGCTTCCAGTGCCGGAATGGTCCTTCTCCGCCTTCCATACGAAGTATCCCAACTGTTCGTCGAATGGCTGGAAATCAATTACCCGTTAAAAAAGGAGAAGATCCTTCGAGTGCTTAGTGAAGCCCGCGGAGGTAAATTATACGATTCCGACTTTAGCCAACGTATGACCGGAACGGGCAAGTATGCAGAACTTTTACAAACTAGATTCCGGTTGGCGACAAAACGCTTCAATCTAAACGAAAGGGCCTCCTTTCGCAAAGACTTATTCCGAGTTCCGGAGGAATACCAAGTTCAGCCGAGCAAAAATCAGGATCTATTGCCTGGACTTTTTTAGTATTCCATATCGGAACCCGGAGCAGAAATCGGCGCGCAAGGGAGCATTCGATACTAAAATTGAACTTCCTAGAGTCGTACTAGGATTCTACCCGAACGCACTAGATCATTTAATATGCTCTTGAAGTTGTTTGACTTGCTGTTCCTTCTCGGGAGATTGCCAAGCTTTATAAGAGAAGGTGTTTTGATCGTAGGTCCTGGTTACGTAGTTTTCTTTGTATGGAGCAATTAATTCCTTGTCAGGCTCGGTAGTTTTAGCCGCGAGAATCTTCCTCATCCCGTCGGCACCCTGTGAAAACCATTCTGGATCGATCGGAAGATTCACTCGATGCCCTCGCAATTGAGAGAGTGCATACGGCCCGTCAAAACCGCTCTCACGAATCAATTTACCGAAGAATAGGAAATCAATTTCTTGTCTTCCCCCGTTCAACTTTCCGTCATAGGAGGCCCAAGCGATTGGTTCTCCACTCGCGGCATGAATCAAATTCGCTTCCAAATGATAGGTGCCGGATCTAAAAACATTTAATGCCGCGCGAACGGAAAGGGATCCGTCGGAAGGAGAATCGGAAAAGTAACTGCTCCATTCCGCCGGTTGATTAGGCGAGGAGAAGAAGGAAGAAATGATTTTGCCTTCCTTCTTCTCTTTTCCGTAAACGAATTCCACTTCCAAAAACATATCTCCCCAATCTTTAGAGGTCGGTCTCCATTGAAACGTAAACAGATTGTCCTTCGCTTTTACGTCTCCATCTACCCCGTTATCGTTTCCGTCCGGACTTATAGCTCCGAATTTGTTACCGTCAAATTCCCTCGTTAATTTCACATTTCGAACGTCCAAAGGAACTCTTTGAAATTTATTATCGTAACATTCAAGAGTAATGTATAAAGGATCGCGGGTTCCGATCGCCGCCCATTGTAAAGGTTGAAGCTTGCAGGAGTAGCCGTTAGGTTGTTTGTCCGTCGGTTTATCCGCCATCGGTACTGCAGAAATGCCTATGAAGTACGGATTCAATAGATCTTCGTTATATTTTGTTAGAGGTCTGGAATTCGGAGGATACTCGGACCATTCAAGATAATCTTTTAAAATTTTTTCGGGTGGAATGCTTTCATCCAAACTTTGAAAATAACCGGAATCGGATGTTCCGGAAGCCGACGGGGATACTCCCCTAGCCATAAATTCCGCTTTTTCTTTTTTCTCTTTCTCGGTAAGAAAGAGTCCTTCTTCCTTCGCCTCTTCCCATAATACAAAAAGAATCAATAGACTTGCGATTAGCAATCCTGCATAGATCCAATTTTTTTTATTCTTCATGAATTAATTTTTCCTTCCACTCTCGGCCTAACTGTTTGTTCAGAGATGTCTTTCCGCTCAACCGTTTTATTTTGTCCGAGGACATTGGTGAGCTTAGTAATCCTAACGGATTAATTTTATATACGAGTAGAAACGAGTAGCGACCTTCCCTAAAAAATATAAGTGAAATATCATTGAAGACTCTGTTTTTAAAGTAAAACAAATGTTACAAATAGTGCCGAACACAGTACGTAAATTGTAACGACCATTACATATAAATTTTTTATAATAATTTTGAACGCCTTCCATTTATTTTACATTCTAACTGTTATGTTAAAAAACTCTCCAATCACTTGACGCATAGCACAACATAGTACATAGTAGTATCACGAGAAATTCACGAACACTTGTTCAGGAATTTCTCAAAAGATCGGAGAATAGTGAAGATGAAAAATTGGAAGAGTATGGGATTGGGGTTAGCTTTCGCATTGTTGTTTGCTGGTTCCCTTTCGGCACAAACATATACAATATTCGTGCACGGAAAATCGAGCTCAAACCACAACGGCGTCGGCCCAACTGATGTGAACAACTACTGGGGAACCGCTCCTAATTCGGTATCCGGAGCGAAGATTTTCGTTGGATACGATGGAACGAGCGACCCTAGAACGTATGGCACAGCCAGAGCCCAAACCAACCTGACTACCGGCCTAAACACGTATTGCAAAGGATCCAATTCTTGTAAAATCGTGTGCCACAGTGCAGGCTGTTATGCAACGGAATATTGGCTTTCCAATCTCGGAGCTACCACTGCAAGCAGAGGCTATCATATCACGAAAGTGACCGCATTAGCTTCGGCATCGGGTGGATCCGAATTGGCTTCAGCACTGAACGGAATCACTTTCGGTTTCGGCGGAAATGCCATGGATAAAGCCTTAATCGTTGGAACTGCTCGTGGTGCATACAACCATAATGTCACCGCAGGAGTGACTCTGTACCAAGTTCCAGGTTATAAAGGATTTTCGGGAATTCAAGGGGCATCTTCCTGGATTCTTCCGGGTAACGACGATGGAGCCGTTGCATTCCATTCTTCTTGCGCATACAATAAGGCTGGCGGTTTAAGCGTATGTCAATCCTCCGTAACCCAAAGCGAAGGTATTTGGCCGTTCAATTCGAACGTAACTTATACTCAGTTTCAGGGCCACACGAGAGCTCCTTCTGTGGGATCCGGGGGATTATACCTTGATCACATAGAGTTAGAAGGCGAAGGCTGGCGTTAATTTAACGATGGTTCGCCGTACGGCTGTGCGGCGAACTTATTTATCTTAAAATCCATAAACTTCTTCCACCGAAGAGAATCGTTCTTAATATATCTGTATGAACGGAACAAATCGATTGATACGGAAGAATCTAATTCAAATAACCTGCCTCTTATCAACTTTCCTTTTTACTTCTTGCTCTCGTATGCTTTGGCGCCCCGCCGGACTCGCAATCGAACGTGGATGGTCCGAAACCGGAAAGGAACTAGTACAAACTGAAGTCACGTACGAAGAACGTTTTTCCTGGAATCCTTTAGCCGGAACGAGTCAAAAACGAAATTATAAAACGAAATTCAGAATATACGATTTAACCGGCGCGCCGGATCCCAAGGGAGAACCTCCCATCTATAGTTATGAAGCGGCTCATTGGACATTACCCGGATCAGTTTATTATCATTCCTCGACTGCAAGACTCTTTTGGATCCAGGGAGTGAACGACGAATATGGAGGAAATTCTAGAACCCCATCCGTTTGGTCTCCCCGTGGATTCAGATCCTTCGAGCCGAGGCGGTTCTTAAGTAATGAACAAACTATATTACATTTTGTGCCTTCTCCGGACGGAGGAACGGCGGCTTTATTAATCGGTAAAGTCGACGAAAGTCTGGAGGTCATCTCTCCGAAATTGATCCTCGCCGACACGAACGGGCAATCGTCCGCATTAGATAAAGGTTATTCTGAGAATCTTTTATCGGATTGGAAGGAAATCCCCACGTACCAACTTCGATGGTCTGCGGATTCGTCCTCGATCTACCTTCGACTCGGTGAACAGGTCGTGAAGATAACTCGAAAAGACGGAATATTAACTAAGGCGAATGAGTTCCCTCGTTGCTTTTTTCCTCCCACAAATTTCGGTCCAGTAGGGATCAGTCCGGTAGGGACCGGAGGAGATTCATCTAAAGCGAGGGAACTTGAGCCCGCTCCATTTCGAAACTATTCCGATCGGCCTATGGTGAAATATACCGATCGGATCAGGGATTGCAGTCTCCCAAAATAAAGATTCGTTCCGAATGGAGTTCTTTGAAAGTACTTTCTGTCTAATGAACAATCAATGGAACCAGTCGTAACTCAAACAAAAGAAGAGAGCAATCCGATCACTTCAGTTCCTTTATCGATCTTTGAATCGGCTAAAGAAGCGATCGTAATTACCGATCCTGACGGATTGATACTCTTCGTGAACTCGGCTTTTTTCAGATTTTACGGCGTTAGCAAAAAAGATGTTATCGGAAAATCGATTAGTATCGTCTTACCCGAGGCCGCTCGAGAATTCGCAATAATCAAATATAAGGATGCTTTTAGATCCTACCCGGATATCGTGCAAGTGGAGGCCGAAGCAATCAGAGCTGACGGTAAACTAACGCGCGTTGATTCTCGAATCGGTTTCATAACTCAGGGAGATCGAAGGGTGGCAATGATATCCTACGTGTCTCCTTTGATTCCGGACGCGCCCGATGCGGTCGGAGAAGCGGAACAATTAATCGGCGTCGTTAAAGATAAACTGACGGCAAACTCGATGCTGGTGGAAAGCGTAAGTAAGCTGAACGAAGCCAAGGATGCATTGAAGAAAAATTTCGAGATGTTCCATCTTGCGCTAAAAAACTCGAAAGTGATGTTTTTTTCCCAAGACATAGAGTTGCGCTATACCTGGGTATTTCATCCAAACCTCGGAGATTCCGAAGAAAAGATTATCGGTAAAGGCGAATACGATATTTTCCCGAAAGAAACCGCATACCGGATTACCAGATTAAAAGAGAAAGTCATCAGGACAGGCAAGCCCTTCCGCGGAGAGGTAATTCTTCCATACCGAGGCGAAGACACGTATTTTGATTTAACGGTAGAGCCGTTAAGGCTTCCCGATGGAACCGTCAAAGGTATCACTACGGCCGCAATCGATATCACCGATCAAAAGCAAATCCAAAAGGAATTAGAGGCAATGATCGGTGAAAAAGAAGTGATGCTCAGAGAGATACACCATCGCGTGAAAAATAACTTGGCCATTATTCAAAGCCTATTCGAGTTTTCAAAAATGAGGTTATCCGAGGAAGAAAACGGAGCTTCGCTTCTTCCGATCTTTGAGGATTGCCAAAATAGAATCCGATCAATGGCTTTAATTCATGAGAACTTATATTCTGCACGCAGTCTAGGTTCTATTTCACTTAGGGAATATATTGAACAATTAACGGAAAACGTTAAATCTTCGATTCTGTTCGACCAGGATAAAATCGAAGTGATATGTAACTTGCAGGAAGTCCCGTTGGATATCGACCGAACGATTCACCTCGGTATGGCTTTTAACGAACTGCTTACTAATTGTTTTAGACACGCCTTCCCCAAACGATCCGGCAGAATTCAAATTTCGCTGACATCGAATCGCAAAGAAGCTGAACTTAAGATAGAGGATGACGGACAAGGCTTCAATCCGGATAGAAAGAAAAGGACTTCCCTAGGATTGAATCTCGTGGAGGCAATGGCGAAAAAAATTTCAGGAACCCTAGAATCCTCGGGAACCCCGGGGGAAGGATCTGTTTTCAGAATCGTCTTTCCCTTAGAAAAGCCCGAATTGTTTTAAGACAGTCTGCCTTTTCTTCTTTCCTTAATATATTCAACGACCGCCGGTAAAATCGAAACGATAATAATTCCGATAATCACCAACTTGAAATTCCGCTGGATAAACGGAAGATTTCCGAATAAATAACCGCCGATACTGAAAATTAGAATCCAGGCAATTCCGCCGACGATATTATATATAATAAATTTAGAGTAGGTCATTTTTCCGATGCCCGCGACGAAAGGCGCGAATGTTCGAACGATCGGAATAAAGCGAGCGATGATGATCGTTTTTCCGCCGTATACTTCGTAGAACAGGTGGGCTTTTTCCAGATGCTTTTTATTTAGGAACGGAATTTTTTTCCGAGCTAGGATTTTTTCTCCCGCGAGATTGCCGATCGTGTAGTTGACCGTGTCTCCCAGGATTGCGGCGATAATAAGGAGTAAAATGACCGTAATCAGGTCCAAAGAACCTCTGGAAGCAAAGGCGCCGACGGCGAAAAGTAAACTATCTCCGGGAAGGAAAGGCGTCACAACCAAGCCGGTTTCACAAAAGATAATAAGAAAAAGAATCAGATAAACCCAAATGCCGTACGACTGGATTAAAATATCCAGATGATGTTCCAAATGAAGAAAGAAATCCAATATAAATTTAATCGTCTCCAAAAGCCGCCTCCTCAGTCAGGATCGAAGGCTCTCCGGAGAAGTCAAACGTCTTCAACTTCGCTTCCCGGAAAGAGAGAATGTATCTCCCCGCCCTTACGAAATATTTTCGTCGGATAATTTAATCGAATCTTCTCGGAAGAGACGCCTCTCTTATCGGGTCGAATTCTTGCATCAAATTCGATCTTATCCCCCACAACTACTTGAAGATTTCGGAACCTTAAAGAGTAATAGAAATCTTGCGCCGAAATAATTTTTCTACCGGATACTAGTAATCGAATGTCTCTTATCAAAATTCGAGATTGTTCCGGATTTCTATGGATAAGGACAGAACCGACAGTCCCGCTGAATCTAGTTCGAATTTTCGGTAGGTTTTCCAACTCTTTCTTCAAATTCTTCTTCCGTTCTGCGACTAAGAAGCGATCCTTTCCTCTCTTAGGACAATCGTTTTTTGCGTGCGGAGTCTCCCTATCCAGTTATTAGGAACATTCCCTTCAAAATTCGGGTCCAATATTCGTAAGTCCGGCTTTTTAGGAGTTTTCCAATGCAAACCAACTTTAATCCTAACAAATTGTCACGGGCAAAAAAGATCGCCTTCGTGACACTCTTACTTTCGATCTTTGCCAGTTACGGGTGCTTTACGAATATTCGCCCGGGAGAGGCCGGACTCCGTTGGCATCCTCTCACATCCGGATTGCAAAAGGATCTTCTGACAAACGCACTCTATTTGTATGCACCGTGGAACGATATTTATCTTTATCCGATCCAATGGACCTCGTACAAAGAGAAAGTCGACGTGTTGACCAGAGACGATCTTACCATCAACGTGGTGGCGGCGGTCATTCTGAGACCGGTCGCATCCGAAATCTATAATCTACAAATCGAGATCGGACCTGATTACTACGAAAAAGTAGTTCGTCCGCAATTTAGGACCTCGGTAAGAAACGCATTATCAGCGTACAGTATGATTCGGATATCCAAGGAAACTCCGAAAGTTTCCCAGGATATCAGGCAGGCATTAGGTGAGAAATTGAGAGGCAAGCATATAGAGATCGACGACGTAATCATAGATGATATCGAATATAGTCGACCGATTTTAACCGCTATCGAAGGAAAATTGACGAAAGAGCAAGAACAAGAACAGATGAAATTCGAGATCAACATCGCGAAGAAAGATGCCGAGATAACGATTATTCATGCCGAAGCCAAAGCGAAAGCTACGGTCATAGAAGCAGAAGGAAAAGCGAAGGCTCAAAAATTGATCGCCTCTCAGTTGACTAAACAATATCTGCAATTGAAAGCGTTCGAAAATCCGAACTCGAAACTTATGATTGTACCTTCCGGAAAAGATAGTTTGCCATTGATATTGAATACGCCTCAGGAAAATGCGAAATCCGAAGAATAAATCGTTCAGATTTTATCGCTTTATTCGATTAAAAATCATGAATTCAAGGATTCTTATTTCCCTACTCGCAATGATAGTTTTCTTTAGCGTTCATTGCGGGGGAGCGTCGGAGTCCCCTTCATATAATCTAGTATATACTAAAAATATAAAGTTTCAAGAGGCGGCTACGGAAGCCGTTCGCAATATCCCGGAGGAAACTCACGGCAGAGTTCAAACTAATGCGATCTACGTTTTATCGAATGGTGAGTCGGTTTTGGAAGCATACGGTAACGGCTTCGATCCTAAACATCTGCAGCCTCTTTGGTCGATTTCCAAATTTCTGTTAAATACGGTTGCCGGTATGGCCGTTCTAGAAGGAAAACTGGATCTATCGCTACCCGTCGCCGGTTATCTACCCGAATTGGAATCCATATTACCAAAAACGCTTACAGTAAAGGATCTTCTCTATCATGCCAGCGGAGGAGATTGGAAGGAAGGATACGAATGGAATCCGTTCAGATCGGATGTCCTCGCAATGCTTTACGGAATCGGCACGGACGATCACGCCGCTTACGTTTCGACGAAATCTTTTCGACCTGGTTTAGCCGTAAAATATTCTAGCGGCGATTCCAACCTTCTCTCCGCAGTACTCGCTTCGATCTACGAAAGGGAAGGAGGATTTCCGAAAGTTTTTTTTGAAAGAATGGAGATCAAAGAATATGTTTGGGAAACCGATTCCAAAGGAGTTCCTGTCGGTTCTTCGTATGCGTATCTTAGGCCGAAAGATTTGGCGAGGATAGGGGAACTCTACATTCACAACGGACTACATAAAGGAAAACGAATCTTTTCCGAAACTTGGATGCGGGAGACCTCAGGTCCATTTCCTAAGGAAACGGCACTTCCGTTTCCGTTATCGTACTTACCGATCCCGTCAATGGGAGGTCATCTTTACTCGAATCGAAAGAGGGGAACTCCTGAAATTCCGGTATTCGAATTCCTATCCGGAAATTCTATCTTCGGATCGGGCCACTGGGGACAATCCTTAGTCATTGATCCGGATAGGAAATTGGTGATTGTTAGATTTGGAAACGACCGCTTAGGTAGATTTCCAATGAAAGATTTCGCTAAAAAAATCCTTTTGGCAATCTCGGAGAACGAGGAAAGCACTCAATGAGACCGAATCTTTTCGGATTTCGTAAATCGAAATGGATTCGGAAAGTCCTTTCCATTTTCCTAATAGGAATTGCCATCCTGCCGCTCATCCTGTATCTGCTAATTTTATTTCGCTTAGTACCGGGGGAATTGGCCCAGATACAGTCTAGGTTTGCCGCAAAGGAAGGATGCTCTTGTCTCTTTGTCGTCAAGGGCAACGATCAGTATTGCAAACGATATGCGACCGTTTTTTATCCCCCCGACGAATGGAATAAAACCGAAAATTCTTTGAGCGTATCTTTCTTCATGACGAACGGACGATTCAAAGCAACCGCAAGATTCCATGGATTTCCTGAGGGCTGTCGTCTAGTAACGGAAGGTGACTCGAAATAAATTAAATTCGCATTCGAGTACGCTTGAATCTACTTTGATGATCCCGCCAAGGATGCGTCGGGCGCCAGTCCCGAGCGTTTAACGATCTCGAGTTTCATCTCTGGAAAACGGTGCGAAGGGATGAGGGTGACTGCCCGAACCCAAAGCAGCTTGGTCCTGCAAAGCAGGAGGCGGCCAAGTTTTGCGCGAATTCCACCGGTTACGAAAAAAATCGGAAAAATCATAACACCTTTTTCGACACTCTAACCGAAATTCCGAATCCGAAATCGGAATCAGTACGGGTGATTCCTAACGATTTTCCGCGTCATACATACTATCAACGGTTAATGGTAAGCGACATGAAAATCACACCAAATGCGAGGAAACCGAAAGCGATGATCTGGAAAAAAATGTTCGTCGCAGTTTGGAATAAATTACCTCACGGTTTTAGAATGAGGATCATCGGAGATTCGCAATCCTCCGATCTTGAATTTTAAGAGCCGGATTGATTCAACCATATCCAATTCGGCAATTCCGGAAATTCAGAGCTAGGCCTCTTTGCAATTCTTTCGATTCTTATTTCCCCTCCACTAACTTCGTTTCATTTTCTGAATAGTTGAGAAAACTGTTCTAAGACTTTTTTAAATTATGCCATTTTGACGTAAAATTTAGACGGACGATCTGAATCCAAAATCTACTAGTTCTTAATTCATCCCCCCATAACCTATGACTGGCCACTTAAATCGGGACCAGCTCGCCTTTCCCAAAATTGCTTTTCGCGAACCTGAAGGCAAAGAAATTCTTTTCAGAACAACGGATCTAAATAAAATTCCCAAAGAGGAAATGGCATGAAGTGTCGGATATCGAGTATCTATACTTTCGTTCTTTTTTCCAGTTTTCTGCCCGTCTTGGCGGAAGAGAAAATTGTGGAAGGAAAGCTTCTTCAATTCGGAAAACTCATCCACTCCGGGGAAGAATTTATACAAATCGAATCCAACGACCTCGGTCCCGAACTTTCAAAGTACCAACAGCATACCGTTCGCCTTTTATGTGAAATGAAGGAGCGGCATTGCATGCCGTTGCGTTTCGATTTATCTCCCTTTGACGAAGATGCTGGCATTCATCCGTGGACTCTGAAGAAAATTCCTGACTATGTAAGTCGAAATCAATATTCGATCAACCCGACAGTCACTCCCGATGGTCGATACTTATTCTGGACAGTATTTCGACCCCAAGGAAGACACGGGACTCAGAAAATTTGGTACGCGGAAAAGGACGAAAAAGGTTTCTGGAAAGACGGAAAGGAAATGCCCTACCCTTTAAATAACGATATGCCGTCCGCAGTATTGTCCGCTTTACCCGGCGGAAACGAACTTTATGTTTTTGGAAGCTACGATGAAGAGGAACAAAGAAAAAAAATAGATGAAGAATTGGAATATAAAAGAAAGGAAATATATCAAGATATCGACAATGACCCGAATATTTCCGCTAAACTCGATACGATAGAGAAGGAGCATCGGAAGAAAAGGGAGGCTTTGGCCAAACGCGTCCCTCTATATAAAAGCTTTCGCGAGAACGGTACTTGGTCAGTTCCCAAAATCATAGACTTTCCCGGCTTTTATAATAACTATCGAAAAAGTAGCAACCCTTCTCAAGAAGTTTTTGGCGGTTCCACATTATCTTCTTCCGGTAGGGTCATGATCTTCTCGGTTCAACGGGAAGATTCGGTCGGAAAACTCGATTTATACATTAGCTTTCAACAGGAAGACGGAACTTATTCGTTTGGACAGAGTCTAGGAAGCTCGATCAATACCGAAAAAGAAGAGATGGCTCCCTTTCTTGCAAGCGACGATCGAACTCTTTATTTTTCCAGCGACGGTCATCAAGGAATCTCCATTTATGTGACTCGGAGAGTAGGGAGCGATTGGACTCAATGGACTAAGCCGATAGAAGTTTCCGAAAATTTGAAAGGCGTTAATTTTTTCTCCATCCCCGCAAATAGTAAATGGGCTTATGTCAGCAGAGACGGCAAACTATATATGGCGTATCTACCCAAAGATTTCCGTCCGAATTCGGTCGTCGTCGTAAACGGAAAAGTGTCTGATGAAAACGGAAATCCGATTTCCGCCGAAATACATTACGAATCCTTAACCAACTTCAAGGAACTAGGTATTGCAAAAAGCGATCCTAAAACCGGGTCTTTCAGCCTAGTACTCCCTTACGGCGAGAAATACGGATTCTATGCCAAGAAGGAAGGATTTCTTACCGTATCTAGAAATTTAAATTTAGGAAGTTCGTCCGATCAGGAAAAAGTCGCCGTCGAATTCATATTGCCTTCCATAGCGGTAGGCCGACAAATTCAGTTGAATAATTTATTTTTCGAAACGAAAAAATTCGAAATTTCGAAAGAGTCCGAACCGGAACTAAATCGACTTGCCGAATTATTGAAATCAAATTCTAATTTAAAAATTCTTGTGGAAGGGCATACCGACAACGTAGGCAAAAAAACGGATAACCAAACTCTCTCCGAAAATCGTGCGAACGCAATCGCAGAATATCTTAAAATGAAACACGGAATCACTGAAGATCGAGTGCAAATCAAAGGATATGGAGACTCGCAACCTATTTCGCCCAACGATACCCCGGAAGGTAGACAAAAAAATCGACGAGTCGTTTTTCAAATCGTAGAATAATCGATACCATCTAAATCGACTGGCGGTCCGATTCAATGATAAGACCACATAACGTAACTTTTCCTTTAAACCGGATCCGAATCGAAAGATATTTTCAGAAGATTTTACCCTATTTCAATTAAGCAAATCTTTCGGGAATTCGCTTAAGCTAGGCATAAAGGCGCGATAAGCAAACCTACAGAAATCCTACTCGTTTAGTAGAAACTTATTAAATTCTTCTTCCGAAAACCGATAAGGCCTCTTTGAGTGGAGATTCATAAAAAGACCGTAAAAATTTCCGCGACATACATGGACTTTGCCGTTTTCCCTAAAAATATTCTGAACGATAACTAATCGATTCTTTTCACCTCTTTCAAATCTAGTTCGAACGGAAATCGTTTCGGGAAAATGAAGAGAATCGAAATACTCAATGGTTGCCTTATAAATTACCGGTCCAATCCCATCTTTATTCATTTTATTTAAATCGATTCCTACCTTCCAGAAAGACTTAATTCTCGCATCGTCAAAATAATACTGCAAAGCGGAAAGAAATGGATGATTTTCAGGACTCATGTCCGTCCATCGAATATCGATACTATGATCGAAGTATTTAATCGCTTCCGACCCGTAGGATTGGCGTTCCCGTTCCGAACTTACGGATCTGAATCTAGCGATTGCCACTAACGCATTGTCGGATAGTCTGTACATCTCCTGGATGATCTCAAATTCGTCCGTCTTGAATTCCGGTGAAAAGGTTATGATTCTTGCGGAATTAGGATATCTTAGTTCGGCTTTATATTCAAGAGAAACGAATGCGAAAGCAGACGGAAGCTCGGACGATCCCGTTTTTGAAAATCGATCTTCATCCGATTCTGAAAATGCCACAGTACGCGCTTCCTCGAAATAGCTTTGGTATGTTCCGTTGTTTACATGCCCGTTTACGTCCAGATCTACTCGACGAACCTGAACATCAAACGTATGAGTGCGTAGATTGTCTGTTTCTCGCTGAATTTCTAGGGTTTCCATAAATGCCTCCGATCCAAGTAGACCGACCTGTCTACCCTTGAGGAGAATATAAAACAGGTAGACAAATTTGTCTACCTGTTTTATATTCTAGTTAGGAAATTTCATATGCATGATAAAACGAACTCGTCCTCCCCGCCTTCGACCGATAGTTCGGCGCGAGACAGAATTATATCGGCGGCTTTGCGACTTTTCTATGCAAAGGGATATCCTAATACCGGAATCAATGAAATTCTAGAAACTGCGGGTTCTTTCAAGAAAACTCTATATATCCACTTCCCCTCCAAAAGGGATTTGGGAAAGTCATACCTGTCTCTTCAGGAAGCTTCGATTCTTGCCCTTATCGAAAGAATTATGAGGAGGGAGAAAGTATATTCAAAATTTATTAAATCTTGGATTCGAGTCGTAAAGCGTGGAATTAAGTCCCACTACCAATTCGGCTGTCCGATTGCAAACTTTGCCAATCAAACTCACGAAGACGATGAATTTAGACGCTTAACAACCGACTTTATCCGTCGATGGCAGAAGCTTTTCGAAAATTACCTGTCGGAAATAGGGATTCAAAAGAAGAAAAAGGCAACGCTCGAACAAATACGCGAGACGGCCGAAGCCATCCTATTGTACTACCAAGGAGCGATGCAATTATACGGAATGAGCGGCGACATGAAATACCTGAACAGATTGGAAAAGGAACTTTTAAAACTCGAAAATGATTTAGGTTCGTTTGCCTAATTTCAATTTTTTGACTTGATCCATCTGCTCGAATTGAGCCGCTCTAGATTCGATGAGGAATTGTTGAATAACTTTCAATTCGTCAACGGTGTACTTTGAAAGCAGCCTTTTACCCACTTCAAAAAACGGACCCCATATCATTCCGACATTATTTTCGCCCTTTTTCGTTGGTTCCAAAAGAACTCCCCGTCTATCGTTCGGATCCGGTACTCTTTTGGCGTAACCAGCCTTCTCAATCCTATCTAAGGCTGTGGTCATCGCACCTCGAGTCAGACCTGTGATTCTTGCAATCTCACTGGCTGAAACCGATCCGTTCTTAAAGATAATCGATAGGCATTTTAAATCCGTCCGATTCAATCCTAGAACTTCCGCAGCTGCGTCGTCAAACGCCTCCGTTGCTTCCTGAAACAGCTGAACGGCCTGCCCGATTGCCTGAATGTATTCGTTTTTACCCATTTCTCGATTCATCGCACTTCAACGATAATATTCCTCATTAAGACGGCTGCACGTAAGTTTTCTCAACCCTTTATTTTTTAAGGAGAAATGTCGCTTCGATTTATTGCCTCTCTCGATTCACAAAATCCGTAAATCTTAATAAAAAACAGTTGACCTCATTTCGAAATATGTTTGATTTTGATATAGTTAGATTTTATTACTATTTATATATCTAACTATATCAAGCAAGCGCCCAGAGGGAATGTTTTAGTTCTCAATCTATCAATAAGAACTAAAAATACGATGAATGCCAAAGGAGGTAACAATGATGGAAGAAAGTGATGAAATGAAATACGCCGAGATGTTCAGCAAATGGTATAGCTGGGGATCGCCGGTCGGCATTGGAATTTTCTTTATAAGCTTAGCGATTTCAGCCCTTCTGATTTGCACAGCCGTCAAGAAGCTGCTGGAAATCGGAGTGAAAGGATCGGAAATCGAATTGCAGATAAAAAAAGAATAATGTGATACCCCTGATTCAAACAAAGTCGGTTCTCGACTCTTTCAAAGCCGATTACCGACAAAACGTTCTAAATCGGATTTGGCCGGGATTAGTGTTGCTCGTTTGTTTTATTCTTAAAATAGAATGGAAGATAAAGAATACAAAACAGCACCGAACCGATGAGTTGCATATTGATCAGATAAATAGGCCAGACTCCCAAATGATCGATCAAAGATGGAGAGTTCGGCTTTTCCATTAGATAACCGTAATTTGCCCTAAACAAAAAGTCGATTATAAGGGCGGAGAGAAAATATAGTTGTGAAAGAAGGATTACCCGAGGAACCGCCCATTTCCTTGGATATAGCTTTAGACCGAATACGGCGTACAATGCCCCGATAACTAATCCGGAATGCGCGATAAAAAATATAAAAAAATAAAGATGCGGAAACGATACCCGTAAATCGGGGGTGACAACTCCGTTGATCGACCCTGCTAAGACCCAAAAATAAGAAAGTTCGGCCATCATTCTGTTCCGAGTAAACAATGCTACGCAAGTAACGAATAGTGACCAATCACAAAATTCCATGGGAAGATCATATCGAATTTCCCAATAACCCAAGCTGATTCTGTAAGCTATATAGACAGCGTAATTAAGGAGCAGAATCGAAGCGATTAACCGCCCTAGCCTCTTCGGAACCGAGCTATTAGAGTATCTCCTCGCGACGTAAATCAAAAATGCCAAAGAAAGAAAAGTTCCAAATAAGATAAAAATATGTAAGATCGACCAATGTTCGAAATGGGATTCCAAGGCTTCGTCCTAAGTTATATTTTTCTAATTATCCATGCTTATTGTCACATCGCGAAATCTATTATATCCGTTTTGTTCCATAGATTTCAAAAAGAGAACTCGAGCAGGATTTATTCCCTCAAAAGAAAATCCGATACGCATAAGCGTAAAATGTCTACCCGTATATTCGGATGCAAAGATCAAAATTCAATCCCGCTCAAGAAGAGATTATAAATGATTCCTCTCAATACATTCAAGTAATAGCCGCGGCAGGATCCGGAAAAACCAGCACGATGGTCGGCTTTGTAGAAAGGTGTATTTCGGACGGAACGGCTCCCCAAGAAATTCTTGTACTTAGCTTTACGAGAAAAGCTGCCGGGGAAATCAAACACAGAATCCAGATCAATACAGGACAAAAAGGAGTTCGAGTTCATACGTTTCACTCTTTTTGTTTTCAGTCTTTGGCCCGGCATCACCCGGATTTTCAAAGACGTATGCCTGGAATCTTACTACCGTCCGAACGTAACGGATTTTTTCGAAACTGGTTTCGGAAAGATCCCTCTTTGATCGGCGGAATTCCTTACGAGCTACTTACTAATGTCTCGGTGCTTCCGGAGGAATTTCCAAAAGATTGGTTACCGATATTACGGGAGGAATATGCGAAGTTCAAGAAAGATCAGGGAAAAATGGATTTCGACGATCTTGTCGCAATATTTCTGCAAGCTTTAGAAGAGAGAGAAGCTTGGACTGAAACTCCTAGATCCTCTCTCAAAAAAATATTGGTGGACGAATTTCAAGATACCAATAATGAACAGCTAGCTTTCGTAAAGCTTTTGTCGGACAGCGCTTCAATTTTAGTCGTGATCTACTACTTACATTTCGCAGTAATTTTAGATTTTTACTATTTAATTTCTCTAAACCATATACCCGAATTCCCTTTAAAGCAGAATATTCATTTAAATATAATATAGAATTTGATGGCTTAAAATAACTGTAAGAAGCTAAAAATGAATACTTGATAGATCTTTGATTTCCTTCGGCGCACTGGTTATTTACCCCTGCCTCTGTAGACCATCTATTTCTACCCCAAACATTCCTTTTACTATCGACCGCTCTTAAAGAATGATTCACCTGGCGATAGTTAACATTATTTCTTTCTAAATAGGGAAAACCTTCATCACCAAAAGTAACTGTATTCTTAGGTAAATAATCTAAGAAAGGCTGTACAGTTCTCTGTTTTTGATCTGGAATAGAATCGAATATTACTGGACCACCTTTAATAGCTTGGGTTAATGCTAAGGTCCCGATCTGATAAACTCCCTTTTGTTTTGCTACGGCATCTGACAAATAGATACTTGCTGTTTGACCTTTATGCTTAAATCTTTTCCGAAAACCATTGGCTCTTTGACTAGCAGAAAACAAAGCAAGTGTATCAATGCTTACTACTGGCTTACCTTCGATAAAAGGTCTTAAATCGCCATTTTCTGGCAAATTTTTACCTCTCCAAGCTTTCTTAATATCTTTAACCATCTCATCTTTAATTGATGGTATAAGATCACTTAAAAATACCTGTAGTCTCCTCTTTAATAGAGTTGAGGTTCTACTAGAAATCCCTAACCTACGTTGTATCTCCGACGCAGATAATCCTAATGGAAATCTATGAATCGCTTCTAATAATACATAGCTGAAGGTCCACAATGGAATTTTTAAATGCTCTAAGGGTGTCCCAGAAGTCCTAGAAATCTGATACTTGCATTTTGGGCATCGAATTACATTCTCCCTCGTAGAAACATCTTTAGAAAGAGAAACATTACAGCTAGGACAATCTTTAGGATACAGATTTCTAAGAAGCGATTTCGTTAGTTCTGTATGGTAGAAAATATTGATATGAGGAAATTTACTGTTGAAGCGAGTTTTTGCTGAAGGTTTTAGTTGCTTAACAGTACTACTGCGACGCGAGTCGGAGGTTACGACTAATCCATTCTC